>JAITRH010000016.1 GCA_031288495.1 Treponema sp. | reverse complement strand
GGGCTGAAAAGGACGCAGCAATCCGGATAGGGCAGAATGGAGATTTGGTAGGTTCCTATCCTTTCTGCAAGACGGATGATCTGACCCTTATCCATACCGATAAGGGGCCTGAGAACCGGCAGGCTCACCAGGCTTTCGGTACAGCTGATGTTTTCAATGGTTTGGCTTGCCACCTGGGAGAGGCTTTCCCCGGTGATAAGGCACTTGTCCCCCCGGTATCGGGCGAGTTTTTCCGCGCTTTCCATCATAGCCATGCGGAGCAGCACCGTACGCCAGGGCTCAGGAGCGCGGGCTTGAATCCGCTCCTGAACCGGGGTGAGGTTCAGGGTATAGAGGCGGATCCCCAGGGCATACCTGCCCACTTGAGCGGCCAGGTCCCGGACTTTTTGGAGGGCCTGGTCAGAGGTGTAGGGATAGGCATGGAAATAGACCGCATCCAAACCCATACCCCGGGAGGCCATCATATACCCGGCCACCGGAGAATCAATGCCCCCGGAAAGCAGGAGCAGCCCCCGTCCCGCGGTCCCCACAGGGAGTCCCTGCAGGCCCTTCCGGGCAGCTCCGTAGATATAGGCCTTTTCCCGGATTTCAATCTCAATCACCGCCTCAGGCCTATGGACATCGACCTGTAAGCCCGGTACTTCCCGCAGCACCGCGGCCCCCCCCTGGCTCCGCAGTCCGTAAGAGTCCAGGGGAAAGCGCTTATCGGTCCTGCGGGCCTCGATCTTAAAGGTCCGTATCCCCCGGGCGAAGAGCTCCCGGGCTTCGGCGGCACAGGCCCGGAGCACTGCTTCCGGGGTTTTCTCCTCAATCCTGGTTTTAGCCCAACCGGCTATGCCCAAAAGATGGGCGAGCCCATCCTCCACCTGTTCCTCTGCCGCTTCAGGACAATGCACCAAAAAGCGCCCATGGATCAGCTCAAGCTTCGCCCCGCTTCCCCGGAACAGGGTCAGGCAGTTCCGCTTCAGGATCTGTTCAAAGCCCTTCCGGTTTTCCCCTTTGAGGGTGAGCTCCCCTAGTTTGAGCAAATAGGTGCTCATCCTAGCCCTCCTTCCCCGGGATGCCCGGAAACAGGGCGAGGACCTCCCGGAGGGTTTCGAGTAAACCCTCTATATCTTCCCCGGTGGTACTCCAGCCCTGGGAAATGCGGATCCCTTCTAGGCAGGCCTGTTTGTCGAGGCCCATAGCGGCAAGCACCGGACGATCCCTATAGGCAGCGGAACAGGCAGAACCGGTGGAAACCGCGTATCCCCGCTCATCCAAGGCCCGGACCATAACCTCTCCGGGGATGCCCTTGAACCCCGCCTGGAGAATATAGGGGGAAAACCGGGGATCCGCCTCTCCCCGATCCTGGGGAATGAGAAAACACCCGGGCAGGGTCTGTAAGCCGCTGATGAGCCGGGTAAAACGTCGGGCGGCTTTTTCATATTCCCCGGCAAGCTGCGGAGGGGCTGCCCGGGATTCAAGACAGGATGCCAGGGCCAGGGCTCCGGCAACGGACTCGGTTCCAGGGCGGATGCCCCTTTCCTGGCCGCCGCCGGTATAGAGGGGCTCCAGGGGCTTACGGAGGTAGAGCAGGCCCATACCTCGGGGGCCTCCCAGCTTATGGGCGCTTATGGACGCAGAGTCCAGGTCCCAGGCGGCTATATCCACGGGAACCTTGCCCAGGGCCTGCACCAGGTCGCTATGCACATGGACAGGGGCTCCTCCCCGGGCTCTGATACGCCTCACCAGGCCGGGAAGATCCATCACCGAACCCGTTTCGTTATTCACCCCCATAATTGCCGCAAACCGCGGCTCGGTTCTTTTCCCCGGACTTTCCGGATTTGCTCCTTTTTCTACCTTTTCCCATGCTTTCTCCAAGCGGCCGGGGCTCACCCGGCCGTCTTGTTCCACCCCAATCAGGACAATCTGCTTGCCCAGCCGTTCAAGAACCAGGCAATTCTCCCGTACCGAGGGATGCTCCACCGCAGAAACGAGAATCCCCGGACTGGGCTTTCGCAGAAGCAGGGAATGTAAGACCAGGGCATTTGATTCGGTCCCGCCGGAGGTAAAATAGAGCTGCCGGGGATCAAGCCCCAATACCGCGGCGCAGCGGGTGCGGGCATCTTCCAGCGCCTCTCGGGCATAGCGGCCCTCATAATGAAGGGACGAGGGGTTTCCAAAAGTCTTAAGGCTCTGGGGATCCGGCGGGGCAGGGATGGCCGTAGCAGCCCAATCAAAGTAATGCCGGCGCCTTCCCTGACCGGGGGAACCGGGGAAAAAAGAATCCATGAGGTATCATATCCGCAAAAAATCCTTCCCCGCAAGCAGCATCCCCTCATCCCCGGGATAAAGGCACGGCAAGTTTCCGGGGGGCTTTCGGCCCCCATATCAGTATACATCGTCCACCTCGTACAAAGTCCGGCTCGTTCCGCTTTTTTCTAAGAACGGCCCTTCCCTCCAGGATCCTGCCCCTTGCTATGCGGGTCTATCCCTGATTGGAATAGGCTCCCTATTGCTCGGTGGAATAGGCCCCCTCGGCTTCGTGAAAGGAGGGGCTTCAACCGGGGCCTTTACCCTTCGGCTTAGTCCACCTTGTCCAACAGATTCATGCTCCCCAGGCTGGCAACCATTCCCGCCGGCATATCAGGATCAACAAATTAAGCAATTTTGTCCCCCGATTACCCCGGTTACGGGCTAAAGCCCGACCCTGATTAAACGGGGATTGCCCAGGAAAAATCCCTGTCCTCCGGGTTAATCCGCGTAAGCCCGTGGGGACCCGTTTTGGGCCTCATTCCCTTAAGGTGTTGACCGGGGCGAGCGCATACCGGGCCGTGGGCGCTTCGCCACTTGCGGCCATGCTTTGCGCTCTGGTCAGATCCGATGCTTGGCTTTTCCGTTTCTTCATAACCCGGGCTGTCACTATCCCTCTTCAGATGGGGGGACCTTGCTTTTCTCTTGAGCGGCGCCCGGGAAGGGAATCCGCCGGATCACCTGTAAGACATAATCATCCCCTTCAGGCGGCGGCAGCGTATCAATGGCAGGATCCCAGGCATGGTACAGCGCTTCCACCTGCAGCGTCCCGGAAAAATCCCGGGGCAGGACTATTTCCGTGGTAAACGGATTAGGCGGCCCTTCCCCCAGGATAAAGTAAATCCTATTCTCCTCCAGGTTTAGTTCAAAAGGCATGGCAGCGGCATAAATCACCGGCAGAGCGCCTGCTTCCGGCTCCAGGTACAGGGCGAAACACCGGGGGCTCCCCCGGGCTTCCAGGGTGATCCGCAGGGTCTGTCTTTCCAGAAAGGGCAGGACCGTACTGCGGACCCTGAGGATCGGGGCGGCTCTGGGTTCCTGCGCAGAAGCCGGCGCATTCCCGGGGCTTTCAATAATGGTACGCCGTACCGGCCCCGGGGGAAGCCGCGTCTCCAGCCGCCGGGTATAGAAAGCCAGGGCCCCCAGGGTACCGCTTATGAGCATCAGGGAAGGAATCATGCGCAGGAGGAAACGGGAAAGTTGTACCTTTTGCCCTGGCCCCTGCCAAAGAGCGGTGCCCCGTTCCAGGATGAGCATAAACGGAAGGGTTATAAGCGCCAGGTACAGGGAGATTACCCGGTTTTCAGCGAGGAATAGGGCGGCCAGGTTTCCCGATGCAAAAGGCCCTTGGGCAGACCGGACGAGGAGGAACAGGAGCCCCGCGGCCCGCAGGGGCGTAATCAGGGCGCAAAGGTATACCAGGGCCGGAATGGGTATGGCCGCCCCCAAAAAGGTAAACAGCAAAATCCAAATAAAAACCGGTATAAAGGTGATGTTCAGCCCTGCGGCGATCAGCACCCCCAGGCTTACCAGGATGACCGCGGTATTGCCGTAGAGCGCTGCTTTTCCCGGGATGTTTAAGAAATCCAGCAGGGGAAAGAGCACGGAGAGGAACAGGAGGGCCAGGACCAGCTTGAATCCTGCCCTGCCGTAGTCTGCCACGGAGCGGGGCAGACTATAGTGGTCTGCCACCAGGGAGATCACCGCTCCTGCGGCCTCAAAGGCAATCACCAGGAAGGCAAGAAAGATAAGGGGTATCCAGAAGTAGCGGATGAATATGCGCCATTGCACCAGCGCGATGGTACGGTAGAAGATGGAATAGACCAGAACCGCAAAAAAGATGGCCCCCATAACCGCCATGAAGAGGAACACCGTAAGGCCTTCGGAGATAAAAAAATACTTCCCTAAACCATTGATAATAATGTAATGATAGTCCAGGTTTCCCGTTACCCAGTGGAGGGAATTGGTATATGCCGCCAGGGCTTCCGCGAGATAGGCTGGTGAAAGGAGGGGGTAGGTCTCAGGGGGAGCTGCTTTGGCTCTCCAGGGCAGGCTGATCCGTAGCTGCTTCGCGGATGAACCGGTTATATAGAGGGCATGCATGTCTTGCTTCAGGGTGCGGTTCATGACCTGGGGCCCTTCTACCAGATTCAGCCGGTACAGTTCGTTGAAGGTAACCGCCAGGCCATAGGGGACATGCCGGGAATCCCATACCTTCACCAGGGATTCCAGCGGGGTCAGCGCGGCGATATGGGATCCCCCTCCGTGATGGATGACCAGGGATTGGGGGGCCTTATCTATGTCCAGGTACACCAACAGGGTATGTTCAGGATTATCCACCGTGGCGTAGAGGTCTTCGAGGCCAAGATGGGACACTTTCCGCTGATCCTCCGGCAGTTTTGAGACTTCATCTCCAAGAAACGCAACCCGGATCCTTATGGCGGAACCTTGGGCGCGTATATACTCGATAAAAGCCAGCCCCAGTTCAAGCCCAAAGGGCAATTCCCCCTCTTCAGGACCGCTTCCTGCTTCATGGCTGGACAGGGGAATCCCCAGCACCACCGTGTCAAGGCCGTCAGACTCAGCATAGGAGGAACGGGGCAGCACCACATGCACCGACGAACCAAAGCCTCCATAATCGGCAAAGAGAGAGCGTTCTTCAAAGGGGATCTGTCGTTCCCTGAGCAGGGTAATCAGGGTATGCTTACGAAGGGCTTCCTGGGCGTCTATTCCGGCAGAAAACCCGAAGCCCATCAACAAGAGAACCCACAAACCAAGCCGTCCCGGAATTACTGCCACTGGTGTAAGCATAGTTTCCGGCATAGTCCGACGTCAAGAACCCGCAAGCCTTCCTCCACGGATGGACGCAGGCCCGCGTTTTTTCATCTTTTGCCGATACCCTTGGGGGAAAGTCTTGTTCCGGTAATGGGAGACATTCCCACAGGGTCCTTGGTTTGAGCGGTTTCACGCCGTAGTGCCCGACCGGGGTTCTTTTTCTTCGCCAAGCCCGAGGGGGATGGGTCCGGGGGTAAACAGGGCAAGGCCGTGAGCTTCTTACAAGGGCAGTTTTCAGGGATTCCCTGTAAACATACCGGACTGGAACCTATAAGGGTTCCCCAGGGAAAAGAAGCCCTTAGCCTGTGGAGCTGCCCGCTCTCCAGTACCAAGGGCCCTTCTCCCGGTAAACTCGGCTTCAGTTCTGAACGCGCCATACCGTAAAGGGTACCTTACCCTGGGGCTAGTAGGGTGTGTCCCTACACGCTAGTAGCCCCCGGCCCCTTGGGGCTAGTTGGGTGTGCCTCTACACGCTACTAGCCCCCGGCCCCTTGGGGCTAGTAGGGTGTGTCTCTACACGCTAGTAGCCCCCGGCCCCCTGGGGCTAGCTGAGTGTGTTCCTACACGCTAGTAGCCCCCGACCCCCTGGGGCTAGTTGGGTGTGTCCCTACACGCTGGTAGGCCCCGACCCCTTGGGGCTAGTAGGGTGTGTCCCTACACGCTAGTAGCCCCCGACCCCCTGGGGCTAGTTGAGTGTGTCCCTACACGCTAGTAGGCCCCGATCCCCTGGGGCTAGTTGGGTGTGCCCCTACACGCTAGTAGCCCCCGACCCCCTGGGCCTAGTTCACCCCGACCCCTTGGGGCTAGTTGGGTGTGCCTCTCACACGCTAGTAGGCCCCGGCCCCTTGGGGCTAGTAGGGTGTGTCCCTACACGCTAGTAGCCCCCGACCCCTTGGGGCTAGTTGGGTGTGTCCCTACACGCTGGTAGGCCCCGGCCCCCTGGGCCTAGTTGGGTGTGCCCCTCACACGCTAGTTGAGTGGGACCCTCACATGCTAGTTGGGTGTGCCCCCCACACCCTAGTTGAGTGGGACTCCTTGGGGGATAGAGCCCTCGCTTCAGTATGTCCTTGATGGGGCGTATCCGGAGGATGAGGGGGGACTAAGGAGTGGGCATAGGGAGTCGAAGGATAGGTAAAAGCCGGGTACAAAGGGCCTTCAGCATGTCGTACTGGCCCTGTTTGCCGGTACAGGATACGTCCGTAGAAAGGCATGATCCATCGGGAGCATTACTTCCCCCATAGGGACTTCCCATACCGGTTTCTTTGACTCCGGTGTTCCAAGCGCCAGGTGAGGGTGTAGGTCCACGAAGCAGGCAAGTCCGGGGAGGCTATGGTAAGACTGAACCGGCCCGGCTTTCCCCGTATGGAGGCATACCAGGCAGTGTCCCATATTCCGTGCAATCCATCCCTTGCTTTTTCGTTTGTATACCCGAGTCTTACCCGGACTTGAGCCTGGCCGATACGGTAGCTTACTTCCCCGGCAATAGCGGACCCGGGAACAGCAAGAGCAGGTTCCGGGATGGGGAACGGGAAGGGCTGTGCTGAAGCCGCGGAGGTTCCGGTGAGACTTCCTGAGACCGCCACCCCCAAAGAACCCCAGATAAGACCTGCCCGCGCCTCATAAGCATCCTCTACCTGGGATAGATCCCCGGCGTCTCGAGTCAGCCTTAGGGAAATCCGTGAAAATCTGAGGGGGCCTATGCCAAAATCAGCAGGAAACCGGAAATAGATGCGGGTTGAACTCCGTTCAAAAGGCGCTCCTGGTTCTCCGGCCCCCAGGGAGGTGCTTAACCGGAAAAACCTGCCTTTTTTCCCATAGTATTCCACCCGTCCCCCGGCTCTGAAACCGGCTCCTCCTGCAAAACCATCGCTGCCCGCATACCGGCTTCCGGCTCCGTCCGCAGCCAGGGAGAGCCGCCAGGGACGGTTTCCTATGCGGATGCCGAGGTTCCCGTAGAGGTCTCTCCCGTACGCAAAGGTATCTGAATATGCCCAGTCTGAGGCAATCCCCAGGAACGGACCGGTATACATCAGTCCCAGCGCATAGAGGTGAAACTCCCGTTCCGGCAGAGGCGGGGACAGGGAAAACCAGGACTCTGTATACCGGGGAGGAAGTTCCTTCCCCGTATAAAACCCTTCCACCTGAAGGGTTCTTTTTTTATCCCATTGGGCCTCCACTCCGCAAGAGAACCCAAGACCGGTTGTATCATTCCCCGCATCCGGGGTGATGATGGCTGAAACAAAACCGCGCCAGATCCCTAAGGAGGGACTGCCGAGATAGAGATAGGCCTCAGGTTTTTTGGTGGAGGCAGGCTCGGTCCTCAGATCCCCCAGGGAAGACTTACGATACTCCACGAAGGGTAAGGCCTTTCCCCAGGGCCTTTGGATTCGGACGGCCAATCCCCGCAGTTCCAGGATTCCGTAGAGTATCCGGGATCCGCTGGGTTTATGGTAGATTCCCCCTGCACCGGTGATGCTTCCCCGGTCCCACCCTTCCCCAAGGGGAAGGCTCAAGTCTGCCGTGCTTTTGCCCATAAGCTGGGTTCTCAGGGAAAGGTTGTGCCAGGGTATATGAAGCCGAAGATCCCCGCGGTTGACCATGGTTCCCCCATTATCCCAGGAACCAGCCCACAATACATCCCACGAGAAACCTGGTGTGGCAGTCTCCGCTGCAAGTCCGGTACGGAGGAGCAAAAATGCGCCGGCGAAGCAGTATATCCGGAGAAATCGGAAGAACCTTGCAAAAATACAGCCTGCATCCATACCTCTTACTATGGAGCGATACCGGAAACTGCTTTATCAGGGAACGTAAAGAGAGGCTATACCCCTAAAACGCCTTCGGGTCCTTAGAGGATTTCTCCCCTTATTTAAAGACGCTTCAGCTATAGCCGGCCATCAAGGTCATGGCATTACGGAATACGGGTTTATGGATCTACCGGGCTTTGCCGAATCTGACTACCCTCAAAGTCCGGTATCTTTTTAATCTGCGAAAGCCAATAATCAGCCTCATTTTGCGTGGTAAAGGGCCCAACCCGGACCCGGTACACATTTTGGCCCTTCACATCCCGGTTTTCTATGATAGCGGTGATACCCTTGTCGGCCAGCCTCTTCTTGGCCCCCTCGGCCCGGGCTACCGTAGAAAATGCCCCTGCCTGGACCCAATAACTCTCATAGGTTCGGGTCTGGGGTATCGGCGCCTTGGAAGCGGGGGGTTTTGCGGCAACCTTGGGACTAACAGGACCTGGGCTCGCGGTTGTTGCGGCCGGGGCGGTGGGAGGCGAAGTATTCCTTTGCGCGGCATCCCTGGGAGGGGCCTTGGTTGTGGGGACTGAACCGGGAGCTGCTACGGTAGAAGGCTTAGGCACTTCAATAACCAGATCCGAACTATTGTTCCGGGTTATCTGTTCCACCAGGGTTTTGGGCTGGGAGGGATCCCCATAAATATAAATATTATTTTCTTGGGTCATCGTAGAAGGCGCCGGGGGAGGCTGCAAACCTTGGATTCCTTCAGGATTTCGGAGCATATCTACCGGATTCGCGCTTGCCGGTTCTGTCCGCGACGGTTCAGACCGGACCGGCTCGGTCGGTACCGGCTCAACCACTATGGTGGTCTCCCTGGGGCTTACCGCGTTATTACTCGGGGTAAACACCGGAACAGAACTTACTGCGGATGCATTTCTTCTCGGTAAAAACAGCAATATCGCTAATCCTATCACAATAATAAGAAAAATACCTACCGAGACTGCCACCAGCAGTAATTTTTTCTTGTCCATATATTAATTCCTCATCTGATCGGACCCGTAATTACCCTGATCCCAGGGGTCTCGATCCTAGGTATACGCTCCACCGCATGATAGCACCTATAGTTTTTGGATCTTTCCCTGCACTTCAGTTAGGGGAACGCCACTTTTGGTTTAACCTTTCTTCCACAGGATACGCATCTTTTACCATACCTAGTTGAGTAAGCGCTACTTCCAGCTGTCGCTCTAGGGATCCTCTAAAAAAAGAGGAGCCGAACCTGCCATATCCCCTGTTAGATATGTTGTAAATATCGGCAGGTTCCGTTAAATATTTAGCCATGAATTCTCTCTGGCACCGGAAGCGCTGGATAAGCTGTCCCCAGGGCAGCTTATCCCGTTTTCGGGCCCGTAAAAGCCGGGTAAGCCCCGGGGCTTTCACCAGAATGATGCCATCAAGCTGGTGAAAGACCGAAGATCGATGGAGGAGGGCTGCGTTGATCACGCAGGGCCGGTCTCCCTGGCGGTGGATCCATTCTTCGGTTAGACGGTTTGCCGCAGGATGGACAATGGTTTCAAGCCAGGCCAAGGCCTCAGGGGAACCGAATACCTGGGCACCCAGGAGTTTACGGTCTATGCTGCCGTCCTTGCCCAGAATCCCGGTTCCAAACCGTTCAAGAATAGCCTCTTGCGCTCGTTCGATTCCCTGATGCCCCAAGGTATCTACATCCAGCACGGGAAATCCCCGGGCTTCGAGCAGGGTGGCCACACGGTTTTTTCCCGCGCAGTACATCCCCGTAAGGCCGATAAGGAGGCGATGGTCATGCGGCGTACCTTTCATGGATTACTCTATACCTTAATATAAACGGATTTTCCCTCAAATAATACCATAGAGCTTGCAACGATGAGGTACTTTGGATAGTGTTATACGTAAGAGAGGGGATGATCTGCATTGGATGAAGTTGTTACATTTTGATGTTTCCAAAGAATGGGTTATCCATATCCCCATAGGTATGCCCGTAGTTAAGAAAAGCGCGGAGGATTTATCCCATTACATGAAACTGCTCAGTAACCGGGCGGGACTTTCCATCAAGCCTCCGCGGATCCAGGCGGGCGATACCGTGCCGGATCAGCGGGCCCCCCGTATCTTCTTACTCAGCGAGGGGAATAGCCAGGAACAAACCGGGTTTTTCTGGCATATCGAGCAAAACCGGATTGAAATATTTGGTGAATCCGATCGGGGGCTGTGCAACGGAGTTTTTGATTTCCTTACTGCCTTAGGGTTTAGGTGGCCGGAACCAGATCAGGAAATACTTCCTCCGGTGAATAGGCTTAAGCCCCAGGAATACCTCCCCCAAGAAACCTATAGGTATCATCATGCTGAAGGCCATACCATCCGCCGGCGTTTGCTTTTTGCGCGGAACCATCCCTCCGCTACGTGGAAATCCGTCATTCTATGGGCGGTTCGGAACCAGATTGATACCCTGGTCTTTTCCTTGTATGTGCGTCGCCTGCTTAAAGAGAAAAGGCAGCCGGAAACCGCCCACCCTTTGGTGCAATTAGGCCATAAGATTGCGAGGTGTTATCATTCCGGTAAAGAGGTGTTCGATCTCGCTGAAAAATATGCCCTCGCCATTGAACGGGGCGGTTGGGATTTATCGCTCCTCGTACCCCGGGGGTATTTTTGGTTTAACCGGGAAATATTCCGCATGGATTCAGGGAAACGGAACAATCAGAACAACTTCTGTCCCACGTCGCCGGATACCCTCAACCTCATCAGGCGGAAAGCGGAAAAGATCTTCCGGGCCTGTCCAAACACCTTGGTCTATCATCTGTGGCCAGACCAGGGTTATGAAAGGGCTTGGTGTTCCTGCCCCACCTGCCGGGCTTTTACCTTGGAAGAACAGGGGCGTATTGCGGTTAACGCCGCCGCGGATGCCTTAGCCCGGATTAATCCTAAGGGCCGTATTTCCTTTTATGAACGTTCCTCGGGAAGGGGCGACATCGTCTTGCGGCCCAACCTCTTTAAGGTAAGCCATCTGCCGGGAGAAGTGGGAGCCGAAACAGAGGGTTGGTTCTCTACGACCCGGTTTACCAAACCCACGGTTACCTCACGGCTCCAACGTTTGAAGCCACGGACTAAAACGCTGAGGCCGTGGCCCTAAAGGGTTCCGCATCGGGAACTGATGCCCCGCACATAAGCCCATGTTGATGAGCCGCCGCTTATAGGTATAATAAAGTTCCTCCTCGGGATCGTAATGCCCGCTGAATCGGGTGCCGGTGCTGGGTAATCCCGGTAGGTTTCGGCAAATACCGTGCAAGCGGTACCTGGTTCATCTGCTATATGCCGGTACCGGCATCGCTCATTGAGGGGGCCCGAATAAACCCATAAACCCGTTTAAGCTGGCGGAAGTGAGGGGTCCTTATCTTTCTCTTGAAAAAATCGGTGAAGCCCTGTAACAAGCAGGGCTTATTCCTCGAAAATGAATCCCCCGTGGCTTTATCCGTCTGAAGAACCCTGACCCGGGAGCCCTAGCGGTTAAACGGGCCGGATCCTTACCGGGGACGGCCCAGGATATACCTCTAAGGAGGGCCGGGAGGCTCCCAAACCCCCGGAGCTTTTCTCGATAGGTGGCATAGCCCCTCTATTACCGGTTGGAATAGCCCTCCTATTACCAGGTGGCATAGCCTCCCCCCTCTTACTGGGTATCCTGCCCCCACCCCTGTTGAAAGGGAGGGGATTCCTCCTTTATACTACAATTATGGACCAAAGCATGATAAAAGGAGTGATTGAGACCGGTGAAGGGCCTGGTGATCTCCGCTTCCCGAAGTATCTTTACGGTAAAACCTGATGCGCCGGGACTCGGCGGAGAGGCGGCAAGAACCCAAGTGGCCTGTTGTATCCCAGGAAAGTTTCTTAAAGGCGTAGCGGCTTATGGTAAGCCCTTAGTTTCAGGAGATCGGGTGGATTTCGATGTGGATCCTCGGCATCCCCAGCGAGGCCTCATTCGGGAAGTGGAAGGGCGGAAAAACCTGTTTACCCGGTTTAACCGGCAGGGCCAGTTCTCTCAGCTCTTGGCCGCCAATGTAGACCTGGCCTTGTGTGTTACTACTCCGGTTTCCCCCCCCTTCCGGCCCCGTTTCCTTGACCGGGTGCTGCTGCAAGCGGATAAGGCGGGTATTCCCGCGGTGATTGTCTGCAACAAACAGGACCTCTGTGAGGGAGGGAGGGCAGATCCGGATACCGAGGAGCGGCTTGAGGATTGGAACCGTATCGGGTATCCGGTGTTCCGGGTTTCTGCCCGTACAGGAGAAGGAATGGACGAACTGGGCAGAGGTATCGCACACCGCTTTTCCGTGCTCCTAGGCCAATCCGGGGTGGGCAAGTCGAGCCTCATCAATGCCTTGGTTCCGGATCTGTACCTCCGGGTGGGTTCCCTCAATGACAAATACGACCGGGGAAACCACACCACCGCCATGTCGGTGTTTCTGGATGTTCCCAGTCTCGGAGAGGGAACCGGAATCATCGATACCCCCGGTATGCGGCGCTTTGTGCCGGACCGTATACCCGCCGAGGAGATCCTGTGCTATATGCGGGAATTTGCACCCTTAGCAGGAAAATGTACCTATGGACTGTCCTGTACTCACCGAACCGAACCGGGGTGTAAGGTCCTCGAGGCGGTGAACAGCGGCGTGATCCATGAAGACCGGTATGAAAGTTTTCTTCGGATTTACGGGGAACTAGCCGGTTCAGGGTATGATGACTAATACCCTGTCATGAGGAAGGTACCCCTTATACTGTTTTATGCATGAGAAAACCCTAAAACTGCTGGAATTTGATGTTATCCGCCAAAGGGTTGCCCAGGGCGCCTTAAACGAAGAAGCGGCCCGCCGTATCCTTGGGGAAGGTCCTGCATGGGATCCGCAGGAAGCGGGAACCCTCAAACGCCTGGTGGCCGCGGTATGGGATCGTATTACCTCGGGGGATCCGCCGCCGCAGGATCCCCTGCCGGATATCAGCTTCGTGCTCCCCAAACTGGGAGTGCCGGGAACCAGCCTTGCCCTGGACGAAGCCTATGCCCTGGGGGTCTTTATCGGCCGGGGGGAAGCCTTCAAACAATGGCTCCTCCCGGGGTGCCCCGAGGACGGAGCTGTCCGGGAACCGGAACAGAACCCGCTCTATACCGTGGTCCGGGCGCTGCCTGATTGTACTCCCCTTTCCCGGGAGATCTTTCGGGTCCTTGATAAAGGGGGGAAGCTTCGGGATCTCCCGGTATTACGGGAAATACACCGGCGGATCCGTACCTTAACCAGGGATATGGAAGCCCTGATTACCCGGTATACCCAGGCTGAAGACACCCGGTATATGCTCCAATCCACGGTCCCCTCTCAGCGGAACGGCCGCATGGTATTGGCGGTCAAGGCTCATTTCCGGGGCCGGATTAAAGGTATGGTGCATGAAGTTTCTGCCACCGGACAGACCCTGTTCATAGAACCCGAGGAAGTGGTAGAAAAAAACAACCGTATCCTCATTGAGCGTACGCAGCTTGAAAGGGAGATTCGCCGGATCCTTCGGGAAATGACCAGCCGCCTTGCGGAGCAGCGGCAGGCTATCGAAGCGTTTCACGAAGGGATCCTCCGCCTTGAAACTATCCGGGCCCGGGCGCGGTATACCGGCGAAATCCAAGGGTATTTTGCCCAGGGGGAAGCCTCGGGGTTCAGCCGCAGCATACGCCTCAAGCAGGCCCGGCATCCCCTCTTGGGGGCGCAGGGGGTTCCCATTGATTTTACCCTGGAAGGGCATACGAAAACCGTGATCATCACGGGACCGAATACCGGGGGGAAAACCGTAACCCTCAAAACCTTGGGCCTCTTGGTCCTTATGAACCAATTCGGCCTTGCCTTACCCGCAGCGCCGGGAACGATGCTCCCCTTTTGTGACGGCGTATATGTGGATATAGGGGATGAGCAGTCTTTGAGCCAGTCCCTTTCCACCTTCTCCGCGCACATGAGCACCATCGCCGCTATCATCGCCCATGCCACGGAACAGTCCCTGGTCCTTTTGGACGAACTCGGCGCCGGTACAGACCCCGAAGAAGGGAGCGCCCTTGCCATGGCCATCCTGGATCACCTCATGGAGAAACAGGTCCGGCTCATTGCCACCACCCACCAGGGCAGCCTGAAGCAGTACGGGTATACTCAGGAACAGGTGGAAAACGCTTCGGTGGAATTCGATGCCGAAACCCTGTCCCCCACCTATCGTATTCTCATGGGGGTCCCCGGAGAAAGCCGGGCAGTGGATATTGCCGCGCGAAACGGCATACCCCAGGCAATCATTAGCCGGGCCCGTTCCTACCTCCAAAATGAACGGGCCGATGTCTCCGCCCTCATCCGGGGACTGACCATGAAACACCAGGAACTGAATACCGCCCTGGAACTGAAGCAGGAGGAAGAACAGCGGCTTCGGCAGGAACGGCTCAAGGCGGATCTCAGGGAACTGAGGCTCCGGCAGCAGGAGGCGGAACTCAAGGCCGGAGAAGTGGGGAGGCTCCGGAGCTTCCTTGAGGAAAGCCGAAAGACCCTGGAGAACCTCGTCCGGGAGGTAAGGGAAGGGGAATTAAGCCGGGAAAAGACCAGGAAGGTGAAGGAATTTCTCCATACTCTGGAAACCGCGGTGGCCGCAGAGGAGGGGGCGCTTAAGGAAGAAGCCCGGCTTCTCGCCGAAGGGCAACACGGTTTTGCAGGGGAACCGGAGCCAGGCCCCCGGCCTCCCGGGTTTTCCCTCAAGCCCGGAACCCCGGTACTCGCCGGGAAATACAAGCGTCCGGGCAGGGTGTTCCGGGCAGGCAAAAACGGTTCCTGGGTGGTAGAGATAGGTTCCCTGAAGATGAGCTTCCCCGAACAGGACCTGTACCCCCTCCCGGCTGCGGAGGAGCCCCCAACACCGGTCATAGCCGTGCCGGATTTTGCTTCAACCCCGCAGCCCCAGTTTGAGCTGAGTCTGAGAGGTATGCGGCTTGAGGAGGCCATCGAGGCCTTGCAGCGGCAGATTGACGCCGCGGTGTTATCGGGTCTGCGGGAATTTTCGGTGATTCACGGTAAAGGGGAGGGGGTCCTCCAGCGGGGGGTTCATACATACCTCAAGGAACAGCCCCAGGTGGCGGCGTATTATTTTTCCCGGCCTGAGCTGGGCGGTTTTGGCCGGACCGAGGTGGTAATGAAGTGCTAAACAAAACCGAGGAACCGGGGAAAGGTCAGGAAGCGCCCTTTCCTCCCTACCTGAGCATCCTCAATCCAGAACAGCGGGAAGCGGTGTTCCATCGGGGAAACCCCTTGCTTATCCTTGCGGGGGCAGGATCCGGCAAGACCCGGGTGATCACCGCCAAGATAGCCTACCTGATTCGGGAACAGGGTATGGATCCCCGGTCTATCCTGGCGGTAACCTTCACCAACAAGGCTGCCCGGGAGATGGCGGAACGGGCCAAGCTGATCGATGAAAGGGCCTCCTATGCCATGCTGCGGACCTTTCATTCCTTTGGAGCCTGGTTCCTCCGGCGTAATGGGGCGCTCATAGGCCTTAATGCGGGCTTTGTCATTTATGATGATGATGATATGAGCTCCCTCCTGGCCACCCTCATGGAGGGGGCTTCTCTTGGGGAGATCAAACAGACTGCCTATAGTATTGCCCGGGCTAAAGACTTTTTTCTCTCCCCGGAGCAGCCGGAACTGTCCCTCATAGACCACCGGGAGACCTTCCGCACCCTGTATGCGAACTATGAGGAACGGCTGCGCCGGATCGGTAATGTGGATTTTGGAGACCTGATCAAAAAGCCGGTGGAAATCTTGAGAACCTACCCTGAGGTGGCCCGGCGTTTCAAGAACCGTTTCCGGGTGATCCTGGTGGATGAGTACCAGGACGCCAATATCGCCCAGTTTGAGCTGCTCAAAGAACTGGCGGGCCCCGCCGCGTATATCTGCGTGGTGGGGGACGACGACCAGTCTATTTACCGGTTCCGGGGCGCGGAGGTCCGGAACATCCTGGAATTCCCCGAACGTTTCCAGGGGGC
>JAITRH010000227.1 GCA_031288495.1 Treponema sp. | reverse complement strand
TATTCCGTTGATAGGTTATGGTTTCTTTCTCACCTTCATCTTCTTTCCCGGTTTCAGTTTCTGCCGCCGCTTCATCAAAGAGATCAGGCTGTGTTGCATCCTGTATTTCCGATGTGCGGACAAACCGTTTATAAACCAATAAATCGTATTTTTCCTGTAATACAATATTTTTAAATTCAAGCTGCTTTATGGTATTTTCTCATTCTTTAATCTCTTTCTTTAGGTTTTCCACCAAAGGTCCTGATTCGCAGAAGGATTTATTTTTTATTGCGTCTGCAACCTGCATGTTTTCATAATATCATATCTATTTCTGTTTGTAAACTTCTTTATCGGGGGCTTTGCCAGGGGAAAAATTGACAGATACAAAAAACTTCGTATAAAGGGAGTATACTGATACGGTATTCGTCCGGTTCCCGCATAGGGCCGTATGATGGATGGTATCTGTTCTTCGACAACCCGTAATATATGCAGAAACGTTTTATATTCGTCAGAGAGATATTCTTCAAAACATCCGGCAGGATCGTATGATACGGCAAGGAGCGCTTGCGCTCCAGCGATGATTTGGCTTATAGTTTTCATGGCGAAGGTCTCCTGATTGATGGTTTTGCAACTACAATCGTATCAGGTTTCCTTCGCCTTTTCTATCCGTTCAGGGGTTTTGGAACAGGCTCGGATAATATAAAATATTAGAACAATAATAGTATAAAACATCCAATGCAGTAAAATTTTTTTGTCCCCAAATATGTCTACGCAGGTGCCGTCCTTGGCACCTGAAATTCTATTCGAAATTTAATTTTTCTTTGTATTGTTTTCCCCATTTCCACATGGCATCATGAATGGGTTTTAGGCTTTGGCCTAATTCGGTTAAAGAATATTCTACACGGGGAGGAACTTCTGCGTATACTTTACGATTAATAAGGCCGTTTTCTTCCATAATGCGCAGATGGTCTGTCAGCACTTTTTGTGAAATTCCGGTTAATCCTTTTCGTAACTGCCCGAAACGTTTTGTTCCGGTCAATAACTCACGAACGATTAATACTTTCCAACGATCGCCCATCATTAGTAAGGTGGTTTCAACCGGACATTCAGGTAAATTAAAGCGTTTCAACATAGCATACCCTCCAATAGTTACTAGATAGATACTATAGCACTTATTTAATACTACCCTATTTTCAAATACTTGCTTGACAATATAAACGTACATCCCTATTGTACTCTTAAAGGCAAAGAAATAGCAAGCCTTAATTAAACTTTTTTGGAGGTCAATATGATCGACTTTGAATCAATTTTGAAGGCAAATCCTAACGGCGTTTTAGCAACGCAAGATGGGGACAAGGTGAGGACACGGGTATTTCAGTACCTGTTTGCGGATGGAAATAAGGTGTATTTCTGTACCAACAGCGAAAAACCTGTGTATGCGCAGCTGAAGGCAAATCCCAATGTATCATTTTGCACGTATCCGCAAAATTTTACTCCCGTAGTATCAGTTAACGGCAAAGCTGTTTTCGTGGAAGACTTGGCGCTTAAAACGCGGACACTTGAAGAAAATCCGCCCATAAAAGGTATTTACCAAAAGCCGGACAATCCAATTTTCAAAATTTTTTACATTGCCGTAGAAGAAGTTGAGACATTCAGTTTTGCCGATGGCCCGAAAACGTATAGCGTATAATCCCACTTTATCGAGAAACAGAGCGGCATATTTTGTCTTCAGAATATGCCGTTTTTTTGACAAAACACGATGTTCTGTCTGCAAAATAAACCATTACAAAGACAGAATGGAAAATTTTATGGACAGAATAGAGCATATTGTCAAAAGCTCATGTCGTTTTTAGGACAGAATACGGTGTTTTGTCCAAAGAATACAATATGGAGGTTTCTATGGCAAATAATAGCGACCGGCTCCCCGGCAGACGGGAACAACCGGTTAAGCAGGCTGTTCTCGCATTGCGGGGGCTGTAGCCGGACCGGTTCTTCCGGTTACTTTTTGAAATGGGGCATTTCGCGGGTTTCCCCCTTTGTCCTTAGCGGTATGAAAAACTCGGTTCTTCATATGTGGGTTTGTTGCTATTTGCCTGTACGTTTATTGCGTTTCCACAAAGCAGATAGTATGTAGGGATAAGCGCTGAAACTTTGGGAAAGTCTCGTATCCTGAAATAGCATGGTAGAAACCCTTGTCCTGTCCTGGGTATAGCCGTCCTTATGGGTTTATGCTAGGATGTCTTCATGGAAACCCTTGGATATTATAATGGAGACATCGGTCTCCTTGATGAAGTACGGATACCTATGAACGATCGGGCCTGTTGGTTTGGGGATGGGGTCTATGAGGCCGCCATCAGCGCGGATTATACCATATTTGCCTTGGAGGAACATATCCATCGCTTTTTTAACAGCGCGGCCTTGCTGCAGATGGTCCCGGAGATTACCAAAACCCAGTTAGCCGAGCTTTTGTATACCTTGGTGCATAAGGTTGATAGCCCCACGCAATCCGTGTACTGGCAGATGACCCGCGGCACGGCCCCCCGGACGCATGCCTTCCCGGAGCATACGTCCCCTAATCTCTGGGTAATGATCAAGCCCTTCACCATGCCGGATATCTATCAAAAGGTACAGCTCATCACCGTGGAAGACACCCGGTTCTTCCACTGTAACATTAAAACCCTGAACCTCTTGCCCAATGTGCTGGCCAGCGAAAAGGCAAAACAAGCCGGCTGCGCTGAAGCGGTCTTCTACCGGGGGAACCGGATAACCGAAGGTTCCCACTCGAACGTGCATATCTTCCAAGACGGCGTTTTCCGCACGGCCCCTCGGGATAACCTGATTCTTCCGGGTATCTCCCGGGCCCACCTCATTACCCACTGCGGGGAACTGGGTATACCGGTGGATGAAACCCCCTTTACCCGGGAGGAACTGTTTGCCGCGGATGAGATCATGATTTCCAGCACGTCCACCTTTTGCATGTCCGCAAGCCACCTCAACGGCTGTAAGGTAGGCGGCAGGGCCCCTGAACTGTTACGGCAGCTTCAAGACGCATTCTTGGATGCATTCCGCCGCCTCACCCGCGCCGGCAGTATGCCTATCAGGGAGCGGTGCGCGTAGCCCCGGAGAAACGACGGCAGGCGTTCCTCCGGGGTTTGCTTTAGCCCCATGGCAGGGCCGCATCCTCAGACCGATGCCAAGGCAGGGGCGGGGTAAACCCATGGACAGGTGTGCGGCAACGGCCAAGCCGGGGGAGCCCTGCCACGGTCAACAAAGTAATGCAGGGGAAAGCAAAGCGGCCCGTGGAGTACGCGGATTGTTCGTTCCAAAACCCTTTTAACCGGCGGATAAAAGGGTTTACCTTGTTAATAGGGGGAGATCCGCCGGAGGCTCTGCCTTTGATGCTGTGGGAGAGAAGCGTTCTTCCCCTGTTCATCCCTCAAGAGGAGATACACCCATGATAACGGTACATACGAGTCCTGTATGCCTCATAGACCGGGTTCCTGCGACCCCGGCGCCTGCTTCAGCGCCGCCCCCAGGAACCGGGACCATAGCCTATAGGATCCTTAATGCGCATAATCAGTCCGCCCAATCGGGAACCTATAAGATCCGCTTTGACCAGCTCATTTCCCACGACATTACCTATGTAGGGATCATTCAGAGCGCCCGGGCAAGCGGCCTTGAGGCGTTTCCCCTGCCTTACGGCTTAACCAATTGCCACAACAGCCTCTGCGCGGTAGGGGGAACCATCAACGAGGATGATCATGTGTTCGGCCTTTCTGCGGCTAAGAAGTACGGCGGTATCTATGTGCCTGCCAACCAGGCGGTACTCCATCAATACGCCCGGGAAATGATGGGCGTTGCCGGGGGGATGATCCTCGGTTCCGATAGCCATACCCGCTATGGCCCCCTGGGGGTCATGGGTATCGGTGAAGGAGGGCCGGAACTGGTTAAACAGCTTGTATCCCATACCTATGACCTCAAGGCCCCTGAGGTGGTCCTGGTCTACCTCCGTAATGCCCCCAAACCCGGAGTGGGGCCCCATGATATTGCCCTTGCCCTCTGCAAAGCCCTGTATGATTCGGGGTTCGTCAAGAATCGGATCCTTGAGTTTGTAGGCCCAGGGATTTCCTCTCTCCCTATGGATTTTCGCCTCAGCCTAGACGTCATGACCACCGAAACCGGATGCCTTTCCTCGATTTGGGAGACCGATGAGGCGGTCAGGGCGTATTACCGCCGGCATGGCCGGGAGAAGGACTATAGCCCTTTGGCCCCGGCAGCGGCAGCGGTGTATCACCGGATGATTACCCTGGACCTTGCCAAGGCAGAGCCGATGATCGCCCTTCCCTTTCACCCTTCCCGGGCCTATACCATTAAGGAAGTGAATGAACACGCCGAGGATATCCTCAGGGCCATTGAACAGGCCGGAGCGGCCCAGTTCGGCATCAAGCTCCAGCTCGTCCATAAGGTACGCCAGGGCCGCCTCGTAACGGATCAGGGCATCATTGCAGGCTGTGCCGGAGGGCTCTATGACCATATTCGGGAGGCTGCCGCGGTTCTGGCAGGGGCCTCCATAGGGAACGAGGAGTTTTCCCTGTCCATATACCCCGCCAGTATGCCCGTGGCCTTACAGCTTATGGAGGCGGGTATTCAGCAGTCCCTTATAGAAGCGGGGGTCCTGTTTAAGCCCTGTTTTTGCGGGCCCTGTTTCGGCGCAGGGGATGTACCGGCCCATAACAGCTTCTCGATCCGCCATACCACCCGCAATTTTCCGAATCGAGAGGGTTCCCGCCCAGGAGACGGGCAGCTTGCGGTGGTGGCCCTCATGGACGCCCGTTCCATTGCCGCCACCGCCCGGAATACGGGACTGCTCACCGCCGCCACCGAGTTTGAGTATATCCTGCAGGATCTGCCGGTTCCCCCCTTTAAGCGGGCCATATATGCGAACCGGGTGTATCAGGGATTTGGCAAGCCCGAACCGGATCAGGTACTGCGATGCGGCCCGAACATTGAAGATTGGCCGGAGATCGAGCCCCTGGGAGAACATCTGCTTTTGCGCCTGGCCAGCGTGATTCACGATCCGGTTACCACCACCGATGAATTGATCCCTTCGGGGGAGACCGCTAGTTACCGGTCGAATCCTCTGAAACTGGCCGGTTTCACCCTCTCCCGGCGGGATCCTCAGTATGTGGGGCGGGCCCAGGAGATACGGGCGCTCGAAATCCGGCGGCGGCAGGGGATAATCCCTTTGGAGCTCCAAAGCCTCCTCGCGCAGCTTGAGCATAGGGTCTCCATCGAAAACCTGCATATCGGCTCGATCATCTTTGCCCGGAAACCCGGGGACGGCTCTGCCCGGGAACAGGCCGCTTCCTGTCAACGGGTCTTAGGAGGACTTGCGAACCTTGCCTATGAATACGCCACCAAGCGGTACCGTTCAAACCTGATTAATTGGGGGATGCTGCCCTTTACCCTGGACCATAGGGAAGATTTTTCGGGCCAGATCGGGGACTGGCTCTATATACCCCAGGTCAAATCCCGGTTAAAAGCCCGGGAACAGCGTTTTCCTTTGAAACTGTGGAAGTCCATAAACGGCGAGGGAACCTGGATTGATATGACGGTGAGTATCGGAGCGCTTACCCCGGAGGAACGGGACATCATCTGCCGGGGCTGTTTGATGAACTACTATGCCGCGCAACCTAAGGAGCCCTGTCATGGCTAAGATCCCGATGCTCAAGCCCATCGTGGAAATAGACGGGGATGAGATGACCCGGATCCTCTGGAGGTGGATCAAAGAAACCCTGATCTGCCCCTTTGTGGACCTCAAGACCGAGTACTACGATCTCAGCCTCCCCCACCGGGAGGAAACCGGGGATCAGGTAACCATTGACGCGGGGAAGGGGATCCTGCGGCACCAGGTGGGGGTTAAGTGCGGGACCATCACCCCGAATACCCCGCGGATGGAGGAATACCATCTCACCCAGCTCTGGAAAAGCCCTAATGCCACCATCAGGGCGCTCCTTGGCGGTACGGTGTTTCGGGAGCCGATTCTGGTGCCTTGTATTAAACCGGTGATCCCCACCTGGGTAAAGCCCATCACCATTGCCCGGCATGCCTACGGGGATATATACGAAGGGGTGGAATACCGGGTGCCTACTGCGGGAACCGCGGCTCTGGTCTTCACCGATACCCGGGGGAAGACCCGGCAAGAGAAGATCTGCGACTTTGAGGGCCCTGGGGTCCTGCAGAGCATCCACAACAAGGATAGTTCCATATGCGCCTTTGCCCATGCCTGTTTCCGCTATGCCTTAGACAAACAGCAGGACCTGTGGTTCGCCGCTAAAGACACGATCTCAAAACAATACGACCAGACCTTTAAGGGGATCTTTCAGCAGACCTTTGAGAGCACTTATCAGGATTCCTTCAGGGCTTCCGGTATCACCTACCGCTACACTCTGATCGACGACGCCATTGCCCGGGCGGTCCGTTCTGCCGGCGGCTTTGTCTGGGCCTGCAAGAACTACGACGGAGATGTCCTCAGCGATATGGTGTCCGGTGTTTTTGGTTCCCTCGGCATGATGACCAGCGTGCTGGTCAGCCCCGCAGGGAATTACGAATACGAGGCAGCCCACGGGACCGTTACCCGGCACTATTACCGGCACCTGCAGGGTGAAGAGACCTCGACTAACCCCACGGCGACCATTTTTGCCTGGACCGGGGCCTTACGGAAACGGGGGGACCTGGACCGGACCGAGCCGCTCATCGCCTTTGCCCATGCCCTGGAACAGGCGTCCCTTGAGGTGATTGCCTCAGGAAGGATGACCCAGGATCTGGCGGGGCTTTGTACGGGGATTCGTCCGGTAATCCTGAGCAGCCGGGGGTTTATCCAGGCTATCCGGTTGCAGCTTGAGCGGCTTCTTGAAGGGGGCTCTGCAGGAGGGATAGGGTGAGGGCCATTACGAGGGGGAACGGAGAAACTTCAGAAGCGGTTCTTCCCAGGAGGAAGCTCCCTCAGCCTCGGAGAGAAACCCCCTATACCGTTCCATGATATAGTTCCGTATGAGGGCGCTGTCTTGAGGCGCCGGCCGTTGGGCATGCCTGAAAAGGTGCGAAACAAAGTCCTTCGCCTCTTCCTGGGGAAAGAGGGTCCGGTCAAAACAGGTCATGGTATACAGGGCTGCGGCAACGCAATTAACACTGTGCTGCTTCACATAGAGCAGGGCCTCGGTAATAGTTACCGCCCCTTGCTTAATTTCTTCAAGCTGCGGGGCAAACCCTTGGGTATCCCCTAAGGAACGGATAATCGCCCGAAAGACGGTGTAGGTCCTGATGACCACCATCACATGGAGACTGGGGATACACATAAGATGGGGATCCGCGGCATGGATGAGCATAAACCGGGGATGGGTAAGATACCGGGGCCGGTTTGTGGTAGACAGGTTTTGCGTATACACCTGAGCGGCATAGGCATAGAGCCTCGCCATGGAATCAATAACAGCACAGGCCGGACCAATTCCCCTGCGATGGTAGGTCCGCAGCAGAAATCCAATGAGCCGTATCCAAAAGGGGATAAAGTCAAGATACCGGCTTACCCACCGGGGGATAAAGGGTATCTTGGCGTCCAGGGGATGATCCACCGGAGTAACCGGAATCAATCCCGGAAAGAGGGCGGCCTTGTATTGGAGAAAGAAGAAATAGTACCCGATGGATTTCACGCACCGGATTCCCGCACTCCTCAGCACCGGACGGGCCGCTATTTTAAGCAGGGTAAGACCCAGGGATTCCTCGGCAACGGATTTCATTACAGGGCTCCTTCTTTACCATAAAGAGGATAACTAGGCGTAGCATACTGCACGGGTATGGCCGGCCCTACCAGGGGCAAGGGCGGTCTCGCCGGGGTGTTCCCTTCCTTGGGGCCGCAGGGTTTACCATTCCCGGGCCTTAAACCATTCGGGCCGTTCCGCAAGCCTCACCGCATCCCCGGATTGTTCAAGCACGTATATCCCAAGCTCGTCCGCCAGGTCTTTCGCATCCCGGTCTATCATAAGCCCCGCAATCCCTCCCACTACTTTCCTCCCCTGGTACTGGTCCGGCGGATATTGCTTTATCTGTTCCAGCCGCTTCACATGGTATTCCACATGCTTTTTCTTTACATGGCTCTTTACCTCAATGGCCATGGCGTATTCGCCGTTAAGCAGGGTTATATCGACGTCTCCCAGGGACCTATTGTGTTCGTCGAACAAGGGCAGGTAGGGATAGAGCCGCTGGAACTCGTATTCGAAACCGTCAAAGTGTCTCCACAAGTCGGAGCCGAAAAAACACTGGGCCACTTCCCCCAGGCGATTGCTGATCCCCCCCACCTCTTTTGAAAGTTCCCGGACTACCCGTTCAGTCTTCTGATGGGACTGCTGTAAGGCTTGGGTAGTCTTTTCCAACTCGTGCTCAGTCTTTTGATGGGACTCCTGTAAGGCTTGGACGGTCTTTTCCAGTTCCCGCTCAAACTTCTCCCCGGATTCCCGAAAAAACCGTTCTGTTTCTTCCCGGGATTCCCGAAGGGAGCGTTCCGTTTCCTCCCGGGATTCCCGAAGGGAGCGTTCCGTTTCTTCCCGGGATTCCCGGAACAAGCGGGCGGTTTCTTGTTGATATTCCTTAAGCTCCATCAGCGCCGCCCACACATCCTCGAAGGTCAGGCCCCGCCGAGGCTCATAGCGTGCGTTCTCTCCCATAACTACCTCTGTTTTTAACGTACCCCGCTAAAGGGATTTTGTCCACCTTCGGCGCTTACACGCCGCTCCTGGCTGCATCTCAGCCGTTCCCTCGGCCCGCCGCTCTCCACCTGGCCCTCGGCGAGGCTTGGATCAGGC
>JAITRH010000011.1 GCA_031288495.1 Treponema sp. | reverse complement strand
ATATCAAACAGGGAGATGGATTGTTGTTTGATGATGACAATCAGGCCGCGAATCTTGTCGATGGTGAGGTTAAAATAATGGGCGAGGTCTTCGATTTCATCTTTGGTAGTAATGGAGATACGTTTTGTGAGGTCTCCTTCTCCCTGGGAAATATCTTTAAGCATGGCGCTGACCTGGAGAATAGGTTTGGCGATACCCCCGGCGACGAAGAAGGTAATCAGGGCTCCTCCGAGGATAAAGAGGACGGCGATGATGATGCTGAATTGGGTCATAGCCCTTACCTGGGCAAGCACCGTTTCTTCCGGTACGGTGGTTACAATCGTCAGGGGCGTAGCGACCCTACCCACATAAAAGGGATAGCTTACGGATTCCTGATCATAGGCTCGAAAGTTTATGGGGGTTCCGGTCTCTAAGGACCGCAGTATCAGGTTAACCCCTTCTTGTCCCAAATTGGCTACGCTGGTTTGCTGGAAATTCGTGCCGATCCGGGCAGGATCGTAATGAGCCATGATCATGCCGCTATTGGCTATCAGAGCCGCCCTGCCCGTACCATAGGGCTTGATCTCCGCTATTCTGGGCTGGACCACACTCATATCCATACTGACCCCCACGAGTCCCACCAGCGTCCCGTCACTTTCCACAATAGGGGCATTCATGTTTATCGTATAGGTTTGTTTTCCCTCAATGATCCGAGGCACCGGGTTTTCCATAGTTTCAATCGTTGAAAGATTGGCCAATACCCTCTGAGGGTCCGGATAGGCGCGATACTCTACCTCCCCTGATTCCCGGGTATACATGGAAATGTACTGCCCCGTGGCATCGGTTCCCGGCGTATTCGCATGCTCGTCATCCAATCCGTCGAGGGCTTGAGGAAACCAGACGGTGTAGATATCAATAAATCGGGTATCGGTGAAGATCACGCTAAATAACATATCATCATAGCGTATACGCCGCTCGGACGTATCAATAGATGCAAAGCCGTTCATGATATGAGCGAGGGTCCGGGGCGTATCCAGATACAACTCAAAGCGCCTCTGAATATCCTTGGCAGTCATTCCTGCCATGCTTTGCAAATTGTTTGCAGCTGCCAGAGCTTGCATACTGCTAGAACGGCTTATGAGTACACTGGTTAAAGTAAGTAACATAGCCACCATGATCCCGCTTATAATAAGCGTTAGTCTGACTCGTAATTTCATGTTCCTCCTCGTGGTTCTTGACGATTACGGATGTACCCGTCAGAGAGCGCACCTTACCGATAGCGTGGATTATAGAACAGTTCCAGGGAAATCTTACCATCTCTCCGGGAGAGCTATAGCATAAGATTTTACCCTTTGTTTTGTATTTTGGCAATACAAAAATGGTATTAAATTGCTTTGGCCTGCTACTCCGCCTCTTGGGCTATGCCTGACCCGCCATTTTCAGGATCTAGGCTATCATGTTCTTCATGCGAGCAAAACCCTGAGAGGGGAATAGGGCACCAGTGAACGGTTTCGATACGGCGGAAGCATGCGCCCGCGGCAACTCCGGCCGGCATCCGGCCAACTGCCGGGAAGAGGAACCGAGGGCGAGCATCATCGCGCTCAAACAATCCGGCGAGTATGCCGGCGCCACCTTCACCCATTTAAGGAAACCGCTGTTGGAGCGGGAAAAGATGGAGATACCCTACGGCGCGCGCTTGATACTCCTGAAAAACGCAGGGATCGAATCGAAACGCACGAAACGCGGCAAGCCCTTCAAAGGGCGGGAACGGAGAAGCCCCCCGGGAGAACCCCTCAAGGCCGACGCTTCCCGCTGCGGCCGGTTCGGCAGGGAACAGGGAGGGTTCTTCACGGCTTTATTGATGATGCCACGGGGAACGTAAGCGCCCGTTTACGCCGGACGGGGGCCCTTTTAAGTTGATAGGGGGTCCTTTTGAGTCGATAGGGACCCCTTTTAAGTCGATAGGGCTCCCTTTTAGGTTGATAGGGCTCCTTTTTGAGTTGATAGGGACCTCTTTTAAGTCGATAGGGGACCGGTTTAAGTTGGCCGGGAAAACACACAAGCACCCATCTCCCCGATATGGTGAAAATCCTGATCCAAAAAACGTACTGCGCCCGACGGCAGGCTTAACCCGTCCGCGGCTTAAGGGGGTACCATTTTCCCTCGTTATTGACCCTGGCCCTGTCCCGGCTGGTATGGACGGCGGGAGGCTGCGCCGATACGATTATGGGGCGGGCCCTGGGCTTAGGGTTCTTCGGTTTTCCTATAAGGCACAGGCTACACCCCCTGTTTGGGAGGATACAGAATCACCTCCTTTGCAAGGCGGGCATGGCCTTGTCCGGGTATCACCCCTCTAACAGGGCATCCAAGTCCAGTTCTGCTGCAATACAAGGCACCGTAATGCCCCAGTTCTCCAGTATTTCAGGATGCACTTCTCCAAATACGCCCACAGGCTCGGCCTTGTACCGGATCAGCGCCCCGCGGCCTGGAATGAACCGGGGGTCTTGCGATTCCACGAGGGTGTATTCCCGGGCAATATAATAGAAAAGGGTTTGAAGCTGGCCCGCAATAGTATTGAAGGTGGCATCCTTATCCGCGGTGAGAAAACCCAGGTATTGCCGGGTACAGGTGCCGTCATTTTCCCGCTCCTCCCGGTAGGCTACCTTGCCGATCTCAAAGATCCGGTGGGGGTACCCCGAGTGGCCCGATACGGACTCACTCATTAAGAGGGATGCCGTTATCCCGTCCCGGATATATTCATAGTGCTCGGACATGGGATTGGCAATGCGGAGTATCCTGCTTCCATCCCCCCGCATCGTATCTACCAGGTCCCTGCGGGAACCCAGGTAGTGGTAGATCATCTCCTGGTACCCCATACCCACAAAAAGAGCTTTCACCTTACGGCTGAAGGAAGTAATCGGGGTAAGCCTGCCTATGGTGAAATCCTGGGGCCGTGCAGGGGTAAAGGTATCCAGGCCCCGGCCTATCATCACGTCTTCGGCCACATCCGCCGCATGGAGAAAATCGTTGCGGTATTCGGGAGGATAGAGCCAGATACCCTCCCGCTCCCCCGGCAGGCCCTGTTCCCGGCCCTGCCCCTGTTCAGCCCGGCATCCCATCCGTTCCAGTGCGGCAATGCAGGCAGGTCCATCGAGTTCCTCCCCCAAAAGCTGCCGTATCCGTCCCAGCGCACAGAAGACCGGCTCCTGAAAATAGTAGGGACTGGTAAAGGTCCGGCCAAAGGGGGTATCGTAGGCGTATACCACCTCTACCGGCTTGATGGTATAGCCCTGGTCCGCCAGATCGCAGGCCATGATAGAAGCTGCAAGGCTTACCGAAGGCATATCCGTGCCGGTGATTTCCACAAAGAGATCCCTATCCCCGACCTTGACCGCCCCGAGGTCTGCAGAATTGATGATCGGCGGATAGGATAGGATAGCCCCTGCCGCATCGATGAGGAGGGGATGCAGGGGTTCATGCTCTTGGATAAAGGCATATTCCCTGCCCTTAGGGTGCTGCCTGAGGATCTCGGTCAGAGTGAGAGGCACATCCCATTGCAGGGGGACAAAGGATACGCTGTCGGGATCCACCGCTTTGTAGATGATGGGCCAGGTAATGGCGGCAATCCGGTACAAGCCCATGGAGATCGTCCGGCGCTTGCGCCCAAAATTCCAGGCCAGCTTTTCCTGGGTCTGGATCATATCCCGGAGGGCCGCATCGGTGATCTCCTTCCCTGCGGCAATGAACCCGGCCAGGTAAGGCCGCACGCCCTGGACGCTGGCCGCTACCAGTACCTGATGCTGGGCCGCTTGCCGGTTCCCCGGGGATGAGAAGAAGGGGTACCGGGGCACGGGGCCCCCCCGGTAGACCCGAAGTTGCCGGGCACAGCCGGCAGTGCCCCAAAGGTCCGGTCTATTGGTATCGTTGAGTTCGATTTTGAGGGTCCGTTCCGCTTCGGGAAGGGTTTTATCCGAATCCTCGTCCAGTTCCGCCTTGGCGCAGGTGAGGGCCTTTTCCAGGGCGGCCCGGGGATCTTCCCCGGCTTTCGGAGTATCCCACCGGGCCAGCGCATAAAACACCGCTTCGTTTACTTCAATTTTAGGCATGTTGTGGTTCCTGTACGGGTACCAGTATAGACCTGAGGGGGAGTTTGATCTACCTGGTAACTGGTTAAAGCATCCCTTAAGACGCTACACGTGACCCACAACGTTACCTGGGTTCGGAACCGGATTACCGGAGTGTGGAAAATTCCCGTATATTTTTAAAAAGACTCCTTGAAGTCTTGGAAAAGACTCCTTGAAGTCTTGGAAAAAACTTCTGATGTTTTGGAAACGACTCCTTGAGGTTTCGGAAAAAACTCCTGATGTTTTGGAAACGACTCCTTGGGGTCTTGGAAACGACGGCTTGAGGTTTCAGAAAAGACTTCTTGATGTTTTTGAAAAGACTTCTTGAAGTTTCGGAAAAGGCTCCTGAGGTTTCGGAAACGACTCCTTGAGGTCTTGGAAAAGACTCCTTGATGTTTTGGAAACGACTCCTTAAGGTTTCGGAAAAGACTCCTGATGTTTTGGAAAAAACTCCTTGAGGTCTTGGAAAAAACTCCTTGAAGTCTTGGAAAAAACTTCTGATGTTTTGGAAAAAACTCTTGATGTTTTGGAAACGACTCCTTGGGGTCTTGGAAACGACGGCTTGAGGTTTTGGAAAAGACTTCTTGAAGTTTCGGAAAAAACTCCTGAGGTTTCGGAAAAGGCTCCTGATGTTTTGGAAACGACTTCTTGAGGTCTTGGAAACGACTCCTTGAGGAACTCGGAGTTCAGAGGGGGGTTACCCGGTACGGGTCACGTTTAGCGTAAGGCTACGGGCTTAAGGGGCGCCGGAGAATCCCAATTCCGCCAGGGCCTTTTCCGCTTCTCTAATCTCATCATAGGCTTTAGTTTCATGGGCATAGATGATCGAATTCTCATGGCCTTTGCCAAGGAGGAGGACCATATCCTCGGGCCGAGCCAGGGAACAGGCCTTTCTTACGGCTTTGGGCCGATCCGGAATCAGAAACAGATCCGCTTCCTCTTTGGCTCCGGCAATACCTTGGGCAATGTCTTCCAAGATCGCCATGGGGTCTTCCCCCCGGGGGTCTTCGTCGGTAAGCACCAGCAGATCCGACCATGCCGCGGCAATCCTGCCCTGTTCGCTTCGCTTGGCGGTGTCCCGCTCTCCTGCAGAACCGAAGAGGCTGATGAGCCTGCCCCCCCGGGCGTCCAGCCGTTCCCGCAGCGGCGGAAATATGGTTTTGAATGACGAGGGGGTATGGGCGTAATCCACCACCACCTCAAAGGGCTGGCCCCGCTGAATCCTCGTCATCCTGCCCCGGACCGGTTTGAGGCTGGGTACCAGGGGGGCAAGGTCCTGCACCGGTATGGAGAGGAGTTCCGACAGGGTTAAAAGGCTGGCGAGCACATTCCCCGCGTTAAAGGCCCCGGGAAGGCGATCCCGTATATCCAGGAGCGCTCCGGTCTTGCCGATACAAACTTCGTACCAATTCCCTTCAAGGCCGCTGGAGATATTCTTCACGGTAAGATCCGCTTCAAGGCCCCGGGTACTGTAGGTATAGGTGATATGTTTGGTGGATCCGGCAAAATACGCTGCGCTGGGGTCGTCCGCGTTGACCACTCCAAAAGAAGGAACCCCCTGGAAGGGCGTAGGGGGCACGGTTTTATGATGCTCGAACCGATCCAGGGCTTGGAACAGCCGGGCCTTATCTTTCCGGTACTGTTCCCAGGTACCGTGAAATTCCAAATGTTCATGCCTTACGTTGGTCATCACCCCCACATCAAAGGCCACAGATCCCAAACGGTTGGTCCTGGGGGATAATCCGTGGGAACTTGCCTCGATGATCCCGTATGCTCCCCCATGGTCCAGGATATCCCGCAAGAGCTTGTGCACCACCGGCGCTTCCGGGGTGGTCTGGTGTTCAGGATTCCATTGCTCCCCGGTTCCGTTGCTGTACTGGACCGTAGAAATAAACCCCCCCTTCTTTCCTAAAAGTTCCAGGAGCTGGTAGATGAGGTACACCGTGGTGCTCTTCCCTTCGGTACCGGTTACCCCGATAAGGGCAAGCTGCCGGGAAGGGAACCGGTAAAAGGCGTCTGCCACAGGACTCATGGCAAACCGGGCGTCCTCCACCCGGATATACCGGATCCCCTGGGAATATGCCGAAAGTTCATGCTGATGGATAATCACCGCAGCCCCCCGCCGGATGGCCTCCGGGATGAAGGCGTGGCCGTCTGCATGGAAGCCCGGCAGGGCAAAATAGAGGTTTCCCCGGTGCACGGTCCGGGAATCATAGGCTAAACCGGTAACCAGGGGATCCGCCCCGGGGAACAGGGAAGAGCCGCCCGTATATCCGGCTCTTTGGGCGGTTTCTTGGGTAAAAAAGTGAGATAATAAACGTTCCATACGAGGTAAGTGTAGTTCCAATAGGGCGCGGGGTAAAGGGCAGGGCTGGGTAATGCCTGGTAATGGGAGCGGAACGCCCCCATCAAGGCATCGGAACCACCCGTTTCGGGGCAAGGGGTTCCGCGCTCTTGGGCCTCCGATCCGGGACTTTACCGCATTGATCGATGTACGGGAAAAAGGGTAGGATACTCTTGGTTTTAAGCGCTTCTATACAAGAAGCCCTTTATGAGCGAATGGAGAAGGCGGTATCGTATGCTTATGCATCCCCCGCCGGCTACGAGGGCCTTTGCGGATAGGCCTCTTATTCGCGGGAATAAGGGTCTTATCCGCAGGAATAACGGCCTTATCCGCGGGAATAGCGGTCTTATTCGCCGGAATAACAGGCTTATTCCTGGGAATAAGGGTCTTATCCGTGGGAATAGCGGTCTTATCCGCCGGAATAAGGGTCTTATCCGTGGGAATAACAGGCTTATTCCGGGGAATAAGGGTCTTATTCCCCGGAATAAAAAATCCTATTCTTTGAAATAAAAATCGTATTCCTATAGGAGGAGGAGATGAGTATACAGGTTGCCGCCCGCCGCAGTTGGGATATAGACGGGCTTATTAAAGAAATCGATCAGCCGAATGTGAAGGCGGTGATTTATTTCTTTTCGGTTGAATTGGAGCGTTTTGCCCCCCACAAGGCCTTCAAACGGGCTTTTCCCCAGGCCTCCTGTATAGGGGCTTCCATGATAGGAGGCTGGTGTACTACCGGAGCACAGGAGAAGGGGCTTATAGCCATGTCCTTGTCCTCCGATGAAGTGGCGGAAACCTGCATCGTCTTGCAAGAGGGGGTGAAGCGGGATCCCGTATTGGCAGCCCACAAGGTTATCGAAACCTTGAGGCGGAAAGTCGGCTACAGCACGATCTATCCGAATACCTATTTGGGGCTGGTGTTTTTTGACGGACTGTGCCGGGGCGAGGAAATAATCAAGCGCTTTACCCTGGAAAAGGGCTTTAATCTGAACCTGATAGGGGGCGCTGCCGCGGATGAGCTTGCGTTCACGAAAACCCTGGTAAGCGCGGACGAAACATGCTCTGATGACGGGGTGGCGGTTATGGTGCTGAAAATGAAGATACCCTTCTACTGTAACCACTACGTCCATTGCCTTCCCACCAAAACCTCCTTCGTCATCACCAAGGCGGATCCGGTTAACCGGATCGTCTGGGAAATAGAAGGGCAGAACGCCGTGGAGTATTACGCAAAAGCTATCGGCCTTTCAGGGGCGGATAAGCTCACCGCGGTGCATTTCGCGAAGAATCCGGTGGGTATTGTTATGGGGGATACGGTCTATGTACGCAGCCAACGGGGGATTATTGACGCTCAGGGCTTACAGTTTTACTGCTCCATAGACGAGGCAACGACGGTACATCTCTTGCGCCCCGGAGACATCATCGCCCATGCCCGTACCTCCCTTGAAGATGCCCGGCACTACCTTCCGGATATACAGGGAGCCCTCTTGTTTAACTGTGTGCTGCGCTATGTGGAACTGCAGGAGCTTCACAAAGTAGCGGAATTTAACCGGGCATTCGAGCACCTGCGCTTTGCCGGTTTTAATACCTATGGGGAAGAATACCTTACCCATCATAATCAAACCCTTACGGCGATCTTTTTCGGAGCTTGACCATGGATATACCCTTTACGGCTTCCCCGCCGCAGCCAAAACCCGCTCGAAAGCAGGATAGGTTCAGCTATAAGATGAAACGGCTGATTCATTACATAAGCAGCAAGTTCAAGATAATGATGTTTGAAATTATCTCCCGAAGCCACATGCTGAATGCTACGATTATCTACCTGCACAACGCCTTTACCCGGGTCTCCCAGGTGATGAAAAGGACGAACCATTCGTTTCAGCAAAACTCCGAAGTCTTGGTGAAGGTGTCCAAAGCTAATCAAACCTCTATAGCACAGGTGCATCACACCTTTACCAGTATAGATAAGACCTTTGACGATTCCTTTCAGCTTACCGACGCCCTGCAGGGTATTGCCAAGAGTACCGGAGATAACCTTGCGGCTATCCATAATATTGCGGAACTCACCAATATCCTCGCCCTCAATGCGTCCATCGAAGCGGCCCGGGCAGGAACCGCGGGTAAAGGTTTTGCGGTGGTGGCCCAGGAGATCCGCAAACATGCGGCAAGCACCAAAGACGCCATCGGAGCCATCTCGGAAAACATCAGGCAGCTCATCCTGCATATTGAGAACCTCTCGACGAAAATGAACGGTATGAAAGATGAAGTTAAAGAGGGAAAATCCCTGGTACAACAGATTGCGGGCTTAAGCGAACAGGAGAACCAGGTGCTTTCGGTCTTCACCGCCGATATAGCCGCTATAGAAGAAACCTTTCAGGAATATGAACGGATTACCGCCACCATGGAAAAAATGCTCCAGCAATCGAATGCCTCGAAGACCGATATTGAACAGATGCTGCTGCTGATTCAGGATAATATGGAGAACATCGAAAGGGTAGAAGACAGTTATTAAGCCGAGGCAGGTTCCCAAGAAAACGCGGCTTTGGAGGGTCTTTTCTATGCCCCTCCCGCTGTTTTATGGTGCTTCCCTATACAACGCGCCATACCCAGGGGAAATCCTTGCAATACCTGAAGGGTAGGCTCCCCCGGGGAATGGAGCCGGTACCGTGGCAGGAAAAATCCCTAAGCGCCGGGGAAGCTTTCCTTGAAGGCCGTATGTCGTATAATTATACGATTTTTTCCTACAAATCAGGAAAAAACGAGAGAAAAAGCATAAAAATGGTATAAACATGCTTGATTCTTTTACCGCTTCTTTTTATAGTTCCTTATACTACAACCTCAACATCCCTGTTGGGGGGCCGTGTTATGCGGTATTTCAGAGAAGGCGTGGAGCACCCTGAAGGGGGCTCCCGCGGCGAGGAGGAAAGATGAAAAAATCATGCGTCTTGGCGGGGATCTTTTCCCTACTGGTCCTGTCCTCAGTAATGGCAGGAGCCGGTAAGGAACAGACTATCAAAATCGGGTTCAACATTCCCTTGACTGGGGATTCCCCCAAAGTCGGGGAAGGGGCAAAGTACGCAGCGGAACTGATCAGGCAAAAGATCACCGCCGCAGGGGGGCTTGAGGTCAAAGGTAAAAAATACCCGGTGGAATTTATTTACGTGGATAATGAGCTCAAGGCTGAATCAGCCATCCAGGCCGCCTACAAACTGATCGAACAGGATAAGGTCTTGGCCGTGGTGGGGCCTTGCGGTTCAGGCCGGGCCATTCCTGCGGGGCAGATAAACAACGAAAACCGCACCCCCATGGTTTCCCCCTGGGCAACCAACCCAGATGTTACGCGAAACCGGCCCTATGTTTTCCGGGCGTGTATCCTGGATCCGGTTCAGGCTCCTGCAGCGGTGCAATTCGCGAAAACCCAGTTCAACTTGAGCAAAACCGCGATCCTGTACAACCTGGATGACGACTACTCCAAGACCCTGGCGGAATTATTCCGGGATAACTGGGTGAAAACCAACGGCCCCGGTTCGGTAGTGGCTTTTGAGAGTTTTGGCCAAAAGGATCAGGATTTTTCCGTGCAATTAACCAGGATCATCAATTCCGACGCGGAAATGCTCTATCTCCCTGATTATTACAACCATGTGGCCCTCATTGTGCCGCAGGCAAAAGACTTGGGCTGGGGAGATAAGCCCGTGCTCGGCAGCGATTCCTGGGGTTCTGCGGATTTAATCAGTCTGAGCAAGGGCTCGGTGAATGGGTATTATTTTACCACCCATTACGCTGCAGCCGGTGCAGTGGGTAATACCAAGGCCTTTATTGACGAATACAAAGGGGCTTACGGCTATGTTCCCGATGATGTGGCTGCCCTATCCTATGATTCGATTCGGATAATTCTGCAGGCAATTCAAACGGCAGGACTAAGCGGAGATATCCAAAAAGACCGGGAGGCCATCAAAAACGCCATTGCCGGAATGAAGGACTTCGACGGCATCACCGGCAAAATGACCTTTGACGCCAATGGGGATCCGGCCAAAAAAGCGGTGGTGGTCAAGATAAGCGACACCGGTGAATTTGAATACGTAACCAGTTTATAAGCAGAAGGAGGCAGTATCCTATGGCAACCACGGTTTTACAGAATGTTTTTAATGCCCTCCAATGGGGCAGTTTCTATTCAATGATTGCCTTGGGGTACTGCCTGGTGTATGGGGTGTTGCGGCTTATCAACTTTGCCCACGGCGATATTTTTATGACCGCCTGTTATATCGCGTTTTTTACCGCCACGGCCCTGCTGGGGTATTTCACCGGTGGAGGGTGGATGGTGTTTGCCCTCACCCTGATCTTGACCATGGTGGGTACCGGGATTCTCGGCATTACCATAGAACGGGTGGCCTACCGGCCCCTGCGGATCAAAGGGGTGAATCGGCTCTATGTGGTGATCACCGCCTTGATGGTGGGCTTTATCTTGGAAAACGGCAACTTGGCGGTGTTGGGGGCGAGTTCCCGCCGTTTTCCTGATATTATGGAAAAGCGTCTGTGGCAGTTTGGCCCGGTGGTCCTTACCAATCTGAAGGTACTGGTGATTGCGGCGGCCTTTACGGTTTTTGGGCTTTTGCAATTTATCGTCAAAAAAACCGTGTTCGGTATGTCCATGCGGGCCATATCCTACGATAAATTCGCCATTCCCCTCATGGGCATCCCGGTAAACAAGGTTATCACCTCCACCTTTGCCCTGGGATCCGCCTTAGCCGCAGTGGCCGGAATTCTCTTCGGCATGTCCTATCCGGTACTGGATCCCTATATGGGGATGATCATCGGATGGAAGGCATTTATTGCTGCGGTAGTGGGAGGTATTGGGGAGATTAAAGGGGCTTTTATCGGGGGTTTCATCCTGGGGTTTATCGAAATTTTTATCGCCGCCTTTTTCCCTTCGAGTTTGAAAGATCTGATTTCCTTTGTGATTTTGTTGATTATTTTGGTCTTAAAGCCTACCGGTTTTTTCGGCATGGCCCGAAGCACCAAGATATAGAGCAGGATCAGGAAGATCCTTTCGTACTACCTGATGTATAAGATAGAGAAGAAATTGCGCGTTTATGGTGATTTTTAAAGGGCCTCATAACCCCTTCCTCAGGGAAGCCATCCTCCCCCGTATCCCTGTAAGGAATGGGAAATGCCGGCGGAGAGACTTGAACTCTCACGAGGTTGCCCTCAGTAGATTTTGAGTCTACCGTGTCTGCCATTTCACCACGCCGGCAGCGTATGGAATATACCCCGGATTTTTTGCCATAAGCCCTTTGAAGGTTTGAAAAAATCCATATCCACGATGGTTTTTAATATATCAAAAAAGTCTGCTTTGTGCAAGTCAAAAAAGCCGCCGGCATTCAAAATAAAAGCGTTTTTCGATGGCTTGTCCCATGGAGAAACTTTTCCGCGGAAGGGGGCCCCGGCGAGCCACGGCTTTGAAAAGGCCCTGTTTTTTAATCGGAGGGAGGAGGATTCCGACTGTAGCATTGCCTGCCTGCTGTGCGCCTGTGCATAGATCTGCTTCCCCATGGATATAATCAATGGAAGTACCTGCAGTATCCGTAATAAAAGCATCCACCAATGGCTGGAGGTAATCCGTAACAAGCCCTGAGGCCTCGAATTCTACCAAGACGAAGTCGGTACCGGCAATGAGGCCAAGCCGGCTCTGCAAAGCCCCCTCGTCTCCCACTAGAGCGGACAGTTCCCCAAACTGCGCTACCGGACGGCTGGTAAAGCCCGGAAGACCAGAGAGAAGGGGGAGCACTGCCTTCAAATCCGCGCCAAAAATGAGGCGGTGAATAGGCTCAAACCCTATGCCTGGATCATAGAGATTTTCTACCTCTACCAGGGCCCACCGGGCAGGGTGAGCCATGAGCCCCGGTTCCTCGGCATGGGCGATCTTGTATTCTTCCCAGATTGCCTTGGCGCTTGCCAAGGAATGGTTCCCATCCCCCACGGCATAGAGGAACGGAGCCTCCTCTGGGTTACCGTAAGAACTTTGCGCTTTCTCGGCCAGCACCTGGAGGCCCTCCGCAAGATATGCCCACGAGGCTTCCTGATCCAACAGCCAACCGGAAATATCTCCCCCTTGCAGCGGGGTATGATACATAGGGGGGCCTTCCTTTTTTGCCTGTACTCCCAAACCGGGAAGCAGCGCATCCCCTTCATCGTCTATGAGGAGGATCCCATGGGGGATCTCTAAAGCCGCTCCTCGGCGGACCTCCATGCGAGGAGGCAGCCGTTCCGGGATGGTTCCTTCGGTTGCCCTGATAAGGGAGCGGGCATGGGCTTTCCAGTCGTACTGTTCCAGATCCACAGTAAGCATGAGTCCCCGTCTGCAGTGATGGTAGGGAGTACTCCGTTCCAGGTACACCAAACCCTTTTTCGGCGGGGAGAAGATACCCGCTGCAAGGTAACAGTCCATGGCCTTATGTATATTCCGTATCCGATCTGCGCGTCCGGGATCTGCAATATAAATTTCCGGAAAAATCAGGTGCAGCGTAGAAGGAGCCGAGCCAACCGCATCCGCTACTTGGGCCCAATAGGCCCTGTCTTGGGTAAATTGATCGCAGGCGATGACCGCCCATTTTTCTAAATCTATATCTTCCCGGGGAAGCAGGATCTCAGGGACGGCAATGCCTAAGCTCGCAAGCTGCTGTGGTAGGTTTTGCATAAAACTCCTTTTAAAAATACCCTTGTATCATACCCTTGCGGGTGATACCCCGGCAAGTAGACCCGTACAGAACACGGCTCTGGTTCTCTCGCCGTAAATCCAAGAATGTATCCAAAAGAACCACTTTTGGTATGATTTCCCTTGCCGGAATATGCAAGTATTGGTATATTAATAATAACAATTATTATTATTGTTTTATATATGGGAATTAAAGGTACAGAAAGAAAACACAGTAAGAAACGAGAAGCGATTCTCCGGATGATCCGATCTACTCAGTCCCATCCCGGCGCCCGGTGGGTGTACGAACAATTACGACCGGCTATCCCCGGTCTTTCCCTGGGTACGGTATACCGTAATATCAGCCTGTTTTTAGAGGAAGGTTCGGTGATGTCGATAGGGGTCGTGGGTGGAGAGGAACGGTTCGACGGCTTTGTTACGCCTCACCCGCATCTTATCTGTACCTGTTGCGGCTCGGTGTTTGATCTGCCCGGTGATTTTCCCCTGGATTTCTCACGGGTTTTAAAGGAACTGCCCGATCCTGAAGGGCCGGAGCGGATCCCGCTCCCCGAAAAGGGGGAACAGCGTATCCCTGGATTTCTTATTAATTACCGGAAAACCCTGTTTTATGGGATCTGTTCCCGGTGTATACATACCGTAAAACTACAGCACCATGCTGTGAGTATATAAAAGCTTACTTTATTATGGAGAGTATAAGTATGAAAAAATTTGTGTGTACCGTCTGCGGTTACGTTCACGAAGGGGACAGTGCTCCTGAATTCTGTCCTACCTGCAAAGCCCCTGCATCCAAGTTCAAGGAGCAGATTGCCGGAAGCGCCTATGCCGCCGAGCATGTGGTTGGGGTTGCCAAAGGTGTAGAGGAAGATATCCTCATGGATCTGCGGGCCAATTTCAACGGAGAATGTTCTGAAGTCGGTATGTACCTCGCCATGAGCCGGGTGGCAGAGCGGGAAGGATATGCTGAAATTGCCGAAGCCTATAAGCGCTACGCCTTTGAGGAAGCGGAACATGCGGCAAAATTCGCGGAACTTTTAGGTGAAGTCATCACCACCAGCACCAAACGCAACCTGGAACTCCGGGTAGAAGCGGAGCAGGGCGCTTGTGCAGGCAAAACCGACCTGGCAAAACGGGCCAAGGAACGGGGCTACGATGCCATCCATGACACGGTGCATGAAATGGCCCGGGATGAAGCCCGTCATGGTTCTGGATTCAAGGGCCTTTTGAAGCGGTATTTCTAAGCCCTGTTTAGGGCCCGGGTATTCAGGCCTTAAACTTTAGGCCTGAATACCCTTTTGGGGGGTGGGAATCTACGGGTTCTCACCTCCCGATGTTACCCAGCCGGAACCTTAGCAAGCATCCAGGCCGAGAACTCCACCCATAAGAGTCTTTCGGAGCGGGGCTTGCAGCCTCCATAGGTCGATCACCGCTTTTCTTCCTGATTATAGCAAACCCATAAACGGCGGGCCCCTCTCTCGTATCCCGCATTTTCCGCAAAACATTGCTCCCTGATTATCCTGATACAAACCTGTAGCATTGGTTAATTGTGTATCCCCTGGGGGTGGAAATCTCCGGTATTATCCTGAAAAAGAGACTCTCTTCCCGGTCCTGCCGCGCTTTTCCTGAATAGACAGAAGCTCGCCGCTTTTGAAATCATGCGTATCCCCAAAGATTCTGCTACAATCCTCCCAAACCGGGTTTTATCCCGCGGTTTATCGGCACGTATCTCCTGAACCGCCCAATTCGCCTGGTTCTTGTGGTTTACGAAGAATATTCCGGCCTGGTAGCGGCTTAGCAGGGACGGCTTAAACCCGGCGATTCGGCGCTTTAATCACCGCCCCTGTTGTGGCTTTAGTCCACTTTGAACCGGGAAACCTCCTGGATGAGGGCCTCTATCTGGCGGTG
>JAITRH010000215.1 GCA_031288495.1 Treponema sp. | reverse complement strand
ATAGCCCTTGAGAAAGGGCTTGATATGCAGGATATAAGGGATTAAAACTAACGTAGTATATTATAATGAAAATAATGAGAAAACTAGGCAGCAATGCTTTGGGGTGTATTCCCTTGTTGATTCTCTGGGTTTCTTGTTCTGCCCAGGTGCAGGGTTCTTTGCACCTGGACGGCTCGGCGGATATGAGCCTTAAGGCGTCCCTGGAACCCCGTATGGCCGCCCTCATTCGTTCCTTATCCCGTTTGAGCGGGGGCCCGCCTCGTTCGGAGCAGGTGCTTGATGCCGCCGCCCTCAGCAGATCCCTGGCTGCTGCGCCGGGAATCAAATCCCTGGCCCTCCGTAACCAGAATCCTACGACGATTGAAGGAACTATCAGCATCCTCAGGGCGGATGCCTTTCTTGCGGTTCCGGGAAGCCCGGAGCATACCTTCATCAGGTACGAGCAGACCCATGCCGGCGGGAGCCTGCGGATCGCCCTGGACCGTGATTCCGGTCCCCGGCTCCTTACCCTGTTCTCCCCGGAGGTGCGGGATTACCTGTCTGCCCTCATGGCTCCGGTGGCCACCGGGGAAAGCCTTTCTCAGAAGGAGTATCTTGCCCTGGTCCAATCGGTATACGGCAAGGCCCTGGCGGATGAGCTTACCGCAGCCCGTATTCAGGTTGCCATCGACTTTCCCGGATCCATCAGCGCTATCCAGGGAGGCCGGGCTGCGGCAAACCGGGCTGAATTTACCATCCCCTTGGGGGATATGCTGGTTCTTGATCGTCCTTTGCTCTATGAAGTATCGTGGAAACCATAAGCCCCTGGTTTAGCCTGCACGAGTACAGCTTTTGTTCATCCTATAGTTTAAGCAATGCGTAATCGAGATTCGTTTTTTATCTTTAATAAGCGTAGGAGCCTGCTTTTTAAAAATATGTATTTCCATGAGTGTATTGGGGGGAATCTAAAAAATCGGTTGCAACACCACGGGAAAGATTCCCTGTTTCAGGAACGTATACGAGGGGTGTCTATGAACCAGTGTTAAACCGTGGCTCGGGCGGACCAGCGCTCCGATGAGACCCGCTTCGGCTTAAAGGCCCCTCGGACCTGAGGCCCCGGGAAAAAGCCTTTTACGGCCCAAGATGCGCCGTACTTTTAAGAACTATCAGATTTTGCACTAGCTTCCTTTCACAGAACCCGGGGGGAGTCTTCGGTTCTGTCAAAAGGACCGTGGGCTTACCTAGTAAGCCCTATACAAGAACCAGTGAGGTAAAAATTAAACCATGAAACTCAGCATGAAACTTACGATCATCAACGCGATGTTGACCATTATGTTTGTTGCCGTCATCGCTATCGTCATATTAAGCAGGTCCATTACGTTCCAAAGAAACGCGGCCATGGAAAATATGAATAACTTGGCCAGTTCTATTGCCAAGGATATCCAGTCCAGGTATCAAGCCTACGTCCAAGTGGCAAAGACCTTGGCTCATATCATGAATAGCTATGAAAAGGTGGATGTAGAGGTCAGGCGGACCCGGTATGAAGAGATCCTTTTCAGCGTATTTGATTCCTATCCTAATTTTACCGGTATTTATACGCTCTGGATGCCCAATGCCCTGGATGGCCAGGATGCGGAATACGCCTCTACCCTGGGGTCGAGCGAAACAGGCCAGTTTATTCCCTATTATACGAGGGAATCCGGTTCCATAGAACTCAAGGCCTATAGCGGCTACCAGGGGGTCCTCAACTCGATTTCCAGACAGGATGTGATTTCCAATCCCTTTTTCCGGGTGATCCAGGGGAAACAAATCTTGGTCATAGATATTCAGGTTCCCATTATCCGGCCCGACCAGGTGATTGTGGGAATCGCGGGTATTCAGCTGAATATTGATGATTTGCAGCCCCTCATTGAGTCCATAAGGCCATACGGTACGGGGCATGGCACGGTATATGCCCATGACGGTACTATAGCCGCTCATTACCGTCAAGAGCAGCGAGGCACCTACTTCCAGAACACCTCCGTAGGGGTTTTAGGGCAAGACGGGGTTACGACGGTGCTTGATTCCATACACAGCGGTGAGCCTGCCACGGTGATCGCCAATAATGTCATCTTGGTGAGTTATCCTTTTTATCTGGGAAATTCCACGGTTGCCTGGACGGTGATGAGTTTAGCCCCTCTGAAAACCGTCCTGGGACCGGTGTATGCCCTCATACAGTTCAGTATCATCTTCATTATTGGAGCAGGCATAGCCGCAGCGATTATTATTTTCTTGACGTCTAACAGCCTCGCAAAACGGATCATTCGGGTAGGGGAGATGATGAAGGATATTTCAGAAGGAGAAGGGGACCTGACGAAGCGTCTTACCATTCATGCCCAGGATGAAATCGGCAATATGGGGAGCCATTTTAATGAAACCCTCGATAAAATCCACAACCTCGTGGTGAATATCAAACAACAATCCGGAAGCCTCGTGACTATCGGTACGGAACTATCCGCCAACATGGCCAAGACCGCGGCGACCATTACGGAAATCGCCACCACCATCCAGAGCGTTCAGAAACAGACCAGCCGTCAGGCCGGGAGTGTAAACCAGACCAGTGAGACCATGCGCAAGATCATCGCCAGCATAGAGCAGCTTAACCAGCATCTTGAAACCCAGGCCGGCCATATCACCCAGTCCTCATCGGCCATTGAACAGATGCTGGCGAATATCGCTTCGGTTACCCAGACCCTGGTGAAGAACGATGAGAATGTCAAAAGGCTCTCCCAGGTTTCGGATGCGGGCCGTACCGGGCTGCAGGAGGTATCCACGGATATTCAAGAAATTGCCAAAGAGTCCGAAGGGCTCCTCGAAATTACCGCGGTGATGGAGAGTATTGCGAGCCAGACGAATCTTTTATCGATGAATGCGGCTATTGAGGCGGCTCATGCGGGAGAATCCGGGAAGGGTTTTGCGGTGGTGGCCGATGAAATCAGGAAACTGGCGGAATCCTCCAGTGAACAGTCGAATACCATAGCGAGCGTTCTTAAAAAGATAAAAGAGTCCATAGATAAAATAGCCCTGTCTACGGATGCGGTGATTGAGCGGTTTGAGGCTATCGACCGGAGTGTGAAGATCGTATCAGACCAGGAAGAGCAGATCCGCAGATCTATGGAGGAGCAGGGAACCGGGAGCAAGCAGATTTTGGAGTCTATCAGTAAGCTCAATGATATAAGCCATATCATTAAAGAGGATTCAGGGCAGATGCGGGCCGGGAGCCGGGAGATCCTCGCGGAGAGTAAAAACCTTGAAATCCTTACCGAAGAGATTAACCAGGGGATGCAGGGGATGGCCAGCGGGGCGGAGCAGATCAACACCGCGGTCCAGCGGGTACATGACTTGAGCGGGGAGAACAAGCGGCATATTGATGTACTGGTCAATGAAATCTCCAAGTTTAAGGTAGAGGGCTAAGCAATCTCCCTCGAGGGTGGAACCGCCTAGCAGCCTTTCGGTATAAGGGGGCCGAGAGCCCTCCTTATACCATGGGCCGTCCCAGGAAAGGCCCGGTTCGTTTCGCAGACTCCCTTACCCAGGGAGCCTCGTTTTTTTGGGGGCCTTTCACGGGCAGGCAAGGGGTCTGTTTTGTCATACCCCGGGCAGCCGCAAAACCTCATGACGTACCTCTCGTCAGGTATCGTCTCTCGCATAGCCAAGGCGTCGGGGGATATACCGGTGTATGAGGCTGGAGGCAAGCCCGCCCCGGTGATCCGAAACCGAATACCCGGTCTGGAACCACGGTTAGAGCGGCCCTTTGGCCGTATAAAAAATTGTGCAAAAAACTAGCCCAGGGACTGATTTTTTCTTTAAATTGAATATAAGCATATTTCAAAATCTGACTTTTGAAAAAGTCGGGATACGTAAAAAAATTGCTTGCGTTATTTTATGAGAGGATATACTATAAGTTTTAACGGTTCATGCGTGGAAGGTGGTAAAGGATATGTTTCTTTCAATTCTTATGCGCTGAATCGTTGGTCTCACTCAGTGACCTTAATCTACAGGTCTAACGTAATGGCCTACCAATTCCTTGGTCTCACTCAATGACCTAAGCATATAACGATCTCATGGTTGAACCATTTTCGGTATCAGAGAATGGAGCAAGATTGTCCTATACGTGACGGACAAGTTTAATTACGAATGGAGGTATGTATGACAACGGCAGGTGCAGCACTTGCAAAGGACAGGAGTTCTCCGGGGGACCTTGAATTTCCTCAGGAACTGATCTCATTCATTGATGAATGGAAGGTAAAACCCGGCAGTCTTATTATGATCCTGCATAAAACCCAAGAAACCTTTGGCTATATTTCCCGTTCCGCTGCGGAAAAACTCGCGGTGCTTACCGGTATTCCTATGGCACGGATCTATGGGGTTATCACCTTTTATCATTTCTTTAAGACCACCAAACCGGGAAAGCACAAAATTTCTATATGTCTCGGAACTGCCTGTTACCTTAAGGGAGGAGGGGACCTTATTGAAGAAGCGCAGCGTCTTTTAGGTATTGCCGAGGGAGGGGTTACTGAAGATGGATTATTCTCCATCGATCCGGTTCGGTGTGTCGGTTGTTGTGGTCTTGCGCCAGTTATAACCGTGGGAAGCGAGACCTATGGGAAGATGACGAAAGGGCAGCTTTCTGAGGTCTTCGAAAAATACAGAAGCCGAGGTTGAGGAGGAAGGTATGGCAAAGGTAAGCTTGGAAGAACTGCGGAAACTCAGGGATTCGGAAAAGCAAGCATTTAGAAAGCGGGAAGGCTGTACCCATTACATCCTTACCTGTGGTGGAACCGCCTGTCAGTCCAACAAAGGGGTTGAGATCTATGAGGGCTTGATCGCCGAAGCGGAAAAACAGGGGGTAAAAGATAAGGTCCAGATCATTAAGACCGGCTGTTTCGGATTTTGCGAGAAGGGACCGATTGTCAAGGTGCTTCCTGATAATTCCTTTTATGTAGAAGTGAAACCCGAAGATGCCCAGGAGATCATCACCGAACAGGTGCTCAAGGGCCATGAGGTATCCCGGCTGCTCTACAAGGATCCTTCGGGGAAAGAGCAGGTCAAGGGTTCCGCGGAAGCCAGCATCGGGTTCTATCAAAAGCAATTCCGGGTGGTATTACGGAACTGTGGACTTATCAATCCGGAAGATATTAAAGAATACCTGGCCACCGACGGTTATATCGGCCTTGAACGGGTTCTCTTCGAGTTAAAACCTGAAGAGGTTATTGAAGAGCTCAAACAATCCGGCCTTCGAGGCCGGGGGGGCGCGGGCTTCCCCACGTGGATCAAGTGGGATACCACCCGTAAGGTTCAAGGGGATGTGAAATACGTGGTCTGTAATGCCGATGAAGGAGACCCCGGTGCCTACATGGACCGGTCTACCATTGAGGGAGATCCCCACTCTATCATCGAAGCCATGACCGTCTGCGGTAAGACCATTGGTGCGAACCAGGGTTTCGTCTATATCCGGGCAGAATACCCTCTCGCGGTGCATCGTCTGGAAATCGCCTTGGCCCAGGCCAAGGAGTACGGTCTTTTGGGTAAGAATATCCTCGGTTCGGGCTTTGATTTCAACATTGAAATTCGTCTTGGAGCCGGAGCCTTTGTCTGCGGTGAAGAAACAGCCCTGCTAAGATCCCTCGAGGGGCTTCGGGGTATGCCCACCCCCAAACCGCCTTTCCCGGCCTTCCAGGGGCTTTGGGCAAAGCCCACGGTGATTAACAACGTGGAAACCTTTGCCAATATCCCGGTAATCCTCACCAAGGGCGGTTCCTATCTTGCGGGAATCGGTACGGAAAAGTCCAAAGGTACCAAGGTATTCGCCCTGACCGGTAAGGTGAACAACTCCGGCCTCGTGGAAGTCCCCATGGGAACCACCCTGCGGGAGATCATCTTTGAGATCGGCGGGGGTATCAAAAACGGCAAAAAATTCAAGGGCGTCCAGACCGGCGGTCCCTCCGGAGGCATCCTCACGGAAAAAGTCCTGGATACTCCCATCGACTATGAAAGCCTTACGGCCATGGGTTCCATGATGGGTTCCGGGGGTATGATTGTCATGGACGAGGACGACTGCGTGGTGGACGTGGCCCGGTTCTACATGGATTTCTGTGTGGATGAGTCCTGCGGTAAATGTTCCCCCTGCCGGATCGGGACCACCCAGATCCTCAATATCTTGGAAAAAATCACCAAGGGTAACGGAGAAGTAAGCGACCTGGACAAACTGGAATCCATCGGCAAGGCCATGGCTAAGGCCAGCCTCTGTATGCTCGGAGGGACCGCGGCGAATCCGACCCTATCCACGGTGAAGAATTTCCGGGAAGAGTATTTGGAACACATTCATGAGCGGAAGTGCCGGGCAGGTAAGTGCAAGAAGCTCATCCGCTATGAGATTGATCCTGAAAAGTGTAAGGGCTGCGGCAAATGCGCCAAGAACTGCCCTGCGGAGTGCATCACCGGTGAGAAGAAGAAACCCTATACTATTGAGCAGGCCAAGTGTCTCAAGTGCGGTGAGTGTTTCAAGAACTGCAAATTCGACGCGGTCCTTAGGGTTTAAGGAAAAAGAAGGAGAAAGCAATGGTAAACCTTAAAATAAACGGCATACCCCTTCAAGTTGAGGAAGGCACATCCATCTTGAACGCGGCTAGAAAAGTCCATATCAAGATTCCCACCCTCTGTTACAATCCGGACCTTCCCCCCTGGGCGTCCTGCGGGATCTGTATTGTCCGTATGGAGGGTTCTCCCAAGATGATCAGAGCCTGTACCACCCCGGTATCGGAAAACATGAGTGTCATCACCCATGATCCGGAGATCATCGCCGTACGGCGCACGGTAGTGGAGCTCATCCTCTCCAATCATCCCAGCGATTGTCTCCAGTGTCCCCGGAGCGGTTCCTGCGAGCTCCAGACCTTAGCGGCGGAATTCGGGATTCGGGAGGTTCCTTATAAAAAGGTGCTGAACGGTCTCCCCATTGATGATTCCAATCCGGCTATAGTGCTCAACCCGGAGAAGTGCATCCGTTGCGGACGGTGCGTCAAGGTCTGTCAAGGTATGCAGAATGTGTGGGCCCTGGAATTCCTTGGCCGAGGCATTAAAGGCCGGATAGCCTCTGCAGCGGACACCCCCTTTGGGGACAGTCCCTGTATCAAGTGCGGCCAGTGCGCGGCCCATTGTCCGGTAGGGGCTATCTACGAGCGGGACGAGACGGTTCAGGTCTGGGCCGCCCTGCAAACGGCGGATCTGCATCCGGTGGTACAAATAGCCCCGGCAGTCCGGGTTGCGTTAGCGGAAGAATTCGGACTGAAGCCTGGTTTTGTCGCTACTAAAAAGATCTACGCGGCCTTGCGCCGGCTTGGGTTTAAGACCGTATTCGATACCAACTTCTCCGCAGATCTGACCATCATGGAGGAGGGGACGGAACTGGTAAAACGGCTTACCGAGAAATCCGGGGAAATTCCCCTTATCACCAGCTGCTGTCCTGCGTGGGTAGATTATATGGAAAAATACTATGCCGATATGATCCCCAATTTCTCCACTGCCAAGTCTCCTCAGCAGATGATGGGGGCCATGATCAAGAGCTACTGGGCGGATAAGGCAGGGATAAACCCGGATACGATCTATTCCGTGTCGGTGATGCCCTGTACTGCCAAGAAGTGGGAAACCAAACGCAACGATGACATGAAGAGTGCCGGCCGTTTTACCGGACGCGGTCAAGGGTATGATGTGGATATTGCCATCACCACCAGGGAACTGGCCCGGATGATAAAACAGGCGGGTATCGAAATCCTCTCTCTTCCTGATGAAGAGGCGGATAGCCCGCTGGGACCCTACACCGGAGCCGGGACCATCTTCGGTGCTACCGGTGGGGTTATGGAAGCCGCGGTTCGGAGCGCCTATTTCCTTGTAACCAAGAAAGAACTGGGGGATGTCAATTTCATCCCTGTCCGGGGTCTTGATGGGGTGAAGGAAGCGGAGGTGGATTTCCACAATGGGATTAAAATCCGCATCGCCGTGGCCCATCAGATGGGTAATATTGCGGCAGTGCTGGATCGGATCCGCGCGGCCAAACAGGAAGGAAAGGAAACCCCCTATCATTTCGTGGAAGTCATGGCCTGCCGAGGCGGCTGTGTCGGCGGCGGCGGGCAGCCCTATGGCTGTACCGATGATATCCGTGCCCAGCGTACCGCAGGCTTGTACCAGGATGATGAGCAATCAACCTACCGTTGTTCTCACCACAATCCTTTTATCACCCAGGTGTATAAAGAATTTTTGGGAGACCCTAACGGTCACAAGGCCCACGAACTCTTGCATACCCAGTATAAGCCCTTACCCCTGTACTCGAAGTAGGAGGCCTAGGATTTCTAAGGGATCCTGCGGAACCTCCCGGTTTTGCAGGATATGAGCTTCACTAAAAACCCATGGATCCCAGGGAGGTTCATGGGTTTTTTATATTTGAGGCGCCCTGAGGCGTACGGTTCCGGGGGCTTACCCTGTGGAGCGCGGTATCCCTTGGATACCTGCTATCCCGGCCGGTACCGAGAGTAACCTGAGTGCGAGGTCCGCGAATGAACGCTTATTTTCACGAATTATTCGGATAAGGGAACGGTACTTTGCGGACTTGCTTCTCTATAAGTCGGGCTTCCGTTTTTTAGTCAATTCCCGATTCAGGATAGAGTTTCTGGATATGTTCGATGTAAGGGAGGATCTCAAAGAAAATCTCCACCAGTTCAGGATCAAATTTGGTGCCTGCTAAGTGGCGAATCTCGGTCAAAGCCGCTTCTTTAGACCAGGGGTCTTTATACACCCGTTTAGAACACAGGGCGTCAAAAACATCCGCAATAGCTACGATACGGCCGGTTAAGGGAATCTCCTCCCCCTTCTTGCCCAGCAGCTGCCCCCGGTGATTTCTCATAGGTTCCTTGCTCACAGGATCCAGCCAGCCGGGATAGCCTGAACCGTCCCAATTCTCATGGTGGTTAAGGGCCACATCCCGGGCAATGATATCCATGGAAGACTGGGGGTCTCCAAACAGATCCGCCCCATAGAGGGTATGCCGCTGCATAATATCGTATTCTTCCGAGGTAAACCGGGTTGGTTTCTTAAGAATTAAATCAGAGATTGCTACCTTTCCCACATCATGAAACATGGCCCCGATCTTAAAGGCATCCTTGAATTTTTCCCGTTCCTGATCCGCTACCTTATGATGATAGGCCCAGCGATCGTACATTTCCACCGCATAACCGGCAACCCGGTTTACATGGGGGCCCGTCTCCTTGGGATCCCGAAGTTCGGATAATTTAATCATTCTCAGTATCATCACCCGGTTCATATACGCCCGCTGGAGCACTATAGCGGCATTGCTGGCAAAATGATTTATAAGCGATTCATCTGCTTTGGAAAAAGAGCCCCAATTCCCTGCTTCACCGGCGGCATTAATCATCTGAAGAACCCCTAAGAGCTTGTCTTCGGTAGTTTTCAGGGGAACCGTCAAGGTGGAGGTGGTCTTATAACCCGACAACATATCATAGGAAGTGTTGTAAGAATAGGGAGCATCCCGGGGTATGCGGTACACGTCAGGCACATTCACCATTTTGCCGGTCAAGGCACAATACCCGGACATGGATTTCTCATCAATAGGAATCGAGAAGATGGAATAGATCAGCTTGTGCCCGGGAGGAAGTTGCTTTTGCTGGGTATCATTCTGGGCGTATTTAATTGCCAGCCGTCCACTTCCTGCACCGTCTTCTTTGACATAAATTGAACCTGCATCCGCATGGACCACCTTTCTCGCTTCTCCTAGTATCCGCTCAAGGAGCAGATCAAAGTCTTGAATCTGATTCATTTCAAAGTCAAGCCGGAAAAGATCTTCTAGATTGGTAGTAGCATCCGCCATAAGACTCCTCCGCGTATAATACTGAGGAACCGGAGAGCCTGCGGGGTATGTTCATATAAACATCCATACAGACTGCATCCGGCCCCTGGGGGATGCCATAGGGGATATAAAAACAGTAAAATCAGATAACTCCTCGGTTCAAAGACCCTTAACCGCGCCTTGCTCCAAGCATCGGCATAATCGGGGTTTCAGCGTCTAACCTAACTTCAACAACAAAGCCCCAAGACTTAGTCTTTACGCCCGGTACATTTAATAATATGATAGCCAAACTGGGTCTGCACCACATCCCCCACCGAACCAGGGGAAAGCCGCTTAACCGCGGATTCAAAGGGGGCCACCATTTTCCCCGGTCCAAACCAGCCGAGATCTCCCCCGGAAGATTTAGATGGACAGGTAGAGAATTCCCGTGCCAGAGATTCAAAGGATGCTCCCTGTTTAACCCGTTTTAAAAGATCCGCTGCCAAGCCTTTATCCTTAACCAAAATATGACTCGCCCGCCATTCCATAGCTGCCTCCTGAACATAATACGCCTTTAAGACATACTAAAGAGCAATCAAGATACTGAACATATCCTTTTAGGGTATGCAGTAAGATCGTACAGTATATATGGATTATGGTACATAAAGAGCACTACCCTTTATCGCAAAACGTGAACAACCTACCCCTCCACCCATTCCTCAGGAAGCGCTTACCCTATTACCCTGATTCGCCGGAAGACCTTAGTTTCCTTCCTTGATAATTTCAATCTTAATACCCTCGTGTTGATCCGGTTCGTCCTTAGGAGGAATGGTTACTTTGAGAATACCGTTTTTATAGAAGGCTTTCACGTTTTCCTGCGCATATTTATCCTGTGGGACATAGTACTTTTGCTTTTCAATATCCTTAAGCTTAAGACGGCGTTTAAAATACCTTATACTATCCTCCCCCTGGGCTTCCAAGGCTTCGGAGTACGCTTCCCCGATTTTTGCAGAAAAGACCATGTAGTCTCCTTGGAAAGAGAGATAAATGTCCTTTTCATCAAACCCAGCCAGGGCGAACTCGAAGATCATACTCCTATCCCCGGTCATATAGACATTCATAGGGGGATACGAATAGTTCGGATAATAATCGATATTTTCATCAAAAGGACTCTTGGATCCGAAAGGACCCCTGGGTCCGTACTGAGGATCGTACTGACCAAAGTTACGGTGCAATTCATCGCTGAAATTCTGAGCCGCCTCAAAAATTTCATCAAAGATAGTGCCCATATCAATGTACCCTTTACCTTTCATACTAGGCTCCTTTGCACCCTTTATGAGTGCCTGCCGGCCCTTAGGCCCGGTTAAATTGACCCTCTTAAGAGCGGTCATTAGGAATTATATCCTTTATTTTAGAATATAAATACATCTCCCTAATCAAGGCAAGCGTAAACAGACCCCTCGGGTACGCTCAATGAACCGGACTTTTTCAGGACTTCGCCCTTTTATACGGAGCCGCATAAGAACGCTGAAAAGCCTCGTCCCGAAAAAGGGGTACCCTGCTTAAGGTACTATTTCCACCACTGGGAGGGTCGTTTCTGCGGGATATTTTTTATGGATTAGATAGGTAAGAGACGCCAGGATGAAGAGACCCAGGACCCCTCCTGCAGCCCGGGCAGGATCTCCCGAAGCTGGCACGAGAAATCCGGTCAGCATAAATCCTCCCATGAAACCCACTATGGGGGGGAACAAAGCTGTAAAAGCTTGCCCCCCTAGCAGCGCCTTGGGAGTCTTGATTTTCACCACCTGGCCTATCGCCAAGGGAAGCCGGCAGGGATTTTTCGCCTTAAGAAACCGCGCCCTGGTCTTACATTCCTGCTGCATACACCCGAAACAGGCGGAATCGGTTCCCAGGCTTATGGTGACGGTAGTTCCCGAGAGGCTATGAACCCGGCCGGTCATGGCATACCCTCTCGGGTTTCTTCCTGAACATCCTTAAGGGGCATATCCGGAACCCTATGCCGGATCCGTTCTATGGAACGGGCCTTGCCTGCTCCATCCAGTTCAATCACAACCCCTTGCAATTCAGGCTTATCCACCGCCTCTTTGGTCCATTCGGGAATACCGGTAAGGTATTCCTGTATCCGCTTTTCCGTATTGACCCCGCCCACTGATTCAGTACTGCCTGTACGCCCTGCATCGGTAATCACCGCAGTACCCCCCGGAAGGACCCGTTCATCCGCAGTCTGGACCCGGTTATGGGAACCAATCACCGCAGAACAATACCCCGCAGCCAAGGCAAACAGCGTACCCTTTTCCGCACTTGCTTCCGCATGAAAATCAATGATCACATAGGGGGTTTCTTGGCGAAGCCGTTCCAGCAAGACCGGGAGTAGGGAAAAAGGATTGTTCCCGTGAAGCCGCTGGAATCCACTCTGCCCTAAGAGAACTCCTATGGCAATCTTAGGATCCGAGGGCTTAGTTCCGGTCTTAAATATCCGGGAACCCATCCCCGGCGCCTCCCGGTTGAGGTTGTCGGGTCTGAGCACATAGGGAATTTTAGCAAAATTTTCGACCAGATCTTTTTTGTAAAAACAACATTCCCCGGTAGTAAGCACCTGGGCTCCTAGCTTGTGCAGAAGCCCCGCATGGTTTCTTCCAAGACCGTTCCCTCCGGTAGCTCCGTCTGCACAGGCCATAACAAAATCAATCCCCCTCCCCTGTTTGAGATCCGATAAACCCTTCTTAAAGGCGTATATCCCAACCTTTCCAACGATTTCTGCAATGTAGAGAATCCGCATACTTGAAGGTTTATACCGTCTACCGGTTACCCTGGTAAATATGATACCCGAGATTTTTGGACAGACCGGAAAGGATCCGTTCAAATTCCGCGGCTGCCCGGTAATCCTCCAATTCCCGGCAGGTATCTCGCAGGTTATACAAGGCTTCGGAGTACAGGGGGGCTAAGCTAATAGCCTCTTCAAAACAGTGCCGGGCTTCCTCATAGCTACCTTCGGTAAAATAAAGCACCCCTAGGTTATTCCAAGTTTTGGGAACATGCTCATCTCGTTCTAATGCCGAATGGTAACATGCCTCCGAAAGATCGAATTGTTCAAGCTCATAGTAGATTAAACCCATGGATACCCAGGCCTCTGCCAAGGTATCTTCTATATAAACCGCCCGTTGAAAACTATGTAACGCATCCTCATAGCCTCCGGTTCGTTGCTGAGCAATACCCAAATTTAACCATAATAATGGATTTTCAGGCTCCATAATCAGGGCCTTACGAAACAGGGAGATCGCCTCGTCGGGCCTATTTGCTTCAGTTAAAGCAATACCAGAATCGTTTAAAAATGCCGCTGTCTCCATGATACCCCCTTTGCTAACTATACTCTACTTATAGGGAGCGTACAAGATAAATACCAATAAAAATAAAAGAAACTCACCTGAAGAGGCGAGCCATAGGTTCACTGACGCAGACTATGGGCAAGTCCTGCACCTATGGCGGTGGTGTATTCCGCATCCTGGGGATATTCAAAGGCTACCGCATACATCCCGGTGATGGTGGATAAGATATGTTTGCCTATGGAATTTTTACTCCCGTTTCCGGTAACAATGACGCGATCAATGTTCTTACTTCTCGCCGCGAACACCGAAATCATCCCAATCACCTGATAGACCAGATTCAGGATCCCCATGGCCAGGTCCTCATACCGGGCGGTATCCAGCATCTTCCCAAAGTTGGAAGCCGTGGCCTCCCTATTAAGAAAACTTATATCCGTCTCCATGATGTCTTCCAAGAGGAGGTCCACCTGATTCAGATTCCCTGATTTCGCTAATTCCATGATGCCGTTGAAGTTGGAGGTCAAAAGCAGCTTCTTTGCCAAACCCAGGATAGTACCGCCTCCCACCCCGGATCCTCCCAAATGAGCAATTCCTTCTCGCTTTGCCTCAATGATCGCGGTGCCTGTGCCTATGTTGGTGATGATGATATTATCTTGTTTCGACAGGAACATGCCTCCAATACCGATAGCGGTGATTTCATCAATTTGCTCCGTGGGGATATCGAAAAGGTCATTTTTTATTTTGGTCGCCCCTGCCCCGGTGATCATGATGCGTTCGATTTCCGCCATCTTAATATCGTTTTCCAGGATCATTTTCCCCAAGGCCCCGGCAGCAGAGGTTACCGCGTCCGCGGCCCTGGTCTTGATCTTTCTCGTCATATTCCCATCTTCAATGGATACTACCTTGGTGATGGTACTGCCTATATCTATACCTATGATCATCTTTTCTATATCCCTCACCACTCAGGAAAGACAGGAATACAAGAACCGGAACCGCATCTGCGGCTCAGGGCTGTTCCGGTTCTTAGGTTGCCTTGATGACGTAGCCTTGCTTACGGGGAGCGGGTTTAGGCGCTTCCCCCGCAGCATACCCGAGGATACAGAAACCAACCCCTCGATAGTTTTCTGAAAGCCCCCATCTTTTGAGCAGGGCCTTACCTTCTTCAAACTCAAACACCTGCTTTGCCCGGTGAATCCAGCAGGAACCCACACCGACAGCATGAGCCGCAATCATCAGGTTACCCAAGACGAGACTTCCATCTTCAAGGGGCGTGGGTTTGGTTGTATCCACCAGGACCGCAAGGACCGTGGGAGCCCCATAGAAAGGTTTTGCCCCAGGATTATTAAGCACCCGGGCATTCAATGCTTCGATTTGGGTAATCAGAGCCTTATCCTGCACCACCACGATTACCGCGGATTGCGCCCCCGTACCGCTTGGAGCCCAGGTACCGGCTGTTACTATCGCGTTCAGTTCTTCATCCGTAATCTGCTCCGGTTTGTATGCCTTGATACTCCGCCTGTTTTGCAGATCTTCAAGCGTAGTTTTCATAGTACGCCTCCCTACTTAATATGAATGATACCGCTCTTGAGGATAATACAAAACCACCCTTCTGACAATACTGGTTTGGGGCATCTTGAGGAAAACCACCCCAAGCCTTGAGGTCCTGGGAACTTGGCCCCAAGCGCGGTAAGGTACCTTACAATTCCAGATCGCGGGTAGCCACCTTGGCTTCCACATAATCCGCAAACGCCGCTAGGGGCATGGGAGCAGTTCCTAGTTGTCTCCCATCCCGGAGGCGGACGGAAACCGTAGCCTCCTCCATTTCCCGTTGACCCACTACCACCATATAAGGAACCTTGCGGTTCTGGCAGAGGCGGATCTTCGCGTTCATGCGGTTATCCTCCAGTTCAACCGTAACCCGGAGGTCCCGGCCTTGGAGCTCTGCGGCTACCTGTTTCGCATAATCATGGAAACCCGGAGCTACGGGAATCACCGCGACCTGTTCCGGGGCAATCCATACCGGAAAAGCGCCGCCGAAATGCTCGATGAGCACGCCGAAGAACCGTTCCAGGGAACCAAGCAAGGCCCGGTGTACCATATAGGGCCGCTTATGCCGGCCATCGGAGTCCACAAAGGTCATATCAAACCGTTCAGGCTCATTGAAATCAAACTGAATGGTAGTCATCTGCCATTCCCTACCCAAGGCATCCTGGATCTTGAGATCTATCTTGGGGCCGTAGAAAGCCCCGCCCCCTTCATCCAGCTCATAGGGCAGCCCTTCGGCTTTCACGGCCTTGCGGAGCGATTCCAGGGCCGCATCCCAACGGCTCGGCTCCCCCACGGACTCCGCGGGTTTGGTAGCCAGGTATGCCTTGATGTCCTTGAAGCCAAAGACCTTCCATATTTTGAGGCTGAACCGGAGGACTTCGAGAATTTCCCCCTCTATTTGTTCGGGAGTACAGAAAATATGGGCGTCGTCTTGGGTAAAGCCCCGGACCCGCAGGAGGCCGTGGAGCACCCCGGAACGCTCATACCGGTATACCGTACCCAGTTCAGCCCAGCGCAGGGGGAGGTCCCGGTAACTGCGGCCCTTGTTCTTATAGATCATGATGTGGAAGGGACAGTTCATAGGCTTGATGAGGTAATCCTGCCGGTCGATTTCCATGGGGGAATACATGTTGGACTTGTAAAAACCCAGATGGCCTGAGGTTTCCCAGAGCCAGGATTTACCGATATGGGGGGTGTAGAGGATTTCATAACCGTTCCTGAAATGCTCGGCGCGCCAGAAATCTTCGATGGCCACCCGCATACGGCCTCCTTTGGGATGCCAGTAGATAAGCCCGGCTCCGGCTTCCTCGTGGATGGAGTAGAGGTCCAGTTCCTTTCCCAAGCGGCGGTGATCCCGCCTTTCCACTTCATCCAGGAAGGCCAGGTATGCCTTGAGGTCTTTAGGGGTTTCCCAGGCAGTGCCGTAGATTCGGGTGAGCATAGGCCCCTTTTCATTGCCGCGCCAATAGGCTCCGGCGATGCTTTGGAGCTTAAATGCCTTGGAGTTGATCTCCCGGGTATTTGCAAGATGCGGCCCCCTACAAAGATCCGCCCAGACCCTTTCCCCTGCGGCGTTGCGTTGCTCATAGACGGTGATGGGGACGTCCTCAGGCAGATCCGCTAGCAATTCCAGCTTAAAAGGCTCCGCGGCAAAACGCTCCATGGCTTCTTCCCGGCTCACGGTGAGCCGGACAAAATCCTGATGTTCCTCAATGATACGCCGCATTTCCGCTTCAATACGGGGAAGATCCTCCACTCCTATGGGCAGGGGAAACTGAAAATCATAATAAAAGCCGTTTTCCACTGATGGGCCGATGGCAACCTGGGTTCCCGGAAAGAGCCGGGTTACTGCCTGGGCCATAACATGGCTCACCGAATGCCGGATAAGGGCAAGCCTTTGGCGAGCATCGGAAGGGTTGTTTTTGGGGGGGTCTTGTATGTCGAACATGGTACCTTTCATCTCCATCAAAACTGATACCTTCAGTATCCCTTCTTTTCCAACCGGGCGTCAAGGATCCCTGTATCCGCTCGTGCAGCGGAGCCGGGGAATAGGGGCTTTGCCCTGTTCTCTGAAACCTTCGGAGTATGGGCAGGATAGATACATCCATGGTAAAC
>JAITRH010000214.1 GCA_031288495.1 Treponema sp. | reverse complement strand
CCGTGCTGGATGGCGGCGTATTGACCGAGGAAGGTTCCGGCGAAGAACTGCTTGCAAAAGACGGCCTCTTTGCCCGCCTCTACCACATTCAGCAGGAAAGCTTAGGCTGGACCGCGGGGCGGGTTTAACAAAAATTGTCCGCTGATTACATAAACAAGGGAGAAGCGTTGCGCCCGCGCCGCGCCTAGAGCCGGCAGCGAAAAGAAGCTTAAAGCGCTCTCGGCCTACCTTGTAGGCAAGACGCTTGCCGCGATCGGCGGACGCGCCTCCCCCGAAATAGCGGGCGCCCAGGTCCAGGCGCGGCTGCGCGGCCCGGCCTTGCTATGGGCCTACCCCAACGCCGGGCTTGCGAGGCCCGGCGTTGCTATGGGCCTACCCCAACGCCGGGCTTGCGAGGCCCGGCCTTGCTATGGGCCTACCCCAACGCCGGGCTTGCGAGGTCCGGCGTTGCTATGGGCCTACCCCAACGCCGGGCTTGCGAGGTCCGGCGTTGCTATGGGCCTACCCCAACGCCGGGCTTGCGAGGTCCGGCCTTGCTATGGGCCTACCCCAACGCCGGGCTTGCGAGGTCCGGCGTTGCTATGGGCCTACCCCAACGCCGGGGTCGCGAGGTCCGGCGTTGCTATGGGCCTACCCCAACGCCGGGCTTGCGAGGTCCGGCGTTGCTATGGGCCTACCCCAATGCCGGGGTCGAAAGGCCCGGCGTTGCTATGGGCCTACCCCAACGCCGGGCTTGCAAGGTCCGGCGTTGCTATGGGCCTACCCCAATGCCGGGGTCGCGAGGTCCGGCCTTGCTATGGGCCTACCCCAAGGCCGGGGTCGCAAGGTCCGGCGTTGCTATGGGCCTACCCCAACGTCGGGGTCGCCAGGCCAAAGGGTTCTATCGGCCTACCCAAAAAATCCGTAAGGAACCTAAGCCTATTACCGGCACTCAAGGCAGCCCTAGGCTCCCTGAAATCACCGGTGAACCTGGTGGAGGAATAACCGGTGCTGCCCACGGCTATGGATAAGCCGGTCAAGACGGCGGAGCTTTGTTCAGCCTTGCCCTGCAGGGCTCCGGCTGCTTCAGGGTACGGTGTGGCGGGCGGATCTGCTTATGCCGGAGCCAATAGCAGGATCTCCTGGAAGGATCCCCGGGCCCTCTGAAAAGAAATTAACCACTGTGCTTCCGGGGAACCGGCGATCCCCTCACGCTTCAAGGATACGGCAGCTTTTTGAAATGCCGGACTGTGAAACCGCCCCATTTTAAAGACGAAGCGGCCTTCCCCAATAGTTTCTTGGGGTTTATCCTGTAATTTTCCTGTATCCGATCTCCTTTTATAGGAAGTATATTTTATGGAGGATTTTTCATGGATACTTTTTTAATCAATGCCTTTGAACCGCAAGAAGGCCGGTGGTACTGCTGGAACGTGAACGGCGCCGTGGGGTACCTGAAAAAAGAGGGAACCCGCTGGCAGACCGCCGTTCAGGTACTTCCCTTTAAGGACATGACCGATGATTTCTACGGACCCCGGGAAGAAGTTCCCCCGGAAGGGCTTCCCCGTTCTGTTATGGTAGGACCGGGAACCGCTCTCACCCTGCGCCCGGTCCTGAGCGAAAAGCCCTACTTGGTACCCGTGCAGGAACGGCTCTGCCTGGTTCCCGCTACGGAAGCTCATTTTACCGTGCTGTTTCCGCCGGCGCTGGCCTTCGAGACGGAGGATAATCAGCGGATAGCAGCCTTCACGCCCTTCACCTGCTCGGAAGCCTGGTTTGGGGATGATACCGCATCGGGGGCGCTCTGCGTCTCCCTTCCGCCCCGGTGCCTCACCCGCCATCCTGAGGAGGCCTCGAGTGCTCCCCCTTCTTTGATCCGCTGCCCCCTGGTGATCCGCAACCGTTCCAAAACACCGCTTGAATTAGACCGCCTTGCTATTTATACTGAACCTTTGAGTATTTATGAGCATAAGGGCTCTTTATGGTCCGATACGGTAGCCTTGGATGCTACCGTGGGAGGGAATATCGAAATGAACGTGCTCCCTGAGATACCGGAAGCATACCGGAAGATCCGCGAAGCCCCACGGAACGACACGGGAGATTTTCTCATCCGTCAGGGCGCGGACTTCATAAAGAACATAACCAGTCTGTAGGGAGTATACATGGATACCACCATTCTTTCAGAAGCGGTAACGCAGTTTTCCGAGGAAGCCAAGCCCTTGGCTCTCATCGTCAGGATCATGCAAACCCTCGTCATGGTGCTCGTCATCATCGTTGTTTTTAACCTGATCCAGTTCATTCTGGGAAAGATCCTCAAGGGGCGGCTGAGCGAACAGCGGACGTTCATGGTCAAAAAGGGGATCCGGTACTTGGGGCTGGTCATGGCGGTGCTCTTTGTCTTTAAAACCTTGGGCATTGATACCTCGGCTATCCTCGGAGCCGCGGGGGTTGCCGGAATCGTCTTTGGGTTTGCCGCTCAGACCTCTATGTCCAGTTTCATTTCAGGACTGTTCATCCTCTCGGAACGTCCTTTCCAGGTGGGGGATGCCATTACGGTGAATACCATCACGGGGATCGTCATGTCTATGGACCTGCTTTCCGTGAAGATCCGCACCTACGATAACCTTTTTGTCCGTATTCCCAATGAAACCATCATCAAAAGCAACCTGATAACCATTACCCGGTTTCCCATACGGCGGATGGATCTCAGCCTCACCATACCCTATGCGGAAAACCTGGAGCAGGTCCGGGAAGTCCTCTTGGATGTGGCGGCTCAGAACAGTTACTGTCTGGATAACCCCGCTCCCCTTTTCGGAGTAGATAAATTCGACCGGACCGGGGTGGTCCTGCTGTTTGGGGTGTGGTTTGAGAAGAGCAACTACTGGAACATCAGAAATTCGATGCTCATGGGCATTAAACAACGGTTTGAACAAGAACATATTGAAATCCCTTACCAAAAGATTGATATTTGTATTAAGCACGATGAGCCCGTTTCAAATCTCGGGTAGGGCGGACCTGCGGTCCGGTGAAAGGGGCTTTGGATTACAGTCCGATGGAACAAGCGGTCTAAAGCCCGGGTGTTCCCTTACAACTAAGACTGCGGTTTCAACCCTTCAGGGTTTGAAACCGCCGCAGATGCTGGGTGATAAGGAGCGATTGGATGGGTGAGCGAAAAAACAACAAGCATAAGGGTTTCAAATTCCCCTTCGGCGGTCCTCCGTTCCCCAATCCAAAACCTTTTGGGGGCTGGAAATTCTCTATCATCTATATTTTGATTCTGGTGGTGGGGATGAGCCTCTTTAACTACGTCTTTATGAAACGGGTGAATCCTACCATTGATTTTTCCGAATTCAAGGCCAAGATCGCCTCGGGGGAGATTAAACGGGTGGAACTCACCGATTCCTATTTTACCGGTTATACCTCCCTCAAAGGGGAACTCCCCCCAGGGCCTCCGATCAGAAACCCCTATACCGCGACTCCAGAGCCGGTGTACCGTACCGTACCCCTCAACGATCCGGATCTCATCAAGCTTATGGATGAAAAACAGGTGGCCTATTACGCGGTTTCCCGGGAGGGGAGTGCCATCCTGAACATCATCTTCAGCTGGGTCCTGCCGATTGCCTTTTTCTTTCTTATTTGGCGTTTCCTCATGAAACGTTTGGGAAACATGGGAGGTAATGTTTTATCCGTGGGACAGAACCGGGCGGTGATCGTAGCGGAAGGGGATATTGTTACCCGCTTCTCCGATGTGGCCGGGGTTGACGAGGCTAAGGAAGAACTGGTCGAGGTGGTGGATTTCCTCAAAAACCCCAAGAAGTACACCGATATTGGCGGCAAGATCCCCAAAGGGGTACTGCTCGTGGGGCCTCCGGGAACCGGAAAAACCCTCTTGGCCCGGGCCGTGGCCGGTGAAGCGGGAGTGGCTTTTTTCCGCATGAGCGGCGCGGACTTTGTGGAAATGTTCGTCGGCGTGGGCGCAGCCCGGGTTCGGGATCTCTTCAAACAGGCCCGGGATAAGGCTCCTTGTATCATCTTCATTGATGAGCTTGACGCTATCGGTAAGAGCCGGCTCAACAACATCGCCGGCGGGAACGACGAGCGGGAACAGACCCTCAACCAGCTGCTTGTGGAAATGGATGGGTTTGACGCCACGAGCGGCCTCATCATCCTGGCTGCCACGAACCGGCCCGACGTATTAGATCCGGCCCTGCTGCGGCCCGGACGGTTTGACCGGCAGGTGCTGGTGGACCGGCCTGACTTCAAAGGCCGGGAAGCGATCCTGCGGATCCATTCCAAAGCGGTGAGACTCAGTCCTCAGGTGGACCTGGACGCCATTGCCCGGCTCACCTCCGGGTTTGTAGGGGCAGACCTGGCGAATATCGTCAATGAAGCGGCTCTGCTGGCGGTCCGAGGGGGCAGAACCCAGGTTATTCAGAAGGACTTTGAAGAAGCCATCGAAAAAACCGTGGCAGGACTCCAGAAAAAGAACCGCATCATATCCCCGGATGAACGGCGGATCGTGGCCTTCCACGAAACCGGCCACGCCTTGATGGCAGCCTTTACCCCGGGTTCAGATCCGGTGCAGAAAATCTCCATCGTACCTCGGGGTTTTGGCGCCCTGGGCTATACCCTGCAAATGCCCGTAGAGGACCGCTACCTTATGACTGAAGAGGAACTGCTGGGCAAGATCGATGTGCTCCTCGGCGGCAGGGCTGCGGAGGAACTCATCTTCGGTAAGATCTCCACCGGCGCAGCCAATGATCTCACCAAAGCCACGGATATTGCCCGGCGGATGATCACCGACTACGGCATGAGCAGCCGCTTCAAGAACGTGGCCCTTACCCAGCGGGGGGCGGGGATGTTGGGAGGCTCCCAGGCCGAACCCTTGTTGCACCGGGAGTATTCTGAAGCAACCCAGCAGTACATTGATGAGGAAATTGCCCATATCCTGGAAAAACAATACACCCGGGTCAAGGAACAGCTCTCCCAAAATAAGGCCCTCCTCAACACCGTAGCGGCGATTCTCCTCGAAAAGGAATCCCTTGACGAAAAGGCCTTTAAGGCTATTATTGCGCCATGAACCCGGTTTACGTTGCCTTTGCGGGTATCCGCCCCTTGAGGTTGTGGCGGCAAAACGCCGGGTTTGGAAGAGGCCATTATGCATAGCCACAAGACCGGGGCTTTTTCTTACGTCCCTTCACCGGTTGACCATGGATTATGACGGTATTATTGTAGGTGGAGGCCATGCGGGCATTGAAGCATCCCTGGCCTTTACCCGGCTTGGATTCACGGGCCTGCTCATCACCCAAAACCCCGACCGGATCGGCGCGCTTTCCTGTAATCCTGCGGTGGGAGGACTTTCTAAGGGAAACCTGGTTCGGGAAGTGGATGCCCTGGGCGGCGAAATGGGAAAGCTCATTGATACCAGCAGCATCCAGTACCGGATTCTCAACCGTTCCCGGGGGCCTGCGGTACAAGCCCCCCGGGCCCAGGCGGATAAAGGGGCTTACCAGGGAGCGGCCCGATCCGCCTTAGAACGCCAGAACGGGCTTTCGATCCTGATGGATACCGTGGTGGACCTGGTGGTAGCAGAATCTCCAGACCGTGTCCAGGGGGTGCTCACCGAGCGGGGGCACCGTATCAGCGCTCCTGTGGTGATCCTCACTACCGGGACTTTTATGGAAGGGAAGATCTTCATCGGTGAATACGATGCGCCTCAGGGCCGCCTGGGAGAAGGGGCCGCCCTAGGACTGGGGCTCAGTTTGCGGCGCCGAGGTTTTTCGGTGGGTAGGCTCAAAACCGGTACCCCTGCCCGTATCGCCGGGAACAGCATTGCCTATGATCGCTTGGAACGGCAGGACGGCGAGAAGCCAGCTCCTTTTTCCTTTGATGCGGATCCCGGGGTCTTTTGGGACCGGCCTTCGGTTCCCTGCTGGATCACCTATACCACTCCCCAAACCCATAGGATCATTAGAGAGAACATCCACCGATCCCCCTTGTACGGCGGTAAAATCCGCGGGGCCGGCCCCCGGTATTGCCCCTCTATTGAAGACAAGGTGATTCGATTCCCGGACCGGGACCGGCACCATATTTTTATTGAACCTGAAGGACGTACTACGCATGAAATGTACCTCAACGGGGCCTCGAGCTCCCTTCCGGAAGAGGTGCAGCGGGATTTCATCCGGAGCATTCCCGGACTTGAGGAAGCCCGGATAGTCAGACCCGCCTATGCGGTAGAATACGATTACCTTGACCCCTTGGAGCTCTTCCCCACCTTGGAATCCAAGAGGCTCGGGGGCTTATGGGTAGCCGGTCAGACCAATGGCAGTTCCGGGTATGAAGAGGCTGCGGCTCAGGGTATCATCGCGGGGATCAACGGGGCCATGAAACTCCGAGGAGAAGCGCCCCTGATTTTAGGACGGGCTGAGGCCTATATCGGGGTTTTGATTGATGACCTTACCACCCTGGGAACTACTGAGCCCTACCGGATGTTCACCAGCCGGGCAGAACACCGTCTGGTATTACGCCATGATACCGCTGACTCCCGGCTCTGTCCTAAGGCTCGGGAACTGGGTCTCGTGCAGGAACAGCGCTGGGAACGGTTCCAGCGCAAGACCCACGCCTTGGAGGTCATCCGGGAACTGTTGCGGAACCGGACCGTGCCTGGTCTTCGGGAACAGGAGCGTTCTGGAGCAGCGCCGAGTCTCCGGCCTCATGGAGGGGACACCTTGGAACGAACCTTGACGGATACGGCAGTACACCTGGAAGAACTGTTCCCCTATGCCCCGGAATTGGAAGCCTATCCCCAGGAATGGCTTAATCGAGCGCGGTTGGATATAAAATATGCCGGTTACCTGGAAAAGGAAAAGCGGGCAGCCGCCCGGAATGCCAAAATGGAATCCATCAAACTGGATAAGGCCTTGGATTATAAGGCAATCCCCGGTCTTTCCGCAGAATCCAAGGAGAAACTCTCCCAGGTTCATCCCCTCACCCTTGGCCAGGCAGCCCGGATCCCCGGAGTCCGCCAGGGAGACATCGCGCTGCTCATGGTATTGGCCAAGACAAAGAGCGCCCCTCCTGCCCCATAGGATAGGACCGCGGCAGGGGTACGGGGCGTTTAATCAGCATTACCGCAAGAGAGCCGCCCTACATAGCCCTGAAGAAGATACCCGGCAGCATACCAATTGCAGGGATGAGCTGCCCTTTTCCCGTATACCTCCCTGCGTATCCTAGGCGATGATTACCGACCGAGGATATGACCACAACGAGTATGGGCAGGCGTTAGAGGGGAATAATACCGAACCGGTAATACCCGGACGAAGGAACCGGAAAGAAGCAATAGAGTATGATACAGAGAAATACAAGCAACAGGGCCTTATAGAGCGGATATGTGGGAAGATAAAGGCAAACCGGCGTTTGACCGTAGGTTATGAGCAATCGGACATAACCTTTTTAGAATTTATTTTTATCGTATTTATTAAAATCCTCCTTTGCTGACAGTGTCTAGCTTTTGCGTACCCCCTTTGTGGTAGGCCGAAAAGGGTGCTTGGCACCGAATCCAGTTTCGCGTCCGCGCCATTCCGCAGTTTTGCGGGGATAAGGTAAAAATATAGTGGCGCCAGGGGCCATATGTGTTTCCTATTTGAAACAACCCCTATGGGATCTAAACTTGACCCACAAAGTCGAACATATCTCTATAGTCGAAGAGGGTGTAGAATTTCTGTAGACCCCGCCAAACAGTTTTTACACCGGGCGGACCGTCGCTTGGGGATCGTCTTGGACCGCCCAGATTGCCGATATGTTCCACTGCCTCCGCTATCGTGTACGGTTTTTCAGGCGCTTCCTTCGTTCTGTTTGC
>JAITRH010000148.1 GCA_031288495.1 Treponema sp. | reverse complement strand
TTGAAGTCTATGCTGATTTCAAGGCCGCCGCCGAGCGGAATGTCCCCGAGGCGCGCGCCGCTTATGAGCAATTGAAGGCGGCCTACCCCAACAAAAGCCGAAAACATCAGGGAAACGAGACCAAATGAACCTGAAAAGGCTCTAAAAGCGAAGAAACCTATGCTTTGTACATAGTCCGGTATGTTTCGGGCAGACCCAACTACTCTCCGGGAATATCTGACTATGCTTTGAGCATACCCGTCTACTCTCCGGGAATATCTGACTATGCTTTGAGCATACCCAACTATGTTTCGGGAATACCTGGATATGCTTCGGGAATATCCATCCAGGCTATAAGCATAGCAAACTACTTTCCGCCTGCCGGCCCGCGGTTGAACAGGGCGCGCAGTTCCGCCCGGCTCATGGAGGCGAGCCAAAATGTGGCGGAGAAAAACCGCACAAAGGCCGTAGGCCGACTGCGGTTGCGAACCTGCGGTTGCGAACCTACGGTTCGACGTAGCCTGACCCCCGAATTTCCCTATTCATAGAAAAAACAAGAAAGCTATGAAGGCCTTGCATGGACTATCGGCGTGGTTCCATCGTGATCCCGGCGGCGTAGATAGAATTCAGGATCCCCAGCACCGCGGAAATCGAAAAAAGCACCTCAATGCCGGTAACTTTCCAAATCCACCCGCCCATGAGGGCAATGAAGATGCTGATCAGGTGGTTTACCGAAATGCCCGTAGAGAGGGTGGCGGTGATTTCTTCCTGGGACGAGGCAATGGCCTGTACATAGACGTTACTGGCCATGCTCGCCAAGGAAATAATGGAATCAAGGACGTAGTTTACGCACACCACGATGAAGGCAACCGGAGGGGAGAAGAGTCGATGGGCAAATCCGTAGAAAAAACAGACCAGGATTAAGAGCAGGGTGTCGGTAACCATGATAACCTTGTACCCCACCCTATCAATAAGCCTGCCCATGAGAGGGCTAAAGAGCATCCCAAATCCCGCGCAAACAGCCAGGAGCAAAGAAATAAGGGAGGTGTCGGCGCCGTATTGGAGAATAAGCACATACGGGGCGAAGGTGAGGAAGATCTGTTTGCGGGAACCGTAGAAGATCTCCAGCATGTAGTATTTAAAAAATTTTTTGGCAAAATAAAAACGCCGCCGGCTTACTTTAATAGTGGATTCTTGCAAGGCCACGACGATGAGAACCGATCCGATCATCAGGGCCGCGGCCACGGCAAATACCCCTTGAAACTGGGTAGGATCGCTCCGGTCAAAACCCAGCCGAGAGAACATAAAAAACAGGGCGGTAACCGCCACCAATCCGGCGATATTGCCTGCGTGACTGATAGCTCCGGTGATCCCCAGGGCGGCGCCGCCGGTACCAGGCTTGGCCAGGTCCAGGGAGATGGTAGTTTTTACCGGCATGATGATATGTTCCCCGGCGCTGAAGATTACCATGAACAGGACCGGGATGATTTTTCCCAGGTTACCCCTGCTGCTCAGGAGGAGACCGATGAGGCCTGCGGCCATGATCGCAATGCCGATTTTGAAGATCCGGCTTTCCGTAAACCGATACATCCCCGCGAGGATCAGTACCACCAGAAGCCCGGGGGTTTCCCGGAAAAACTCCACAAGCCCCCGTTCAAAGGCGCTGATATGCAGGATTTCCGCCAGGTAATTATCCTGGATTCCCCGATACAGACCATAACTGATACCTGAGAGGGCCAACACGCTCAGGAAACGCCCTATTTTAGCATCAGACCGATACAGGTCTTTCTTGATGTGTACCAGGGCCGCTATAGGCCTCTTAGAAACCAAGCCGTAGACCTACTTTTACACCAGCCCCCTGCAAATTAAAGCTCTTATCCAGATCCTGGGATCTGAGTCCTGCTTCAAGGTCCAGTTCGAAGACCCGGAGGTTCAAGGCAAAACCCAGCCTATGCCTCCAGATTGCTTCTTCATAGCCCGTGCCTAGATGGAAAAAGAGTACCCGGAATACATTCAAACGCAGCTCAAGGCCCGCGTTAAAGTAGGGAAGTATTCCCGCGCCGAATACATGGGTAAAACCGATATTCGGTCTTATGGCAAAAAAGTCCACCACCAAAGGCCGGTACAGGGCATAGACGTCAAAGCGTAAAGGCCGGAATACCCGGTAGGAACCGGTGGTGTACTCCTGCTTGAGCTCAAACTCAGGGATGGTAAGGGTATTCTGGAGCAGATTACTTTCATCAATCTCAAACTTCTCGGAATATATACGCATCTGATGCTTCAGTACCGCCCCACCCAGAGGAATATGGCTTAGGGTTCCCCCCACATCCAGGATGGGCAAGAGGGCGTACTCTCCTTGAAGGGAGAGATCAAACCCTAGGCTTTGCATGGATGCAGCAGGATCCGGATCTTCTAGGGAGAAGGGACTGTATACCCGTATATCGCTTTCTGCCCAGGCATGCACATTTTCCTCGCTCTCTAATCCGTAATTTATCGTAGATTTGGGAATATAGATAAGGGGGATATACAGGGCCGGTACTATGCCGACCCGGAGTTTTCCAAATTTTGCGTGCACATCTACGGCCGTATCTACGAAGAGACTCCCGAAGACCGTGAGATCTCCCTCAAACACATGCTGGCGGATATTTCCCTGGGTGATCAAGGTAAAGATGGACTTAGGTATATTGCCGTTTATCCCGCCCTCAATCCCGCTGGATATACCAAATCCCCATACTTCCCCAAGATTGAAATTAAAGAAGACCGCGCTATCTATATCGGTATTGAGGCTGACCCCTCCTTCCTTGATGCTGTGGCTCAGGGAATCCAAATCAAGGTAGATATTTTTCTTCATAATATCCTGAAGGCCGGTCAAGTTGTTGGCCAGCCCCACCCCCACATCCAAACCGAATTCCACGAACCGGCGGGGTTTTTCCGCATAGAGGTGGAGGGAGAGGATACTGCTTAATACCAAGCATAAAGGTATGTATTTCTTCATGGTCCCTTCCTTAAAAATCAATGGTTTGCTCAATATCTGCGGAAGCTTCTAGCGCCAAGGAAAAGTCAAGTTTTACGTCCTTACCGGCAAGAGGCCTAATCTTAAAAGCAGTGTTACCGTTCTGTGCTTCCACCAGGATTTTAAATTGAGGATTAAAGGGATATTTCACCTCATCCCTGGTAAATGTTAAAGGATCAGGCTCGGAAGACTCCAATGGCAATAGTTTTTCCAATGTACTGTCTTCAGCGGGTTTTCCCACAAACAAGGCCACCCCCTCAATAAGGGTATTGGTATACTTATAAAACTTAAGCGCTACCTCATGTATGTCCTTCAGCGTATCATCCTCCTGGCCTGTTCTGCCGAACAAATCGCCGCTCTTAGTCGAATCGGTGAGACCCTTCAATGGTTTTAGCTCCAGTTCTTTATAGTAGTTCCCGGCAACGGTTACCGTATCCCCGGTAACCTCGAAGTCCAGAGGAAGCATGATAAGCAGCTCCACGGTAAGCATGGGATTGGGTGACTGAGGAGTTATATCAACCGACGATACCGTAATACTATAGTCTAAGGTGCCGCTGTCTGTGGTAAACAAATCGACCAGATCCAACTTCTCTTTAATACTGGAATCGGGAATAGGTCCTTTAACGGTACTATGCTCCTCATCAATGATAAGGCTTCCGGGGAGAGATGCCGGGCTTATTGTTTCATTCGGTACTATCTGCTTCTCCCCAATCTGAAGCGTCATCTTTCCATCGGTACTATCGGGTAAGCCGGCAATAAATACATAGGCCGGCACTTCTTTGAGCCGGGCATTTCCCAGATAGCCGGTGAGTTCGCCAAAATTAACCGTATAGCTTTCGGTAAATTCTCCCTTTTCCCCTGGATGCAGGGTTGCCTTGTCCCACTTAAAGTTAAGCTCCATTGTATAGGTACCATCTTTTGGGGTATCTACCAAGTGGGCGTATATCTGTATTGCGGTACTTTCCCCCTTTGAATCATTCTTATCGAGCAAGGTATAGGCGCCACCGGTGAATACCAAATCTCCCTTCTCATCCGAAACACCCTGCTCATATTTATCAATGCCCAACTGGGGTATTTTCAGTCTCAGCGTATCCGCAAGACCCGCTCCTCCCCGGATAGTGATTCCCGCTCCATTAAGCTGCACATCTTTCAGCCACTGTTCCATAGTCCCCAGGCCTATTTCAAACAACGGCTCCGAAGGTTCCGAAGCGGTAAAAAAAGGGGGAGCCGATGTTAAATATACCCCTCCCGGACTCCCTGCCGGTATAGCCGGAATAACGAGAGAAGGCACCGTAATATCATCGGCCTCCTCTATATGCTTCTCTAAATCCAGGTTTAGTTTCGCAATCTCATATCGTACCACGTAGGTCTGCACCTCAAGCTCGGGTGTACCATCGCCCTGGTAATCATAGAGCCGCACCTTATTATCCGGATCATTGGGGCCCACCATCTCCCGGATCTTCTCCTGTCCGATATAGTCGTTTATCGACTCCCCCATTGCCCCAAAGGGACTGCCCAGGGGAAGATGTATCCCCGGATTGCCTGTAACCGTTAAGGATTCAGGAATTTCAAAGCCGCAGGAAGCTATGAAAAACACCGCCAGAATCCATAACAAGCCTCCTATTTTTTTTCTCATCGTGTATTGCTCCTTACAAATAAATTGGACGATAAAAGCCATCACCCCTCGTACACCACTAAAGCAGCTTCCATAAAGCTCTTTGCTACAAGCCCTGCGTTTCTCGACAAAGGGACGGTTCCTTTACCGAGATAAAGGCCTCAGGAGCAACATAACTATACAGCTTTGGATTACTTATAGTATTATTATAGCTCCTTCATAGGGCAAATTCAATCAGTGCAGCGGTACGCTTAAGATACAGATGATGCGTACCTTAAGTACACAGGAGGATGGATCGTATGAAACGGGAAATTATATGCGGTATGGTATGCGGGGCGATGGCCGTACATGGTTTTGCAGGGGAACATGCAATTTTCACCTATCCAGTCGGAGACTGGGACGTGCACCTGTTGGTGGAATATACGGGTCAGGGAAACAGTTCCATTCTTGTCGGAGCCTCTGAAGAGGTCCTCCGGCAGTATATACCCGGCGGAACCTATCCGTCAGAGACCCATACCCTGCTCATCCGCAGGGCTGATAGGATAATCCTCATAGACACCGGATTCGGCGGCAAGCTCTTCGATCACCTGAAAACCCTGGGGATTGAACCCGCTCAGGTGGATACAGTGCTCCTCACCCACATGCACCGGGACCATATCGGGGGTCTACAACGACGGGGAGAAGCCTTGTTTCCCCGGGCTTCCGTATACCTGTCCCAGCAGGAAAAAACCTATTGGACCGAGACCGCTGCGGATCCGGCAGCAGCGGCGGCGCTTGCCCCCTATGGTTCCAGGGTCCGTACCTTTCTGCCCAAACCCCTCGGCGCTGGAGAGGAGCTGCTTCCAGGGATACGGGCCATTGCCGCCTTTGGGCATACCCCGGGACATACCCTGTACCAAGTAGAATCCAAGGGGCAGAAGCTGCTGATTTGGGGAGATCTGATGCATGTCCAGGACATCCAGTTTCCCCTTCCCGCTCTTTCGGTAAGCTATGATACGGATCCTCAGGCTGCGGGGGCCATACGGAAACAGGCGCTCGAATACGCCGCTCAGCATACCATACCTATTGCGGGTATGCACCTCCGCTATCCTGCCCTAGGCAGGGTTAGCCCTGAAGGGGCAGGCTACCGGTTTAGTCCCCTGTCCAGAACCGCCGGGGAGGACTTATAGCGCCGTTCGTCCTTAGGGACAGCCCCGTACCCGCAGTATTGGTTTACGGGCAGCCTCGGTTTCGTCAAGCCGTCCCACCGGGGTATTATGGGGCGCGGCTTTAAGCAGTTCCGGCCGGGTCTTCGCCTCTTCCGCAATGGCAATAAGCGCCGCGGCAAAGGCCTCCAGCGTTTCCTTGGATTCCGTCTCCGTCGGCTCAATCATGAGGGCTTCCTTTACAATAAGGGGGAAATAGATCGTCGGAGGATGAAACCCATAGTCTATAAGCCGCTTGGCAATGTCCAGGGTGGTGATGCCTTTCCCTACATTCGGGGATGCGACGAATTCATGCATACAGGGCCGCTCCGCTCCAAAAGGAGTGGGATAGGCCTCTTTGAGGAGGCTTCTTAGATAATTGGCATTGAGCACCGCATATTCTGCAACCCGCCGGAGTCCCTCTTTCCCCAGGAGCCTTATATAGGTATAGGCCCGAACCAAGACACTGAAATTCCCATAGAACCCCTTCATCCGGCCTATGGAGCAAGGAGGTGTGGTGAAGGTGTAGGTATCACCCTGCCGGGTAATCTGGGGGCCCGGTAGATACGCGGCCAGGCGGGGACCCGCTCCCAGCGCCCCCGCACCAGGGCCGCCTCCGCCATGGGGAGTGGAGAAGCTCTTATGCAGATTAAGATGCATCACATCGAATTCCAGATCCCCCGGTTTGATGATCCCCATAAGCGCGTTAAAATTGGCTCCGTCTCCATAGACCAAGCCCCCGGCAGCATGGATAACCTGGAGGATCTCCTGAATCTCAGGCTCAAACAGCCCGAGGGTTCCGGGATTGGTGATCATAAGCCCTGCCAAGGTTTCCCCGTTCTTCCCTGCACAGGCGGCTTTAAGGGCCTCCAGATCCACCGCCCCCCGTGAGTCCGAAGCTAGGGTTTCCACGGTGAACCCTGCCATGGTACAGGTCGCGGGATTGGTTCCGTGGGCAGAATCAGGTACCAAGATCCGCTTCCGTTGCGTATCTCCCCGATCCCGGTGATAGGCCCGGATCATGAGCATCCCGGCGAGTTCGCCCTGGGCGCCTGCGGCAGGCTGGAGAGAAAAACCGGTAAAACCCGTAAGCTCCTTGAGGGCCTCCGCGAGTTGGTACATGAGCTTTAGAGCCCCTTGACTGTGCGCCGGAGGCAGCAAGGGATGAGCCCGGGTAAACCCTCGAAGCTGGGCCGCTTCTTCGTTCACCTTGGGGTTGTACTTCATGGTACAGGAACCCAAGGGGTAGAATTGGCCGTCTATGGAGTAATTTTTCTGGGAAAGCCCGGTAAAGTGCCGCACCACTGATACTTCATCCAGTTCAGGCAGGGGTAATTCCTCCCGGAGGAGGGATGCTGGCAGGGGCGTTTCAGGGACATCCGGCTTGGGCAGGGCAAGGGCGCTCCTGCCGGGCATGCTCAAGGCAAAGAGGGTGGGAGTTTCTTGCGAAAAAAGGGGGTTCATCGGTATACCTCCTCAAGGGCGCGCACCAAGGCGTCGATATCTGCCCGGGTGTTTTTCTCGGTAACGCATACCAGAAGCTCCCTGGGCCTATCCGGATAATAGCGAGACAGGGGAAGCCCCGGCACTATACGGTCTTGGAAGAGCTTTTCCGCGGCTTCTTCCGCGTTTCCCGGTAAGGTAACAAGAAATTCCTTGAAAAAGGCGCCGTGGGCCACATGAAACCCTTTGAGGGCAGCGATCTGAGCGGCGGTATAGTGGCTCTTATGCCAACAGAGTTCCCCGATGGCCCTGAGCCCCTGTTTCCCGGTCAGGGCAAGGTATATACACGCCCGGAGCATCGCCAGTCCTTGGTTAGAACAGATATTGGACACCGCCTTTTCCCGGCGTATATGCTGCTCCCGGGCAGCGAGGGTAAGCACATAGCCCCGCCTTCCCTGGCTGTCCCGGGCTTCACCGGCAATACGGCCGGGAATACGGCGCATAAGCTCGTGGGATGCGGCCATGATCCCCAGAAACGGTCCTCCATAGTTGAGGTCATTGCCCAAGCTCTGGCCTTCGGCAGTAACCACATCCGCCCCAAAGCTGCCAGGGCTTTTGAACAGTCCCCACATGATGGGATCCCCGTGGACGATAAAGATACCGCCCCGCTTATGGATCTCTTGAGCAGCTCCCTCAAGGCCGGGAATATGGCCGAAGAAGTCAGGATAACAGGAAACCAGGCAGGCAAGGTCAGAGGAAGAGCAGGCCGCTGCCGCCGCCGCTGGGGAACCGCTATAGGTTTCGATCACCGGCTCAAAGGCCCTCAGGTAGGTATCCAGGACCAAACGGTATTCAGGATGGAGCCCTGAGGGCACAAGTACCCGGTTCCTGCCCTGGCTGTTTTTAAGGGCCATAAGCACCCCTTCGGCGAGGGCGGTGGCCCCGTCGTAATGGCCGGCATTCACCACCTCCATACCGGTAAGCTCTGCAATCATGCTCTGATACTCAAAGATACTTTGCAAGGTACCCTGGCTTACTTCGCTCTGGTAGGGGGTGTAGGCGGTGGTAAATTCACTCCGGGACGCAAGGGCCCCCACTGCCGCGGGTATGAAGTGATCATAGGCCCCGGCACCCAGGAACCACCGGCACGCATCGGTGGGGGTGTTCCTTTCAGCCAAGCCCGAAAGCTCCCGGATCACTTCCGGTTCACTTAAACCCCCATCCAGCGAGAGCTCCGGGAAACGCAGCCCTTCAGGCAGTTCCCGAAACAAGGCTTCCATGGAGCTAATACCCAGAACCTGGAACATGGCTTTTCGCTGCTCAGGGGTAACTGCGATAAAAGGCATCTTACTCCTCCGTTCCCACCAAGGTTTCGTATGCCTCGGGGCTTAACAGCCCATCCCATGCATCGGGATTATCCGCCTTGAGCTGCACGAGCCACCCTTCGCCGTAACAATCCCGGTTGATCCATTCCGGATGATCCGCAAGGCCTTCGTTGACCCTGATGATGGTACCCTCTAAGGGAAGGTAGACATCGCTGGCAGCTTTGACGGACTCTACTACCCCAAAACTAGCCTGGGCGGGGAAATGCGCTCCTATACGGGGAAGGTCTACAAATACGATATCCCCCAGACTGTGCTGGGCATGATCCGAAATACCTACGACGAAATAATCCCCCTCTGGGCGTATCCATTCATGGGACTCCCTATACCGGGCATGGGTATCCAGTTTCATTGGCATCCTCCTTTATGTACGTTTATAAACCGGTGTATACAAGGGCCGTTGTACTACTACGGCGTCTTTTGGGTTTCCCCGGATGAGTACCTTGAGGTCCGTACCTATCTGCGCGTATTCGGGACATACCAAGGCATTGGCAGAATAGGTGCCTGTGCTCGGACAGAACATTCCCGCCACACAGCAGCCTATTTCCTCCCCCGCCCGGTTCAAGACCGGATACCCTTCCCGGGGGACCCCTCCGGTCAGGTTGAGCGTCAGGAGCTTCCGTTTAAGCCCCGCGGCTTTTTGGGTTACAAGGGCTTCTTTGCCAATAAAGGGCTTGGTGAAATCGCAGGCCCAGGAAAGGCCCGCCTCCAGGGGGCTAATGGCAGGGGATATTTCATGACCGTGAAGGGGCATGCCCGCTTCGAATCGTAGGGAATCCCGGGCGGCTAAACCCACCGGGCCCGCCTCAATCCCCTGGGTCTTTGCGGTAAGGAGCAGATGCTCCCAAAGCGCTTGGGCCTTACCTGGGTCATAGAAGAGTTCCGCACCGTCTTCACCGGTATACCCGGTCCGTCCGATGAGCAAGGGTATTCCCTCGATAGTTCCACGCCGTATATGATGCCGGGGCACTGCCGACACCGCCCCAGAGGTAAGCCCATCCAGGAGCTCCACCGCCCGAGGTCCCTGGACCGCGATCATGTAGGTTTCTTCGGAAATATCCCTCACCGAAACCTCCGGGGGCATCTGAGCCTTGAAGTAGGCTACATCGGTCTCCCGGTTCCCCGCATTGACCACGACAAACCATACATCCGGGCGGGCGGTATCGGTTCGGCCGGGGTAATCGGTACGGTATATGAACAGGTCATCCATGACACCCCCCGCTTCGTTCAGCAGCAGCCCATACCGGGCTTCCTGGGGTTTCATGTCCAGGATAGGAGCGGACACTATCCTCGACAGGGCATCCCCGGCTCCTTTGCCTGCTATACGCACGTGACCCATGTGATCAATATCAAACAAGCCGACCGAACGGCGGCAAAGCCGGTGCTCTTCTACCGCGCCGGTAGGGTATTGTATAGGCATATCAAAACCCGCAAACAGGGCAAACCGCGCCCCTGCCGCTTCATGCCATGGGTGAAGTAAGGTTGTTTTCATATACAGTAGTACCTCACTATAGAGAATCCCTAGAGGCTTGTCAAATACCCAAGGACCGCCTTACCTGGCGCACGCAGTTGAACTACCGGTACTTTATTGTACAAGGGAGTCGAAAGAAAATACGTTTGGACGTTAATCCGGCGGACCGGCCCTTACAAAGCGGAGCATGTACGGCCCCGGATCGGAACGGGGCCTGACCCGCAACGGTACCGGGGTTCGGAAACCGGAGTGTGGAAAATTCCCGTATGGTTTTAAAAAGACTTCCTGATGTTTTGGGAAAACTCCTTCCCTGTATGGACAGGGGGAATAGCCGGGCCTTTCGATGGGCTTATGACCTCATCCTATGGGGTAGTAAGCCCATGCTATGACCTTAAGGAGCCCGTGGCATGAGGTACAAAACATCGGCCTATGGGCTTTTTACCTCACCCTGTCGGGTAGTAAGCCCACGCTATGACCTTTAGGAACTCATGGCATGAGGTAAAAAACATCAGGCTATGGGCTTTTTACCTCACCCTATGGGGTAGTAAGCCCATGCTCTGACCTCAAGGACCTCATGGCATGGGATACAAAACATCGGTCTATGGGCTTTTTACCTCACCCTATCGGGTAATAAGCCCATGCTCTGACCTCAAGGACCTCATGGCATGAGGTACAAAACATCAGGCTATGGGCTTTTTACCTCACCCTATGGGGTATTAAGTCCATGCTATGACCTTTAGGAGCTCATGGCATGGGGTACAAAACATCGGCCTATGGGCTTTTTACCTCACCGAGGTCTTGGAAAAGACTCCTTTCGGGACGTGGAAACCGGAGTTCAGAGCGGGATGATCGGGATACCGTGCTACTGCGGGTCATGTTTAGCCCTCAAAGTCCTGGTACCGGTAGAACCGTACATGCAGGTCTTTGGCGGTTTGTAATATATATTTCAAACGATGCGGTTTAATACCCCACTCGGCAGTGTCGGAAATATCATGGGTGGTCAAGGGCAGAATCTGTGCTCCTCCGATAAATTTGAGGGTCCGCAGCATAACCGTAACCACCGCCTCGAAGTCTGCATCTTGTTTGTAGAGAATATTGTCCAGAGCCTTGGAGGAAATATACCCGTTCCGCAGGGCCTGTCCATCGTAAAGCCGGAAGGTAACCCCATAACCCCGCAGAATCCTGAAAGCCTTGGAAAGCTCCTCATGCATCCAGGGTTCCGAAAGCCCGTAGGGATAGGCAAAGGACCGCAAGGGGATCCCCGCGTTCCTGAAGCTATCAAGCGCGGAGAGGGTCTCCGCAAAAAAGGTCTCCCGGGAAACCTTGGTCAGATTCAGGTGGTGCTGGGTATGATACCCCACATCATGGCCCTTGCTGAGGGCGGTGAAACAAAAGGGGCAGAGGTCTCCCTGGATAAAAAAAGTAACCTTTGCCCCGTACTGGTCAAATACCTCAAGATTCCGTTCCCAGGCTTCCTGATAATTATCATCAAAGGCCAAAAGCAGCCCTGCCGCATCCTCCGTAATATGCCATAAGAGCCGATCCTGGTGTATACTGCCGGTGGACTGTTCCGTTACGGAAAAATCCACCCAAAACCGCGCGTCATCCCACTGCCGGGCATGCTGTAAATCATACACCACCTCAAAGCGGGTATCCGGGGGATAGCCCAGAGCAGCGGCCTCGGGCAGATCCCCGGATCCTATATCCGATTTAACGAGAATCGTATCCCCTTCCTGGAAGATATATTTTGGGATCTCCGGGGTATGCTGCTTAACCCGTTGCGCCACCGCTTCAAGGGCCGAGGGCTTTTCCGGGACTGCCTTGATGGAAGGCTCAAGGCGCTCCGGGGCGGCTTCCGGCAACCGGGGAAGGGAAGGGTCGTTCCTCCGGGGAGGAGGATCTACCCGGACCGGGGGACGTACCTCCGGTCCTATCCCCGGGTCTTTTGCCGCAGGGGGCGTTTCAGCTATGAACACCGGCTGCCGGCTTGCACAGGCCGTGAGGCTGCCGAGCATGAATATGCTGAAACCATACAGGATCGTTTTCATTTTTTCGTTATGTCCCTTGAGGCTGGTTCAAAACGTTTCCTGGTGAAACAGCCTCCCTTTTTAGGATTTTCGGTAGTTTTTAAGCACCGGTTTACTTACTCAATGGACCTATGCTACCATAGTTTTGTTACTGAGGATAGGGTGAGCGGCATTCCTCCGCGCATAGGGGCCGCTCATGGTTACACCCTGCCCAAACCAAAAAATACGGTGGAGGAGTATGTATTCTTTAGACCCGGTGTTTGATACGCTCAGAGCGGCCCACGCCCGCCTGGCTCTGGAAAGCAGGCATACTAAGGATAAGGCCTTGCAGGGGGTGATGAACGCCCTTGATTCCAGCCGAGGCCTGATCTGCAAGGCCAATGAGGGGGATATCCTCAAGGCCCGAAAGGCAGGGATGAAAGAAGCCCTTATCGACCGTCTATCCCTGGACCATACCAGGATCGATGGGATCCTTGAGGGGATTGCCGCGGTAATCCGTCAGGATGATCCTATCGGCAAGGTGCGGGCCGGCTGGACCTTGCCCAACGGCCTCCTGGTGGAGCAGCGGACCGTAGCCCTCGGAGTGGCGGCTATCATCTATGAATCCCGGCCCAATGTAACGGTGGATGCCTTTAGTCTCGCCTATAAAGCGGGCTGCGCCATACTGCTCCGCGGATCTTCTTCCGCGCTGGAATCGAACCGAGCGCTGGTAGGGGTAATCAAAGAGGGCCTAAGAGCCGGGGGAGGAATACCCGAAGCCCTAGCCCTGGCTCAGTCAGGCAGCCGGGATGAGGTAGCGGAAATACTCAATGCCAAGGGTAACATAGACGTGGTCATTCCCCGGGGAGGCAAGGAACTCATTCGCCGGGTGGTGAACCATGCCCGGATTCCGGTGATTGAGACCGGGGAAGGAAATTGCCATATCTACGTGGAGCCGAGCGCAGACATACCCAATGCGGTAGCTATTATCGAAAACGCGAAAACCCAGAAGCCCGGGGCCTGTAATGCCGTGGAAACCCTGGTGGTGCACCGGGATGCCGGGGCCGCCCTCTTGCCCCTGCTGGCCCGGCGGTTTGCAGGGAAGGTTGAACTCCGCTGTGATGAACCTTCCAAGAGGGCTGTCGGCACGCCGCCGCCGGGTTTAGTACTGAAAGATGCGGTTACGGAGGACTGGGAGACGGAATTCCTCGATTACATTCTGGCGGTTAAGACCGTGGATACCTTGGAGGAAGCCATAGATTTCATCAACCGCTATGGGACTAAACACTCCGAAGCGATCCTCACCAATGATCTCAAGGCTGCAGAAGCCTTCAGCCGCCGGGTAGACGCAGCCTGTGTATACACCAACGCCTCTACCCGGTTTACCGATGGAGGGGTCTTCGGATTTGGGGCAGAATTGGGGATCAGTACCCAGAAGTTCCACGCCCGAGGTCCCATGGGCCTTGAAGCCCTCACCACCCTCCAGTATCGTATAGCAGGGTCAGGTCAAATACGGATATGAACAGCCCTCCTTTCCAGCGCCCTGCCTCCCCTGGGGTGTACTCCAGGAAGGCTCTCAATCTACGGCGGCTTTTCCAAAACTCTAGGTTTGGAAAAGCCTTGATGGGTTGATACATAAAGCAGGATATATGATAGCTACCCTTATCGCAGAGGCCCGCAAGATCCTCATCAAGATCGGTTCCAATACCCTGGCGGATCCGGAGGGCCGGATCCATGCCGCATTTCTTGAAGAATTCGCCGCCCAGACTGCGGCCCTTATCAAAGCAGGAAAGCAGATCATTATGGTTTCTTCCGGCGCCCAGGTTGCGGGGCTTTCCACGCTGGGAAAATGGGCTCGTAAACAGGACATCCATTACAAGCAGGCCCTGTGTGCAGTAGGACAGGTGGAACTCATGGCGGCCTGGGGACGGGCTTTTGCACCTCACCAGATGCATATCGCCCAGATCCTCCTCACGAGGGATGATTTCGGCGATTCCCTGCGTACCCTGAACATGCGAAACACCCTCTTTACCCTGGTTGATGAAGGGATCCTCCCCATCATCAATGAAAATGATACGGTGAGTGTAGAGGAGATCAAGATCGGCGATAACGACACCCTGGCGGCTCAGTCTGCGGTGCTGTGGAGTGCGGACCTGTTGATCCTATTCAGCGATATTGATGGACTGTACAAGCAAAACCCCAAGGAACACCCTGAGGCGGAACTGGTCCCTGAGGTCTGGGACATCGCCGCCGTCCGTTCCCAGATCCCCCTGGGAGGGACTAACCCCTTTGGTACCGGAGGTATTGCCACCAAGCTCGATGCGGCAGCACGGGTGCTGTCCTATGGAATCCCCATGATCCTCGCCCACGGAGGACGGCCTCGAGCCTTGGAAGCCTTAGCTGCCGGAACCCAAAGGGGCACGGTCTTCTTAGTGCAGCGGTAATGCCCATGAAGGGCCGTGGTGGAGAGAGAAGGGGGCGCCCTTTGCTTCGGGTCTTTGTCGCTTTGGAGCCAAATCCACCGTATACGTGAGAACGTTCCGCATGAGGGAGAAACCAAGGGACCTATGCCGCCTCCCCAAACATCCCTGTGATCTCAATACCTGCGGTAGGCGCATTAAACCTCCTGGGGGCTGGGCCTGAATTGCGTTGGTTTCCGGTTTGTGTTATAGTAGCAGCATATTGATAAAAACAAACCTAGTGGTTATTAATGCAGACGGAGTTTACCTTTGTTCCTAAAAAATCTTGACATCTTTGGTTTTAAATCATTTGCCGACCGTACCCGCGTCGAATTTGCCGACGGGATCACCGCCCTCTTGGGCCCTAATGGATGCGGGAAGTCCAATGTGGTGGATGCCGTGAAATGGGTACTGGGAGAGCAGGCATCCCGGACCCTGCGGGCGGAGAAGATGGAGGATGTCATCTTTAACGGTACTGAAAACCGGAAGCCCCTGAGTGTGGCAGAGGTAACCCTGACGCTGGCCAATGACGGGGGCCTCCTGCCTCTGGATATGCCAGAGGTGCAGATCAAACGGCGGCTCTACCGGTCCGGGGAGAGCGAATACTACATCAACTCAAGCCAGGTGAAACTCAAGGAGGTACGAGAACTTTTTTGGGATACGGGAGTGGGGAAAACCGCCTATTCGGTGATGGAACAGGGTAAAATCGACCAAATTTTGTCTTCTAAGCCGGATGAACGGCGCTATTTGTTTGAAGAAGCCGCGGGGATCACCAAGTTCAAGGTAAAAACCCAGGAAGCGGAACGAAAACTCGCCAAGACCGAAGAAAACATGCGCCAGGTAGAGGGGATCTTGGGAGAAGTGAAACGCGCCTACGACAGCCTCAAGGTGCAAGCCGATAAAACCTTGCGGTTTCGTTCCTTAAAAGACCAGATATTTCACTTTGAACTGGATATTCAATTGCTCCGGCTCAAGCAGTTCAAATACGATCGGGATGCCCTGACCGAAGATCTCAAGCGGCGGACTGCAGAACGGGATGCCCTTCGGATGGAGCTGGAGGGGGCGAACAAGGCTCTGGAAGAAAACATGGATGTGGTAAACTCCCTGGAAAAACAACTGGACGAGTATCAGAAGAACATCTACGGCCTGGCTATAGAGAAGAACGCCCGGGAGAAGGAAGCCAAGCTCCTGACTGAGCAGCAGCAGGAGATCCAGGCTAAACGGGCCCAGAATGAAGCCCGGGAACGGACCATTACCGGCAAGATCGAGGAACTGGCCGAAGATGCGGCGGAACAGGACGGCACGGTCCGGGACCTTCGCAAGCAGCTTGAGGATATAGCCAAGAACATCGCTTCTTTTGAGGAAAACATAGGGCTTACCGCTTCCCGGATCGGGGATAACGATGCGGCGGTGCGAAAGGCGGAGGAGGATATCCGCGGGCTTGAACAGGAACGGGCCCGGCATGAGCAGGAACTGGAACCCATCACCGACGATATTGTGGCTGCTTTGGATGCCGGTCTCAGGGAGGCGGGGTATTCTGCGGCAGAACGGCGGAACACCGAGGCCCGTTTACGGGAAACCTTAGGGGTCCTCAGGACCCTCTTGGCAGGCCGGGAAGCCCTGCTCCGGGATTTGGCGGCGGCCGCAGACCGGGCCCTTAGCGGAGAGGGCTTGCCTGCTGCGGAAGACCTCAAAGGGATTGCCGAGAGACTTGCTGCGGTCTTAGGGGAGGCTGCAGGAAATACCGCTGAGGCCCTTGCCCTCTTTGAAACCTATCGTAAGAGTACGCCGTCGTTTATCGATGAATTCCTTGCCCCTGAGGGGATCATCACCCGGAAACGGGCCTTGGACGCCCAGATCCGCAGCGCGAAAGAAGGGGTGGAACGACGGCGGGAACGGATAGCCAATCTTCGCCAGGATACCGAAGGCTTGAGCGGCAAGATAGACCAATACCGGGCAACCCTGGAGGAACTGCGGGTGAACCGGGTCAGGATGGCTACTCAGGCCCAATCCGCGGAAGAACAGGCCAGACTGATACGCCGGGAACTTTCCGGCCAGGAAGGGCTGCTCAAGACCGTGCGGGATGAACTATTTCTGGATCGCAAACGGTCTGAGGAAATCCAAGAGCGGATCGCCGATACGGAGCAGGAACTCGCGGCTATTGAACAGAAAGGAAAGCGGTTGACCGAGGAACTGGAGCAGGTGGAACAGGATATACAGCAGCGAAACGGCGATGTGGCGGGTAAACAGGCGGCTATAAAAAAAGGAATGGCCGCCCTGGGGAAGGTGCAGGAAAGCCTTGAAAAGATACACCTTGAACTGGTTCAGTCTGAGACCGAGATTAAAAACATTCAGGATAATTTCCGGGAAACCCATTCCCGGGACCTCATAGAATTCGAAGAGCGGATGTTTACCATTACCGCGCCTGCGAGGGATCTGCGGGAAAACCTCGCGGCTGCCAAGGGGAGCCTCAAGGATCTGGGGCAGGTGAATCTCATGGCCCCTGAGGAATTTACCGAGACCAAGGAACGGTACGATTTTCTCTCAAGCCAGCTTGCGGACCTTGCTAAGGCCCGGGAAGACCTGGAAATCATCACCGCGGAGATCCGCGCGGAATCCTCGGACCTCTTCCTTTCGACCTATAACAAGATCAAGAAGAATTTCCACAACATGTTTCGCCGGCTTTTCGGCGGAGGCCGGGCGGAACTGCGGCTTTCGGATCCCAACCACGTCCTGGAATCGGGGATTGAAATCTACGCCCAGCCGCCGGGGAAGAAACTGGAAAACATCACTCTCCTCTCCGGGGGGGAACGGTCGATGACCGCGGTGGCCCTCCTGTTTGCCACCTATATGGTAAAACCCTCTCCCTTCTGCCTGCTGGATGAAATCGACGCGGCCCTGGACGAGGCGAATGTGAACCGCTTCGTGCAAGTCCTGCGGGAATTCGGCGCCGCAAGCCAGTTTATCGTCATCACCCATAACAAGAAGACCGTCATCGGCGCAGGGACCCTCCTGGGGGTAACCATGGAAGAGTCGGGGATCACCAAGGTCATAGCGGTGCGTCTTGAAAACGAGGATGCCGCCAAAGCCGCGGCTGAACCGCCCGGGGCGCTTGAACCCTATGAAGAAGAGGAAGTGGAGGCGGAAGTGGGCCGGGAACTTCCGGCGGGGGTAGATGATCCTGCCCTGGTAAGTGAGGCCGAGCTCAGGCCCATCCGGGCTGCCCAGGCAGGGAAACCCGGGGCCCTGTCCTTCTCAGGAACCGGGCCGGCCGCTCATAAAGAAGCCCCAAACCGGGCGGCGGTAAGCCCGGGGGAGGATACCTTCGGTATCCCGCCGCAGCTCCCTTGAGGGGGCCCTCTTCCGCAGCGTCACGTTACGGGGTGTATGTCCAGGCGCCGTTTGCATAGGCGTATGTCCCCGCGCGCTTGTCGGTGTGTTGCTATAGGGTGGCGAAATTGCCGTTATTATAGCATGCGCCGGCACCAGTATAGGTTCTTCCAAACATGACCTATGTGCCGATCCTCATGGGGCTTACTGAATTGCCGGTATATGGCTCAAACCTCCTATATACACCGCGCCTTCCGGTATGGTTATGGACGAAGCCCGGTGATAGATGAAAGCCCTCTCGCCCCTATAGGTAACGGCAGCGCCGGGGGTAACGGCTGTTATCTGATTATGCTCGCTATAGTTATCATGAAACGCGTTATTCCCGATGCATACGAGCCCGTTCCCGATGGTTACGCCGCATAGGTACTTGTTTGCAAAAGCTAAACTCCCGCTATAGCTTACGCTGTCCGGTATGCATACCTGCGTTAAAGGGTTTTCCCGAAAAGCGCCGGAACCGGTGGTAAGGACATTCGCGGGTATGGTAAAGCCGGTCAATTGGTTATTACGAAACGCATCATTCCCGATAGGTTCAATCGTTTCCGGCAGCGTTACACCGGTCAATTGATTTTCCGAAAAGGTATTGTCTCCGATATACGTTACGGTCTTAGGGAGCGTAAGCTTCATCAAGCCTTTTTTTGAGAAAGCCCTTTCCCGGTTCCAGCATCTGAAAATAAACTCTTTTTTTCGTCCATTGTATCGGTCTCCTTCCAGCCCATTGCCAAATCCTCCTGTGTTTAGATTTGACTCTGATTCTCCTCGAAAGTGTTACCGAT
>JAITRH010000112.1 GCA_031288495.1 Treponema sp. | reverse complement strand
CCTTAATGGTACGGTCAAAACGGAAGCTCTTTTGTCATGCCTTTCATCATATTTGGCGTCTAAACAATGATAGGGATTAATGCTGAGGGCTGCCCTTTTACGGTACGGCCCTGTTTATTTCCCCCTTTTTCGGGCATACTGGTTTCCATGAAGCTCTCCGTTCTCGGCTCCGGTACTTCTCACGGCATTCCCGTAATAGGGTGCCGGTGCCCGGTATGCTGTTCCGGGGATCCCCGGGACCAGCGTATGCGTTCTTCCCTTTACATAGAGGGCAGGGCCGGAGAGCGGGCGGTGATTGATACGGGCCCTGAATTCCGGCTCCAGGCAATCCGGGCAGGGATCACCCGGTTGGATGCGGTATTTTTGACCCATGCCCACGCGGATCATGTTCATGGGCTGGATGATCTGCGGCCCCTTTGCAGAGAAAATCATGAAGAACCCATTCCTGTGTACGGTAACCGGTATACCATAGAAGAACTCAGGGAACGGTTCTCCTATGTCTTTAGACCGACCCAGAAAGGAGGTGGGAAACCCCGGATTAATCCCCGGATTATCCAAGAACCCCTGCGGATCGGCGCCCTCAGCTTTACCCCGATACCGGTAAAACACGGTATCCTGGATATTGTGGGCTGGAAAATCGCTGAGACCAGGTCTGCAGAGGGGGGAGTAAAGGAACCCCCAGGGGAAGCGGTCTACTTGACCGATACAAGCAGGATACCCGATACGTCCTTGGACCTGATCCGTTCCCCGGAGGTACTTATCATCGGAGCGCTGCGGGTTCGTCCCCACGAAACCCATTTCACCTTTGAAGAAGCCTTGCAGGCTGCCCTGAAGATACACAGCCGGCGGGTGTATTTAACCCATATTTGTCATGAACATTCCTGTACGGAGATTGACGCCTATTGTCGAACCTTTCAGGCTGCCCAGGACTGTGGGGAGATCCCTATGGGTTCGGCCTACGATGGGCTCGCCCTTGAGGTATAAGAGGGCTTCCCCGCATTTCAGGATAAAAGAGCCGAGCCCCGGGTTCCGCTGGATTGGCTTATTCGGTTTACCTTGTGGATCATGAGGTTTTTCTGTATGATTAAGTACTTATGGAAAACCCGAAGAAAATAGAAAAAATGGAAATCCTGACCTTGGGAAATGAGCTCCTTCGGCAAAAAGCAGAACCCATTACCAAGATTAATGGAAAAATTGCAGAAATCGCTGAGGCTTTACTGAACACCTTATACCTGGGGAAAGGGGTAGGACTGGCAGGACCCCAAGTGGGCCTGATGAAACGGATCTTCGTGGTTCATATTGATAAGGACATTCCCCGGGTTTTTATCAACCCCTCATTACTGGAAACCTCAGAGGAAACCGTGAAATACGAAGAAGGCTGCCTTTCTATACCGGGTATATGGGTGGAGGTGGCCCGGCCAAAAACCCTGCGGATCCAGGCCTGGAATGAAAAAGGCCGGCCCTTTACCCAAGATGCGGAGGGTATCCTTGCCCGGGTGATCCTCCATGAATACGATCATCTGGAGGGAACCCTCTTCATTGACCGTCTGTCCGCGGTAAAACGAAACCGGATCCTCGCAAAAATCGAAAAACAGCAGCGGGTTTAACGGGGATGCGGATAGTATATGCGGGAAGCCCGGATAGTGCGGTCCCTGCCTTGGAAACCCTGGTGGAGTTGGAGCAGGAAGGAGAACAGGAGGTAGTGGGGATCCTGACCAACCCGGATAGCCCCCGGGGACGGCACGGAAGGCCTGAACCCACGGCGGTGAGCGTTGCGGCGGCCCGGCTTTCAGAAAACCGTAAAGCTTCCGGGAGTCGTGGGCTGGTGCAGCTTAAACCGGAAAATCTCACTGCCGAGGTCCGGGAACAGATTGCCCTTTTAAAGCCGGATCTATTGATTTCCTTTGCGTACGGCCATATCTTCGGTCCCCGGTTCTTAGGGCTCTTTCCCCAGGGCGGGATTAATATACATCCCAGTCTGCTACCGCGGTACCGGGGGCCAACCCCTATTCAGGCCGCTATCCTCGCAGGAGACCGGGAAACCGGAATCACCATACAGACCCTGGCCAGGGAAATGGACGCAGGAGCTATTTTGGTACAGGAGCGGTTCCCTTTGTCCGGTGAGGAAACTACCGGCGATGTAAGCGCCCTGGTAGCTCAAAAGGCCGCAGCCCTGCTTCCGGATCTCCTGAGGGGCCTTGCCCGGGGTACGCTCATCGGAAGGCCCCAGGCCCATGAGCAGGCTAGTTTCTGTTCCCTCATAACCAAGGAAGACGGCAGGGTTCACTGGTCCTCATCGGCGGTACGTATAGCCGCCCATATTCGGGCCTTTACGCCTTGGCCTCTCTCCTGGACCCTTCATGGAGAACAGTACCTCTATATCCTTGAGGGAAAGCCCTTTACTGCGGGAGCAGCGGGGGTTTACGCAAAACCGGCTGTTCCGGGAACGGTTCTGGGCATAGACAAACAAGCAGGAATCCTGATACAAACGGGGGAAGGGATTTTAGGGGTTACCCGGTTGCAATACCGGGCCAAAAAAGCCTTAGTATGGAAGGCCTTTCTAAACGGCGCCCGGCATTTCATCGGTTCATCCCTGGGCTAATCCCCGAGCATGGTTCTCGATATGGAAAAAGGGTATACGCTCATGAAGGAGAAACTGTTTCAAACCCCGCCGGACCTTGGGTCCACAGGAAAGGGCCGGGGGAAAACCAGCCCCGGGATGGTCTTTACCGGTCAGCTTGTTTTTTCACCATCGGAACCCTTGAAAAAGCGGCACCTCCTAAACCATAGAAGGTTTCCCCGCCTTTCAATTGCCGGGAAGGCTGCCTGGGATCGAGGGGAACATGCAGGCTTGAGACCGTTGCTTCACGAGCCTTTCCCAGGGGGTCGAAGGTCCGCGCTCACCGGGTTTCGGAACAGAGGCCCTATAAAAAGAACAAAGAGGGAGTATTGATATGGGATATATCCGATTTGATCCGAACACCGCCGCTACGCCGCAAGAATTGCCCCGGGCCTCTCAACAGGAAGTTCCTCCCCGATTGCACAGGCCCCAGCAGGGGTCCTTCTTTATATTCCTGGCCTTCTCCCTGATCCTGCTCGTGGGGGTCATCGCCCTGGCGGTCTTCTTTATCGCGGTGCAGGGAGAAGAAGAAATCAAGGTGCCTGATGTCTTGGGTAAAGATGTAACCGCCGCCTTGTTGGAATTGCAGGAAAAAGACCTATACCCCCGGATTCAGCTCCGGTATTCCCAATCATCCGGTGATAAGGGGCTTATATTAGAACAGAATCCCTCCCCAGGGTCCACCGTAAAAGCCGGCAGCCGCCGGATACAGCTCGTGGTGAGTCAAGGGGTCATTATGAGTAAAGTTGAAGATTATCGGGGCCGGCAGGTGGATGAGGTCCGGGTGGAGTTACAAATGCTCTTTACCCAGGCAAGCAAAACCCTCTTGTCCTTACAAGAACCCTTTATGTATGCCTATGCACCGGAAGCTCCCGGTACCATACTCCAGCAGCATCCTGAACCGGGCACCGATATAAGCGGGCCTTTGACCCTGGAATTCGTGGTGAGCCGAGGCCCGGAAACGGTCATGATACCCGTACCTACCTTGGCGGGTCTGTCTCTAAAGGCTGCTTTAGCGGAAATCAGCCGGTCGGGTATCAATTTTGCCTTTTCCCTGCGGCAGGCTCAGGGGTACGAGTCCGGGGAAACCGTGGTATTCCAGGAACCGCCCGCCGGGTCTAGGATTGCAGCCCAAAGCCGGGTGCTCCTCACGGTTACGGTACCCCCGGTACTCGATACCGACGAGGTCTTTGCCCTCTTCACCTATACCATACCGAAAAATCCCTATCCCCTGCAGGTACAGTTGGAAAGCCTGCTTCCTTCCGGGGAACGGCGCAGCCTCCTCACCGTACCCTACCTGGGGGGGGATTTCACCGTTCCCTACCGGCTCCCGGCGGGCTCGGTGCTTATCCTTTCCATGCTCAACCGGGAAATATATCGAGAAACGGTCATGCCCACAAGCCCGGCGGAAGCTGTACCTTCGGATCAGCGGTAAGGGCCTATACCGGGAAAGGCTTGGCTCGGCTCAAGACCTGCGCCACCGGGAGGTGTTCCCTTTTAAGGAGATCCGGATCCCCCTCCAGCATGGCGAAGGCGTCGGTCCTTGCCTGTTCAAGTAAAGGGGTATCCCGGATTGGATCCGCTATCCCGAGGGAAAAGCTGCCTGATTGCTCGGTACCGGTAATCTGACCGGGACCGCGCAGCTTCAGGTCTTCCTCGGCAATAACAAACCCGTCGGTGTTTTCCAGCATCACCTTGAGCCGGGCTTTGCCTTCATCGGTGAGCTCCTGAGCAGACTGCGCCGAGGCATCCCCCGGGGTCTGGGAATCGGAGTAGACTAAAAAACAGTAGGACTGGGCCTCACCTCGGCCAACCCTGCCCCGGAGCTGATGCAGAGCCGCAAGACCAAACCGTTCAGCATGTTCTATCACCATGCAGCTTGCATTAGGGACATCCACCCCTACTTCCACCACGCTGGTAGCTACCAGGATGCGGATGGCGCCGCTTCGGAAATCCTCCATAGTTTGCCGCTTTTCCTCTTCCCCTAATTTGGAATGCACCAAGGCCACCGGGTACTGGGGGAAAACCTGTTGCCCCAAGCGGTCGGCCATAGACTGGGCATCTTTGAGGCTTTTCCGGTCATCCGCTTCAATGAGGGGATACACGAAATAGGCCTGCCTGCCTGCGGCCAGTTCATACCGGACAAAGTCGTACACCTTAGCTTCGTTGGACTCCCGGGCGAGGTGGGTCTTAACGGGCTTTCTTCCCGGAGGAAGATCCCGGATGATCGATACGTCCAGGTCTCCAAAGATCGTAAGGGCCAGGGTCCGGGGTATGGGGGTCGCGCTCATCATGAGCAGATCCGGATGATCCCCTTTGGCCATGATGGCCTGCCGCTGAAGCACCCCAAACCGATGCTGTTCATCTATTACCGCCAGGCGGAGGTTTTTATACCCTAGGTCTTTTGAAAAAAGGGCATGGGTACCCACCATGAGGTCGATTTCCCCTGCGGCGAGGGCCTTGAGCAACGGTGCGCGGCCTTTAGCCTTGAGGTTTCCGCTGAGAAACGCGGAGCGTATCCCGATAGGTTCGAGAAGACGGGCAGCGTTTTCCTCATGCTGCCGGGCCAGGAGTTCCGTGGGAGCCATCAGAACTGCCTGGCCGCCTAATTCCACGCTCCGCAGCACCGCCAAGAAGGACACCAGGGTCTTGCCGGAACCCACATCCCCCTGGAGGAGCCGGGCCATGGGATAGGGCCCGGCCATGTCCTGGTTTATAGCCCTGACAGCCTCTGTTTGCCCGGGAGTTAAGGAAAAGGGGAGCCTTTCAAGGAGGCGCTGCTGTAAGGGAAACCAGGGGCCGCAGGGGCTAAGGGGCGGTGAAAGACCGGGGTGCCCCCGCTGAAAAGCCCGGCGCTCCTTGGCACGTTTGCCCACCAGGGTTTCTAAATAGAAAAGCTCTTCGTATATGAGGGTCTTTTGAGCCTGTTCAAGCTCGGCCATAGAACCGGGAAAATGCAGGGCCCGGATTGCCCGGGATTTGGGGAGGAGCCGATGCTGCTCGATGAGATACCCGGGCAGTTCATTTTCCACCGGTTTTGCATATTGGTTCAGCGCCTGTTCGATGAAACGGCGCAGCATACTCTGGGTAAGGCCCTCGCTCAAGGGATACACCGGCAAGATACGTCCGAAGCACCGGCTTGGGGTTTCGCTCAAAAGGCGCGCCCCCTGGTCAAGAACCGCTTCGGATCCGGCTTCTACCGGCACCGCTTCTACTTCAAAGGATGAAGATTGGAGTTCGCCGAATTTGTGCTGAAAAGTGCCCCAGAGCCAGTGGTAGGTCCCCGCGGCCAGCTTCTTTTCCATGAAAGGCTGGTTGAAACAGACCAAAACCCCTCGGCTGCCGGCATCTTCCACATAGACCTTGAGGTCTTGCTTGCCGGTTCGGGAATTGAAAAACCAATCTTTGGCGATGACCCGCACGAGGGTGCATACCGGGGAGGAACTGCAATGCGTAAGGGGGATGTACTTACTCCTGTCCTCCCAAATTCGGGGGTAGTGGCGGAGGAGGGCTTCTACGGTGGATATACCTTTTTTGGCAAGGGTATGCACAGAAACCGGCCCGATCCCTTTAATGGAATCTATGGACATGGTAAGTTCCCGGAGAAACATCTTTTCCCTTTTTTCTCTTTTTTGAACCGGTTTAGATCGGCAGCCTCAGCAAGAGGGATATCGCTATGGCCACGAGGAACTGCATACCTATGAGCAGGGCTGCCAAGACGCCGATGGCCGTGAGGAGCCCGGTCCGGTAATGGACCAATCGGTTCCTGAACAAGAACCTATTCATCCGGTAGAGGATCGGCTGGGATATGGCATGGATGATCCCCCAAAAAGAGCTTACTATGTTCCGATTCGTCAGGTAGGCGATGAGCCGCAGGATCAAAATAACGATACAAAACCCCAGGATAAAGGAGCCTGCGGACCACAGGGAAGAGAGGAGCATTCCCAGGATCATGCCCAGGCTGATATAACCGCGCCTGCCAAGGGTAGCAAACAGGTTATGGACCAGGGATAAGACCGCCATAGCGACGATAGGGGAGAGGTCCAGAAAACCGACCCGCAAGCCCGGAAAACGCCGGAACCAGTGCAGGTAGACATCGGTGATACTGCTCAAAATCTCCATAGGCCTGCCGTATTGCGCCCCGCTGAACCAGGTAAGCATAATCCGGATGAAGATGAGAATCATGTATATCCCGGTGATACCGCTCAGAATATTCATAATAATGTACATAACTACAAAATAGCAGATTCTCCCTGCTTAGTCGAGGTTTTTATGGGGAACTCTGCCGGGGCTTACCCTGATTTTTACGGATCAGGAATGAACCATCAGGGTAAGCCGGGTAATCAATGGACCCTTTTGGTTTCCCGCTCCTTACCGGGTTAACCCTGGGAAGCCTCGTGCCCTCCGGCTTGCTGCCTTCAGGACCTCCATAGGCCCTGCACCGCGACCGTGCTTGCCCGCAGCCCTCCCTGTTCCCTTTAGCGCTTGACCGGGGGAACCCTCTCCCGATTGCTCGTTGGCATAAGCCCCCATGTCCCGCCTCCGTACCCCGGTAATCCCGCTCTGAATGCCGGTTTCCCAGTTCCACACTCAGGTTTATAAGTTTCACACCCATCTTTGAAAGTTCTACACTCGGATTTCCGAACCCCCGTAATGGGTGGGGTACGTTCAGCCCGGTACGGCGAGGGTTTCGCTGCCCCGGCGGGAGACGATCCGCTTGAGGGCCTCAAACGGGGCAGGGTTCATGGTGTTTCCTTACTCCAGGCCCCCTATCTTGTCCTCTGCCCCGGAGGCAATCTATCGGGACTATAGGCCCCAGGATTTACATTCCCGGTATGCCCCGTGAGGGTGTGCAGTTCACGGCAAACTTCTTGACCCCGGCGGGGGCTTTGGGGGAGGCCCGGGAAAAAAGGAGGGTTCCGGCAAAAAGGGGATTGACCATTTCCTTCTCCGGGGCGTATCATAAACCCATGAAATGGCTTTTAGCGCGCCCCACCCGGGGGACCCCCCATGCAGCTTTTTTTAGTATCCTGTTTACCCCCCCCCCCCCCCTATTCGGAAACTATCCGTCCCTAAGGTTCCTGTCCGGTTCCCCGTATCTTTGGCATTTAACGGGGTTCCGGTTTTTTTATAGTGCTTGTTCGTAAAGGAGTGGTGATGAGAAAGATAAACCCCTTGTATTGGTGTGCCCTGGGCTTCTGGGCGGTGCTGTGTGCCGGATGTTTCAATCCGGTGGGGAGGGAGGCCCCGGATACCGGGGACC
>JAITRH010000078.1 GCA_031288495.1 Treponema sp. | reverse complement strand
TTTTGGTTTGGGAGGAGGGAACATGGGAATCTTGATAAGCTGTTGGAATTACTTAAACCGCTTAATCTGGGGAAGGTCTATACCGATGGCAACTATGCGTATTATGAGAGATTTACACCGGAGGTATTGGTAGTTACGAAGAAGAACAGGCAAAAGATAGAAAGGAAACATCTGTCACTGAGGACCTGGAGCGCCCGATTGGTTAGGAAAGGGATAGGTTTTTCAAAGACGGCACAGATGCACAAGATCGTTGTTGCCCTGACAATAAATATATGGTTCTTTGGGAGAGTGTGTTTGCTCCAATAATTTTAGAACATTACCGAAATACCCAAGTTTAGACCTCTAAAGCCTAAAAGGTTCGAAACTTTATGCCTGATCAGGAAGTCGGAGGATCGCTATAAAAGTGGGAGCACTATAAATCGGTGAAAAATTAGGGTCAATCCCGGTGGCTACTATGTACAAGGATACATAGGTGTAACGGACATCCGCTGCGGTACCGGCCACCACATCCGCGTTGATTGAGGATGATGCATTGGCATTAGTATTCAATTCCAGACTGTTAAGAAAATACCGATCTTGGGGTACCGGGTTAAAAAGCCCGTTACCGGTGGAACGCTGTAGCTTATAGGAGGTGTTATCGATAATTAACACCGGAATAGTTCCGGGATTCTGGATAAAATCCAAGGTAAGGGTCTTATTCCGGGAATTGGTGGATAAGAGATCCTCTATATTGGCTCCTTCTATAGTAATAGCCTGGTAGTTTCGATTCCTAAAAAGACTGCCCACGGAGGTACTGATCGTGGTATCGGTGGAAGTATACGGCAGAAATGTCCTATAATCGCTATCCAAGGTGGAGTTTAAAGTACTGCGCTCCCCTTCACCTATATACCCGAGGAGGGAAACCGCACTGATATAGATACGGTAATATATGGTAAAATGCGTAAAATACTCACTTGCCTTTTCCATAGACAGAATAATGGTAGCCTTAGAATTTAATTCAACCTCCACCCGGCCCGATACCGGATAGAGAAAGGCATAATCCTCAATACCGCATGAACTAAGTCCTTCCAGGAGACATAACAAAAGACCACAAAGAAGCGAATGAACGCGGCGCATCCGCTTTTTATCGGGATTTAAGGAATATAATCCTGCTTTGGGCAAGACTGGTCCATACCGTATCGTTAGGCCAGGTATTAAGGAGCTCCTGATAGGCTTCAAGAGCGGCCTCCCGGTGGTTCTGTACCTCTTCAAGCCGTCCTATGGAAAACTGAGCCCGGGGAGCTACAGGGAATGTATCCTTGAGGGATACACTCTGGCGATACAATGCAATGGCTCCGAGGATGTTACCCCCTTCTTCTGCGGCAAAGGCTGCGTTACATAAGGAGACCCCAGCTAGGTAGGTCTTTGCCCCAACTGTAGCCGCCTCGGTCCAGGCTTTTTCCGCATCTTCCCAGGCTTTCTTATCGGCGTATATGCTTCCTAACATTGCATAGCTGCGAGCCCCCGCATATCCGGTATGGGCAGAGGCAAAAAGGGAAAGCTCGTCCACCAAGGCCTGAACCTCCTCTGCCTTGGAAGGCTCATTGAGGTCAATTCTCAGAACTTCATAACGCTGATTAAAGGCTTCAAGCTGCCTGAAAGACCGCTGCTGAAGGGCATCCCTGATGCTTACCACGGCTATAAACCCTGCCAAAAACACGAGCATACCCACAGCCCACAAAATAATCGGCTTTCGGTTGCGCTGTATAAATTGATTAAGCCCTTCACCAACACCGATCCTTTCTCCGGCTCGCGGTAGGACTTCATGGTCTGCGGATTTTACCAATTCTATCACTTGTTCCCTTCCCTGAGGTTCTTTCTCACGCTCTTTTTACCCTCTGTTCTATACTTGCTCTTATGATACTACTTCCTTACGATTAAGACAAGTAGTCCTTAGCCTCAAGGCTTGCCTTAGTTTAAACGGATATGTAATTCTTTAATAAGCTTTGATAAATAGGTTCTTTGTATGTCCAAGGCCTTAGCGGTTTCGGTTTGATTCCCATGATGTTCTTCCAGTACTTTTTGAATAAAATAGGCCTTAAACACGGTAAGGGCGCTCTTGAGATTCCGGCTCCCTCCCGCTTGGAATGAAGGGCTTGCGGTCTTTTTAAGGAACAGGTCCTCCTCTTGTATCCACTTGTTTTTGCCAATTACACAGGCCCGCTCAACGCAATTTTCCAGTTCCCGGATATTACCTGGCCAGGAGTAGGCCAGCATAGCGTCCATAGCTTCCTGAGAAAACCCTGTAAACTGCTTTTTGGTCTCCCGTATACCCTGGGCAAGAAAAAATGCCGCTAACTCAGGGATATCTTCAGGCCGTTGCCGAAGCGGCGGAATATAGAGAGGCAAGACATTCAGCCGGTAATACAGATCGTTTCTAAACTCCCCCTTGGCTACCAAGGCTTCAATATCCTTATTGGTAGCCGCTAAAATACGCACGTTGACCGTGATTGACGTTTCGGAGCCCACCTTTTCAAAGGTTTTCTCCTGAATAACCCGGAGCAACTTAGCCTGTAGAGGCAAAGCGAGGTCTCCAATTTCATCCAGAAAGACGGTCCCCCCTTCAGCCAACTCAAAACGGCCTCGCCGGTCGGTAATGGCACTGGTAAAGGCCCCCTTCACATGGCCGAAGAGTTCGCTTTCGAGGAGCCCCTCCGGCAAGGCCGCGCAATTTACCCGTATAAAGGGTTTAGCGCTCCTCAGACTGCGGAGGTGTATCTGTTCCGCAAAGAGCTCCTTCCCTACCCCGCTCTCCCCCAGGATCAGTACCGAGGAATCGGTTTTGGCAATCCGATCCACTATTTCAAGCTTCGCGGTCATAATCGGGCTCTTGGCTATCATGGTATGATACCCTTGGTCCTTTTTAAGCTGCTCCTGTAAGTGTTGAATTTCATCCCGGGCTTTTTCGATGCTTTGCACATTAACAATAGCCAGAGCCGCTTGATTGGCGAATATTTCAAGCCATTCCAGATCATCCTGAACAAAAGATTGGGCGTTCCTTTTATTGATAAGCTCAATAACCCCGATACACTGATCCTTAACCCGCATCGGCACCGCCATCATCGTTCGGGATGGGTAATCGATCTCCTGGGCAATGCTCTGGAGATGACGCTTATCGTTGAGTACATCATTGATGATAACCGATTTATTATGCCGAACAACCCAGCCGGCGATCCCTTCTTCGAGTTTTACCGTGAACCTTTTGACTTCAGCGCCCTTGGAACCCAGGGCAATAGCAAAATACAACTCTCCGGTCTCTCGATCGAGCAAGAGTAAACTCGAAGACTCACATTCACACAGCAGGGTTGCGGAATCAAGAATTTGGGTTACCAACGAATGAGCGTCCCGGTAATTAGAATTAATAAGCGTATTAATCTCAATGAGGGTATTAAATTTCCGGAAGTCAATCTGGGACAGCATAACCAGGGTTTTCTAAGAACTACTCTTAGACCGTAAAAAATCTCCCAAGGTAAACGTGGAACCGTCCGATTCCTCTGCGGCAATGTACCGGGAAAGCTCTTCCCGCTGGATCTTCTTCTGGTAATCTCGGATGGAAAATGCTACCTTTTGCTTATCGGGCTGTAATTCCAGCACCACCGCCTTGATCTTGTCCCCTATATGGTACTTCTTGAGCGCCTCATCAGCGCTCTCTTCCCGGTTTTCAGGGAGGTTGCTTTTGTGGATCAGCCCTTCGATACCCCCGGGAACCCGCACAAAAATCCCGAAGTCCGTAACCGAAGATACCTCTCCTTCCACGAAGGAGCCTGGCTTATAGGCTTTGGCAAAACTCTGCCACGGGTCTTCGGTAAGCTGCTTGATCCCCAGCCGGATGCTCCGGTTTTCCCGGTCAATATCGATCACCATGATCTCCACCTCCTGACCCACCTGCAGTTCACTGCCCGGATGTTTAACCTTTTTAGTCCAGGAAATATCCTCCCCCAAAAGGAGTCCGTCAATCCCTTCTTCGAGCTCAATGAAGGCGCCTACATTGGTGATCTTGACCACTTTTCGAGTTAACCGAGTTCCTACCGCATAGCGATCCTCGACATTGTTCCAGGGATTAGCGGTAACCTGTTTCAAGCCCAGCGAGACCCTCCCCGCCTGGAGATCGTAACCGAGGATCATACATTCCACTGCATCCCCGATACTCACCACTTCATCAGGCCGCTGAATCTTCTTGATCCAGGAAAACTCAGAGATGTGGGCCAAGCCCTCGATCCCTTCCTCCAACTCGATAAAGGCCCCGAATTCGGTAAGCTTCGTAACCTTTCCCCGGACAATATCATTGACATGGTACTTATCTTCAAAATGCACCCATGGATCGTCGCTAAAGTGCTTCAAGGACAGGTTGATACGCTTCTCAACCGGATCAAGACGGATCACCTTGAGGCAGATCTCCTGACCTTTCCGCACAAAATCCTTGGGTCGGGTTACATGGCCCCAGCTCATATCATTAATATGCAAAAGCCCGTCGAAACCGCCAAGATCGATAAAGGCTCCAAAGGAGGTAAAACTTTTAACGGCACCCATCACATCAGTCCCGATAGGGGTGTTCTCAAAGAAGTCGTTCCGTTTCTGCTCGATTGCTTCCTCAAGCCATTTGCGGCGATTTACCACAATATTGACCTTCCCATCGGAATACAGACGCTCTATATAACACAAAACCGTCATACCCAGGAGTTTTTCCGGTTTATCCACTTTTTGGGCATCGGACTGGCTAATGGGGAGGAAGGCATGAACCCCTCCGCCAAGAGTAACATCATACCCGCCCTTGACGAGCGTTTCGATGGTTCCTTCCACCGGGGTATGATCCTGAAAGGCCTGCCTGAGGGTTTTCCAAAACAGCTTGACATCCGCTTTCTGCTTGGAAACAATCACTTCTCCGTATTTATTCTCTTTGGCAATGAGAATAACCGATACGGCATCCCCCACCTGGGGAATTTCCGTAAACTCAGTAATCGGAATCTTGCCTTCCGATTTGTAACCTACGTCAACAAATACCTGATCTTGGGTAACCTGAATCACGGTACCCTCAACGATCTGCCCCTCTTCCAATTGTTCAAGGGATTTAAGATACTCTTCCTGTAATTGTGTCTGGATGTTATCGGTGGAGTTATTCGACTCATCCATCGGACTCGTGTCCGATTCCACTTCCATCTGGGCCATGGTTGATCCTTCTATGGTAATATTCTCTATTAATTTGTCATAAACTTGCTCGATGGTCAAGAGCGAAGTATCCAAAACAATCACTCCCGGAGCAATTTTCAGGCTTCCCTCGGCTTTACCGTGGTCGATACTATCCCTCCGGGCAATGGATTCCCGGATTGCTTCGAGGCTGAGATCTGATACGCCCTGTTCATAGCGCCGCTTAGCCCGCTCCGGTAAGGACGCATCTAAATAGAAACGATGTTCTGCATGGGGGAAGACCACCGTGGTCATATCCCGTCCTTCCACCACCACATCCAGGGTTCCGGCAATCTTTCGGATGAGGCCGTTTACTACATGGCGGACAGGCACGATCCCTGACAGGGGAGCCGTATACCGGTCAATAACATCGGTATGGAGGAGGGCCGATACCTCTTCCCCCTCAAGGTAAACCGCTCCGCGTTGGCAGGTAATGACCGCCTGTTTTGCGTAATGCAAGGCAGCTTCAGGATCGGCGGGGTCCACCTGGTTCTGCAGACAGCCCAGGGTAATGGCCCGGTAGAGGTTTCCTGAGTTTACATAGGTGTACCCCAACCTTTCAGCTAAAAGCCTGGCAACGGTGCTTTTCCCTGAACCTGCAGGACCGTCGATAGCAATTACCATAGACTTCGTCTCCGGCATCGTGGAACAGTCGTGATTAAACGCATTAATAAACCTTAACCCTGAGCATAGGATAATCCTCCTGGGACGTCAAGTACTCGCCGGTAACCCGGGGCAGCCCTATGCCCTTTCGTCATTCCGTATAAAATACCGCATTAAGTGCCCGCTGCTCCCCTGTAGGGTACCGGGTAAATCCTTATTATATAAGGAAATATAATTTTAAATGCCTGTATGCGCGGACGTAGGGTAATGGGCTTCGCAAAGTACCTACGCAACTAGTAACCGGGGGATACACCTACCTAGGGTGTGGAGGTCCCACCCAACTAACGTGTGGGGGCACACCCACCTAGCCCCAGGGGCCGGGGCCTACTAGCGTGTGGGAGTCCCACCCAACTAGGGTGTAGAGGTCCCACCTACCTAGGGTGTGGGGACGCATGAAACTAGGCCCTGTAAACCTGTCTGGTATGCTTTTAAAACAAAGGATATACTCAGCCCCTGGAGGTGTATTATGAAACAAGCGCTCTCATACGTCATGGTAACCCCGTATACGGTTGCTAAAAGCAGAACCGGCGGTATTCTTTCCCGGCTGCTTTCCCAGGTGGATCTGGAACTGGTAGGAGCCCAGATGATTGCCCCGGACGAGGAATTGGTGAGGGCCTATGCGGCGATCTTACGGGAACAGAATGCCGCCGGATCCCTTACCCTTTTGGCGGAGTATACCCAGCGGAACTTTGCCCCGGCAGGTGAGAGGAAGCGCCTTGCCCTGGTGCTGTTATTCCGGGGAGAGAACCCTTGTGAAAAATTGAGCGCCATCTGCGGCCATCTGCATGAGGAACACCGGGAACAGGATGCTATTATCGCAGAGACCATCCGGGATACCTATGCGGACCTGATCGTCGATTCGGAGCACCCTGAGCAGCTTACCTATTTTGAGCCTGCGGTGATGACCCCTCGGGATCAGGTATGGGCAGATAGGGATCTGAAACTCTTTGCCCGGTTTCTTAAAGGCCAAGAGAACATCATCAACCCCACTGGCTACCCGGACCTTCAGAACATTGAGCGGACGCTGGTGATTATTAAGCCGGATAACTGGCAATACGCGTCGTCAAAACCAGGAACCATCATTGATATGTTCTCCCGGACGGGCTTACGGATCGTAGGGGTCAAGGTGCACCGGTTTTCATTGGCGGAAGCCCTGGAATTCTATGGCCCGGTAGAGGGGGCCTTACAGGAAAAACTCGCCCCCCGGTGTGGAAAAAAGGCCAAAGAACTGCTTGAAAAGGAGTTTGGGCTGCGCTTGAGCGATGAAACCGAAAAGGCCTTAACCGAGCATGTGGGCAGGGAATATGCCAAGGATCAATTCGCCCAGATCATCGGGTTTATGGCAGGCACGAAGCCGAATACGTGCCCCCCGGAGGATATCCGCCAGCCGGGGACCGTGAAATGTATGATCCTGATCTATGAAGGGGAAAAGGCAATTCAGAAGATCCGGGATGTCCTCGGTCCTACAGATCCCCTCAAAGCGCCGGGAGGTACGGTACGCCGAGAATTCGGCAGCAACGTGATGGTGAATACCGCCCATGCGTCAGATTCCCCGGCCAGCGTGGAACGGGAGATGAACATCGTCCGGATCCATGAGAATTCCTTAGGTTCTCTTATCACCGCGTATCTAGGGGAGGCTAAGGGAGCATGAAGTCCGAGGGCGGGGAACAGGAGGCCTTAGGTTCTCTCCCATCAAAGCCCCCGCCGGGGGGAAAGCGGGAAAGACCTGAGTATACCTCCCTGGAGTACCGCATAGCCCTCATAGGACGGCAGGTAAAACCCCCCGGGAAGGGTATAGAAAAGCCCTCCCTCCGTATCGGTTACCGTTCCTTTTCTTCGGCCCCATGCTCCTTAGGGGCCTACCGGAGGGTTAGTGCTTAAAATGCCTGATACGGGTAAAGACCATGGCCAGTCCCAGCTTATCACAGGCTTCTATCGAAGGCTGGTCATTCTGGGAACCGCCAGGCTGGATGATGGTCTTGATCCCCGCGGCCGCGGCCGCCTCAATCACATCCGGGAAGGGGAAAAAGGCATCCGAGGCAAGAACCCGAGGAGCCGCGCCGTCGTCGGTCCCCGCGACCGCGGTGGCCACAATGACCCGCTGGGCCCGGTTCAGGGCCAGCTCTGCAGCCCAGATCCGGTTGGTCTCCCCGGCGCCTATACCCAGAGCGGCCCGGTTTTTTGCCACCAGCACCGCGTTGGATTTGACATACTGTACCGCCCGCATGCCGAAGATCATATCCGCTCTATCTTCCGGGTTAGGAGCGAGCTTGGTTACCACTTCCCACCGTTCCAGCAGCTGCTGATCCGTATCCTGCACCAAAAGGCCCCCATCCACGGAAATATACTCCTTGGTTTGCCGGGGGCTGAAAGACGCCTTCATGATCCGGAGGTTTTTCTTTTGTTTCAGGATATCCAAGGCTTCCGCATCAAAATCAGGAGCCACGATGATTTCCAGAAACAACTCTACCAGTTTCTTCGCGGTGGGAGCGTCCACCGGCGCATTACAGCCCACAATACCGCCGAAAATGGACACCGGGTCGCAGTCATATGCCTTGGTATATGCCTCGAGGAGACTCGACCCTAAAGCAATACCGCAGGGAGTATTGTGCTTCACCGCCACACAGCAAACCGGGGGCAGCATGGGGAAGTCGGGCACGATCCTGTCGAGGTCCGCTTCTCCCAAAGGAGGGGTCCCATCCGCGGGAAGGCCGAAAGCGCAGGCCACCTTCCATGCCAGGTCCAAGTCCCGGATGTTGTTATAACTCAACTCTTTTCCTGAAAGCTGCTGCATAGCCGCAAAAGCGCCGGGATTATCCGCCTCGCAATACAGGGTAGCGGCTTGATGATAATTTTCACCGTACCGGAGGACCTGGACCCTTTTCAGGGACAGGGGCAAATAGGCGGGAAGCGGTTCCTCAAGGAGATACCGGGCAACAGCCCCGTCATAGGCGGAAGTCAGGGCAAAAGCCTTACCTGCCAGGGCTTTACGATGGTCCTGTGGCAGATCCCCTTCTTGTAAGGCCCGGATTGCCTTTGGGTAGTCCGTAGGATCCGAGAGGACGATCACCTCCTGGTAATTTTTCGCTGCCGAACGCAGCATAGCGGTTCCCCCGATATCGATGAACTCCAACGTCTCCTCATGGCTAAGCCCGGCCCGGGCTTTTTCAGAGAAGGGATACAGGTTGACGCAGACCAAATCAATAGGGACAAAACCCGCCTTTTCCAGGGTCTCACGATGCGCCGGATTCTGGCGTTTGGCGAGCAGTCCTCCATGCACGGCAGGGTGCAGGGTCTTGACCCGGCCGTCAAGGCATTCGGGAAAACCGGTTACGGTTTGGACATCAATCACCGGAATCTGCCGGTCCTGCAGGTACCGGAAGGTACCGCCGGTGGCGAGTAGTTCCCACCCTGATGCCGTCAAAAAAGCTGCCAAATCCGTAATGCCCTCTTTATTAAACACGCTGATAAGTGCCCGTTTCTTCATAGTGTCCTCCTCAATTAACATAAACTCACCAGGCTTTTTCACCATCTGCCCTTTTGAAAAAGCCTCTTACCGCATGAGACTCCCCATACCTTATACCGAATACAACCTGATGGTTGTATCGTTACTAAAAAAATAGAGAATCGGTATTTCAATGAGATAGGCATCCCCCATATCAATGTAGGCTATATCGGCGAACCCTTCCGCGGGACCTGCCATACGCACCCGTTTTAAGGTGCCGATACAGGTTTTACTCATGGACAAGCGGTACTTCCCGGTACTTAAAAAAGCCAGGGCCATTTCATTCATTTCCCTGTCATCATCATCGCTTAATGCGGTACCATGAATTTCCGTATACTGTTCCGCGTATACCGGGATGAAATCCGTCCTGTCGAGCAGATCCCTGCTTGCGGTATCGGTATAATCCAGGTTCATGGTGATTACATAGCCCAAATCCAGGTCATCGTTTACTTTTTCAATACGGGCGTTGAGGGCACCGTAGGTATCAATGTCGGTATTTCCCCGGTTTGCTTCGAGCCAGGCATCATAATCCGGGGATTCACCGGACATTTCCAGAATCATCTTAGAGATGGTGATCTTCAAAGTGTTATGCTCGATTTCCTTGAGGCCTCTGGTGATATGCTGATACACATCAATACACCCCGTACACAGAGAGGCCAGTGCCGAGACAAGTCCTGCGGCCATAACCGTATTCATATGCTTTAGTATACCCCCTCTATGACGATTTGTCATGAAACCTCCTCCGGTGTAAAAACAAGGCCGATCTACACATTCGCGATACCGCCCAACAAGGGTGTGGGAGTCCCACCCAACGAGGGTGTAGGGATCCCTTTTACAACAGCCTCAAAGCGTACAGGTCAGGGGATTATCCTTCTCCTCCCGGATCCGGCTCACCAGGATCTCCGTAGCCTCCACTATCGCTCCCCATTCCGCCCGGTGCACGCGCTCCGCCAGATCCCCGGGGCCATCTCCGGGCAAAACCGGAACCCGGCGCTGCAGCAGGATGGGCCCCGTATCCGTACCGGCATCCACGATATGGACCGTACAACCGGACTCACCCGCTCCCGCTGCCAGTACCGCCCGGTGCACCCGTTCCCCATACATCCCCGGTCCCCCAAAGGCAGGCAAAAGGCTGGGGTGCAGGTTGATCATCCTCCCCTTATAAACCCTGAGGAGGTCTCCCGCCAGGATAGAAAGAAAGCCCGCCAAGATGATAAGATCCGCTTCTATAGTCCGGGCGCTATGGAGGATCCAGTCTGAAAGCGCCTGCCCGGATTTCCCCTGCAGGTTCTGGGCCGTATATACGGGAATTCCCGCAACCCTGGCCCGTTCCAGGGCATACACCCCTGGCCGGTCCGTAAGAACCGCCGCAATCCTTCCGCCGCCAAGACGGCCCTGGCGTTCCGCATCGATCAGGGCTTGCAGGGTAGTGCCCTTCCCGGAAACCAGCACCACCATCCGTACCCCTTCACCCCTGCAGGGCTTAGGTAAAACAGAGCCCTTCATGGCGATCGGTTGCGGCAAGGACCCTGCCGATTTCCCATCCCGGATACCCGTGACTATCCAGGTATTCGATTGCCCTGAGACAATCTTCGGGTGCCACGACCAGGACAAAGCCGATACCCATATTAAAGGTATTAAAGAGGATCCGTTTGAGGTTCCCCTGGGTTTTGAGTAAAGCCGCTCCCGCTTCTTCTGCCTTTGAGCCGGTAAGGCTCCCTTCGGCCACACCGTAAGCAATCCGCGCGAAGATCCGGGGGATAGGCCAGGTTCCTTCTTGAATCAGGGCCTTAAAGGGGCGCCCCGCGAAGATCCGGGGGATATTTTCGTAAAACCCGCCGCCGGTGATGTGGGCCATACCTCGAATCTCGATCTGTTCCATGAGGCCCAAAACCGGTTTGACATAGAGTCGCGTCGGCTCAAGGAGGGCCCTGCCAATGGGCATACCGCCGAAGTCTTCCTCCCAATCAGGCAAAACCTTACGGATCAGGCTAAACCCATTGGAGTGGACCCCTGAAGAGGCAATACCAATGAGGGCATCTCCCGCTTGGATTTTGCTGCCCTCTACCAAACGCCGGCGATCGACAATTCCCAGGGCAAAACCGGCAATATCGTACCGTCCTTCAGGGTAAAAACCGGGCATCTCCGCGGTTTCACCTCCCAAGAGGACGGTTCCGGTTTCCCTGCACCCCACCGCCACTCCCTGCACGATTTTCGCGGCTATCTGGGCATCGAGTTTTCCGCAGGCCAGGTAGTCCAGAAAAAACAGGGGCCGTGCCCCATGGCAGAGGATATCATTGACACACATAGCCACACAGTCGATCCCCAGGGTATCGTATTGCTTCATGGTGAAGGCCAGTTCCAGTTTCGTACCAACCCCGTCGGTACCCGAAACCAAGACCGGTTCCTCCAGGGCTTGAGCCCCGGAAATCCAGTCCTTGAGGGAGAAAAGACCGGCAAAACCGCCGATGCCTCCCAGTACGGCAGCGTGCAGGGTGGGAGCGGCCAATTCCCGGTACCGCGCTACTGCCCGGTAGGCTTCCTCCAGGTGGACCCCCGCGTGCTTATAATCCATAGGCGTATCCTGGTATGATGCACAGGCTTACCGGCGGTAGTCCTATCCTATTGAACCGATAGATTTTAGTACCCTGATCTGCTAACATATAGCCGTATTATAGAGACTTTTATGCTCCTTGCCTATAGGCTTAGGATCGGCACACCAGGTCATGGGGCAAAGGCCTCACGGACCAGGGTAGCCGGAAGGGGTATACGAATGGAGGAACAGTATGGCAGCGGTTGATTACGGACTCCTTAAAAAAGGGGGATTCATGCGGCAAGTCCAAAAGGACCGGTTCTCCCTCCGTCTCCGGGTGATTGGAGGGCACCTCACGGCGGATAAGTTGGCGAAACTCAGTGATATCGCGAACCGGTATGGTCATGGCTATATTCACCTTACCTCCCGGCAGGGAGTGGAGATCCCCTTTGTCGCCTTGAGGGATATAGACCTTATAAAACAAGAACTGGCTACGGTGGGCTTACAGCCCGGAGCCTGCGGTCCTCGGGTACGAACCATTACCGCCTGCCAGGGATCCCATATCTGTCCGAGCGGTCTTATTGAAACCGCCGAGCTTGCCCAGGAACTGGACGCCCGTTATTTTGGACAGGAACTGCCCCACAAGTTCAAGATCGGTATCACCGGCTGCAGGAACAATTGCCTTAAAGCCGAGGAAAATGACCTGGGCGTGAAGGGGGGGCTTTTCCCTGAATGGCAGGGTACGGCCTGTACCTATTGCGGGCTCTGTGAGGCGGTCTGCCCTGCCAGGGTAATTACCGTGAGCCAGGCTGCCCTTTCGTTTAATGCCGCGGGGTGCGTGTATTGCGGGAAATGCGTCAAATCCTGTCCTTCCGATGCCTGGCACGGGAGACGGGGGTATCTCTTGTTCCTGGGAGGCATGTTCGGCAATACCATTCAACCGGGGATCTCCCTGGTTCCCCTGCTTTTTGAGAAGGACCAGGTGTTTAAGGCAGCGGATACGGTCCTTGGTTTTTTTGCGGCCTATGCCCAGAGCGGGGAACGGCTGGGGAAAACCCTCAGCCGGGTCGGCCCCGGAATCTTACAACAAAAACTCAAGGAGGCCCTGGAATGAAGCCTGCGGATCCCCCCATAGATGCCCAGGTGGACATCACCGCCGTGGTATGTCCCCTTACCTTTGTCAAAACCAAGGTAGCCCTTGAGGAACTGGAAGACGGACAGGTACTGGAAGTACGGCTTAACCCCGGGGAAGCCATGCAAAATGTCCCTCAGAGCCTCAAAGATGAGGGACACCAGGTGCTCGGGGTAAGCCGAAACGACGACGGTACGTACCGGCTCCTGGTCGTTAAAGGCGGGCGTGGTACGGCGCAGGTGACGAATCCCGGGGTATAAAATCCCTGTGGGTGAGCGTATCCTCATCCCTGGGTTTGACCGGGAGAAAAAGGGGGTGCCCTGGCGGACCCCCGGTATTCCCTCAAGCCCGGGTTATTATAGAAGAAGGAGGCCCTATGGCTTTTACCGATGCACAACTGGAACGGTATTCCCGGCACATCATCCTCAAAGAGGTGGGTGTGGGGGGACAGAAAAAACTCATGGAAGGCCGGGTGCTTATCATCGGTGCAGGAGGCTTGGGAGCCCCGGCGGCGATGTACCTGGCCGCGGCAGGGGTCGGCACTATCGGTATTGCCGATGCGGACGTGGTGGATCGCTCTAACCTGCAGCGGCAGATCATCCACTCCACCGGGGATATAGGAAAACCCAAGGTGCAGTCTGCCAAAGAAACCATTCAGGAGATGAACCCCGATGTGGAAGTCGTAAGCTACCGCGAATGGATCAACTCCACCAATATCACGGATATTATTAATGATAAAAACTACGATTTTATCATTGACGGAACGGATAACTTCCCCGTCAAATTTCTTATCAACGATGCCTGCGTGATGCTGGGAAAACCCTTTGTCCATGGGGGCATCATCCGGTTCCGGGGGCAGCTTTTGACCTATATTCCGGGGAAAGGCCCTTGTTACCGCTGTGTGTTTCAAAATCCGCCTCCCCCGGACAAGGTTCCTACCTGCCGGCAGGCAGGGGTGCTGGGGGTCATGGGCGGGGTCATCGGCACCTTGCAGGCTACGGAAGCCTTAAAATACCTCCTGGGCCTTGAAGGACTCCTTCACGGCTTCATCCTCACCTACGACGCCCTGGCTATGGAGTTTCGGAAGGTAAAACTCACGGCCAATCCCCGGTGTCCGGTCTGCGGTACCACGCCGAGCATCACCACCCTGATCGATTATGAACAAGCCCTATGCAATGTACACCCCGATACAGGAGACGCGTAAAAAGGCGGGTATGGCATCTTTAGGTGGAGCGTGTTCTACTATACGCTCGTTAGGCAGGACCCCTCCATGCCGGTCGCGGCACGATCAAGCCCTTAGGCGTGGCGCGATCAAGCCCTTAGGCGTGGCGCGATCAAGCCCTTAGGCGCGGCGCGATCAAGCCCTTACGCGTGGCACGATCAAGCCCTTACGCGTGGCACGATCAAGCCCTTACGCGTGGCACGATCAAGCCCTTAGGCGTGGCACGATCAAGCCCTTAGGCGTGGCACGATCAAGCCCTTAGGCGTGGCACGATCAAGCCCTTAATTGGGTGTGTCCCCCACACGCTCGTTAAGGGTGTCCCCTCTATGCTAGACGTGTGGAGTTTCACGAAGTGAAACTCCTTAGGTAATTTGCGAAGCAAATTACCCTGGGACCTCCACCCATAAGCGGTTTATACGGAAACCCACGGGCTACGGCGTACCTGTCCGCCTGGAACATGCCGGCGGCCCTGATGCGGGGATGTTCAAGACCCGCTTAGGGTAAACCCTCAAGCCCCTCGTTCCAATGGCCTATTTTGCGGATTTTCTGGTTCCGGTACCGGACCAGCACCGATGGATTGCGGCCTCCCAGGTCTTGCAGCTCTTTCACCAGGATCCGTTTGATAGCTTCTGCCGTAGCGGCCGGATCCTGGTGGGCCCCGCCGGGAGGTTCCGGGATGATACCGTTTATCACCTTGAAATCCATAAGATCGTCGCTGGTGATCCGGAGCATGGCGGCGGCATCTTTTGCCCTGGCCGCGTCCCGCAGCAGTATGGAAGCGCATCCTTCGGGACTAATCACCGAATAGATGGCGTTTTCCAGCATATAAATCTTATCCCCGACACACAGCCCCAAGGCCCCCCCGGAACCTCCTTCCCCAATGATGATACAGACTATCGGGGTCTTGAGCTGGCTGAAATCCCGGAGGTTCCGGGCAATGGCTTCCCCAATGCCCCGTTCTTCTGCGCCTAAACCCGGATAGGCCCCGGAGGTATCTACAAAGGTAACGATGGGCCGCCGGAATTTCTCCGCCTGCCGGGCAAGGCGCAGGGCCTTGCGGTAGCCCTCAGGATTGGCCATGCCGTAATTGCGGTACATATTCTCTTTCAGGGTACGGCCCTTCTGGTTGGCCAAAATGGTAACCGGCCGGCCCTCAAGCAAGCCAAGCCCTCCTATCAGGGCAGGATCATCCCCAAAGAAACGGTCCCCATGGAGTTCAATGAAACCGGTAAAAATCCGGTGTATGTAATCCAGGGCATAGGGCCGTTGGGGATGACGGGCAAGCTCAACCCGCTTCCAGGCCGCTTCGGTCTTGGCTCCCGCCTGGATTTTTCCCTCCAGGGCTTCCAGGGCTTCATCCGCGTCAATACCCGATTCCTGGACCAGTTTGCGTAATTCTTCGACCTTCTCTTGCAGCGCGGTCATACCGGGATTAGTCATCCCAGGGCCTCCTTTGGTACGGAAACCGGCAGGGGAAGGCGGTTATGCAGATCCAGCAAGCGGGCGAGGACCCGGCGCTGATCCTTGCGGGGAACAATCATATCCACAAACCCCCGTTCCTGCTGAAATTCCGCCCGCTGGAACCCCTCAGGCAGGCTTGCCCGGATGGTTCCCTCGATCACCCGGGGGCCCGCAAACCCGATGAGCGCTCCCGGTTCGGCGAGGGTAATATCCGCCAGCATGGCAAAAGAAGCGGTAACGCCCCCGGTAGTGGGATCGCAGAGCACCATGAAAAAGGGAACCCCCGCCTTATCCAGTTCCGCCGCAGCACTGGCGGTCTTGGCCATCTGTAAAAGCGAGAATATCCCCTCCTGCATCCGGGCGCCTCCGGAAGTGGTATAGAGCACCACCGGCAGCCGTTCCTCCGCGGCCTTGAGCAGGGCCCGGCTGACCTTTTCGCCTACCACCGAACCCATAGAGCCTCCCATAAAGGCAAAGGACATAAGCCCAAGGATGAGGGCTCTCCCTTCTATGAGACAGGTTCCGGTGATGACCGCGTCTTTCAGTTGCGACCTGGTTTCCGCTTCGGAGAGCTTTTCCTCATACCCGGAGAGATCGATGGGGTTACGGGACCGCAGGTTCGCAGAAAATTCGTGAAAGGTCCCGGGATCGGTCAGGTAGGCGATACGCTCCACCGGCTCCATCCGGTAATGATACCCGCAGGCCGGACAGGTTTTGAGGGCCTCTTCAATGGCTTCGGGGCTATAGGGAACTTTGCAGAGAGGACAGGGCTCAGCGCGCATGGGGAGCCTCCTTGGGAAGGCGCTTTTCCAGTTCTTCGTAATAGGCCGTACCGAAACAGCCGGAACGGAAACGCCGCTCCTGGAGGATCCTCCCCTGTTCTGCCCGGTTGGTCTGTATGCCCTCAATGCGGAGCTCTGCCAACGCCCGATCCATACGGGCCAAAACCCGTTCCCGATTCGGCCCATGGACAATGAGTTTCCCTACCATCCCATCATAATGGGGAGGCACCATACAGCCCGTATACAAACAGGTATCGAACCGAACCCCGGGACCTCCAGGGACGTGGAGGTCCGTAACTCTGCCGGGACTCAGGGCATTAATACGGCACTCCATGGCCCAGCCCCGGATCTGTACTGCTTTGGGATCGATTTCCATGCGCCCCTCAGTGCAGGCGAGGATCTGTTCCCGCACAATATCCGTACCGGTGATGCATTCGCTCACCGGATGTTCCACCTGAAGGCGGGCGTTTACTTCCATAAAATAAAATTCCTCCTCATGAACCAGAAATTCGATGGTTCCCGCCCCCCGGTAACCCAGCTCCTGAAAGAGTTTTACCGCTCCCCGGGCCATCTGTTCCCGCATACCCTCGCTCACCCCGGGGGAAGGGCTTTCTTCGATGAGTTTCTGATGGTTTTTCTGAACCGAACAGTCCCGTTCTCCCAAGACCGCCACATTCCCCGCGGCAAGGATCTGGAGTTCCACATGCCGGGGGTTTTTCAGGTACCGTTCAATAAAAACCCGGGAATCCCCAAAATTGGAGGCCGCCTCTGCCTGGGCAATGGCCATCAGTTCCGGTAATTCCTGTTCCGTCCTGACCACCCGCATACCCTTACCGCCGCCCCCGGCCGCGGCCTTGATGATAACCGGAAACCCCAAGGCCCCCACGGCCTCAAGGGCCTGGGTATAGGCTTCCACCGTCCTTTGAGTGCCCGGGGTTACGGGAAGACCCGCCTGTTGCGCCGTCGCCCGCGCCTTAACCTTATCCCCCAACAGCTCAATCAGTTTGGGATCCGGTCCAATGAATCCAAGACCCGTATCCAGCACCGAACGGGCAAAACCAGGATTTTCCGAAAGAAAGCCTACCCCCGGATGAATCGCATCGCACTGCGTATGTATCGCCGCCATGATGAGGTTATTTCCCAGGAGGTAGCTCTGCGCCGAAGGAGGCGGTCCAATACAGACCGCTTTATCCGCCAAGCGCACATGCAGGGCCTCCCGATCCGCCGTAGAATACACCGCCACGGTTTCAATACCCATTTCCCGGCAGGTCCGTATGATACGCACCGCAATTTCCCCCCGGTTTGCAATCAGCAGCCGTTTAATCATCCTCCCTCCCTCCGGTACCCGGGTTATTCATAAGGGCCCCGCCCTATTCCATCCCCCTTAAGTTCCCGTACAAGGAATGGGCGCCCGCAAAGCCCCGGAAGGTCCTTCATGGGGACGGGCTTATCCGTTGGACCTCGAACAGGACTTGACCGTATTCGACCAGATCCCCGCTCCCCGCGTGGACTGCCCGTACTTCGCAATCAAAGTCCGCTTCCAACCGGTTCATCATCTTCATGGCTTCCAGGATGCAAAGGGTATCTCCCGCCTTGACCCGAGACCCGGGACTCACAAACGGCGGGGTATCGGGACTAGAAGCGGCATAGAAGGTGGCCACCATGGGACTCGTGATGGTTTCCATGGGAGCTTCGGCCCCCCTGGTATCCGGAGAACCGGAAGCCCCGGACTTCGCGGGGCTTGAACCGATCCGGGGAATATGCCCCGGGTCAGGGCCCAAGGGCCCCGTATCATGGAGGCCCTGGGCTTTTCTGAGAATAAGGTGGGCCGTGCCATCCTGTAAATCCAATTCAGCCACGGAACTCGCGCTGAATTTATCCAGTAACGTTAAAATTAAGGAATCATTCATCCTGATACACCCGCTTTACCACACCCACCCTCATGACGAGAGGATACAAGAAGGCACATCCGCCGCATAATCCACGCCGGCCACCTCAAACCCGTGGGCTTCAAGAAAATCATGCCTGAATCCCGCTACATCGGTAATCGCACGGATATTTTCTTCGGTAACCTCTTCCATGAGCCTATGGGTCTCGTGCTGGACCGCTTCCTGCATTTCCCAGTCGTCCATGCGAATCCTGCCCTGGGGATCCACCGGAACCTGGCGGGGATCTTCCCGGGCTTCTGCGGTGTAAAGCCGCTCCCGGTACAGCCGGGCAATCTGGGCTATACAGGACTCGTGGAGGCCCCGGGCTTTCATCACCTTGAAAAGGCAGGACACGTACAGGGGAATGACGGGAATCACCGCGCTCGCCCGGGTTACCAGGGCCTTGTTTACCGAAACCCAGCTCCGGGCCTTAAGCTGCCCTGCGGCAACAAAGGACCGGTTGATGGCCCGGCATGCGCGTTCCAGGTCTTCCTTGGCCCGGCCTATGGTGCCGTTTTTGTAAATCGGCCAGGAGAATTCAGGCCCTATATACGTATAGGCCACGGTTCGCACTGCAGGAGAGAGAACCTGGGCCTTGGCCAAGGTATGGATCCAGCGTTCCCAGTCTTCACCGCCCATGACCTTTATGGTATGGGCAATCTCTGTTTCTGTAGCCGGTTCTACCCGGGCCGGGGTGATCTTCCCGCTCATCATATCCACGGTTTTCCCTGCATAGGCCTGTCCAATGGGCTTGATAACCGAGCGGTACAAGACCCCGTCGGCGGGATCCCTTCGGACCGGGGAAGCCAGGGAATAGATGATGAGGTCCAGTTTTGGGGGGATTCCCGCGGCGGCGGCGCTTGCCCGAATAGCTTCCACGGTCGCACCTTTGAGCTCATCCGAATAGGCATCGCCATCCAGGGTCTTGGCGATAAGCCCGGCTTTTACCGCTTCCCGGTCAAAGGTGTGGTTATGGTAATACCCGGGAGTTCCCGGCTTGCTCGCGGAAGGGGGCTTTTCCAGGGAAATGCCGAGGGTAGCCGCACCGTAGCCGAACCCCGCCGCAATCCGGCTTGCAAGGCCATAACCGGTGGAACAGCCGATGACCAGGACCAGCTTTGGAATGCCCCCTTGGTCCTTCTGCAGTGCGGAAGGGCCTTCCCCTGCTGCCAGGGTTTGACGGATATACGCAATGTGCCGCTTCACCGCCTCGGCGCAGCCCTGAGGGTGGCTGTTAAGGCATATATTATTCCGTACCATGGGCGTAATAATCATGGATTTCTCCTTACGACACAGAGCCATTCCGCTTCTGCGGCTAACTCCGCTCCGATATACCCTTTACCCGCTTGCTTTATCATCTGGGGGGAGACCTTGAGGTTCTCGATCTCCACGCGAAGCTCCTCTCCAGGACGTACCTGGCGGCGGAATTTAACCTTGTCTACGGAGGCCAGAAAAAAGAGGGCGTCCCCGCCAAGCACACCGAGCTTCCGCAAACCGGCTCCGCCGGATTGGGCCATGGTTTCTATCAGAATGACCCCGGGCACCACCGGATACTGGGGAAAGTGCCCCTGAAAAAAGAATTCATACTCCGTAAAGACATGGGTTGCGACGATCCGCTTCGGATCGGCCTTGAGGATTGCATCCACAAAAAGAAAGGGTTCTCGATGGGGCAGCAGGGCCTTAATTTCATTGGAGCCCTCCGCATTGGTTTCTATGATTTCTACATGCATATACGCTTATTATAGCTACTCCTGAGGATTTGGGGAAAGGGTACCGGGGCCGAAAGGCCCCCACGTCATGAGAGGGGTTTAGACCTTCGGGTATTTTTTGAATACCACCGCGGCGTTGTGGCCCCCAAAGCCCAAAGACCCTGAAACCGCCGCATCTATAGGGCCGTACTGGGCCGTATTGGGCACATAATCCAGATCGCAGGCAGGATCCGGCTTGTCCAGATTAATGGTAGGAGGATAAAAGCCCCCCCGGATTGCCAAGATGCTCGCAATCGCTTCAAAACCGCCGCTGCCGGCAATACAGTGACCGGTCATGCTCTTGATACTCGATACCTTGAGCTTATAGGCATGATCCCCAAAGGCGTATTTCACCATCTTGGTTTCCGTAGGATCGTTGATCTCCGTAGCAGTACCGTGGGCGTTGTAATACTGCACCCCTTCCGGGGCAAGATCCGCATCCCGGAGTGCCAGGGCAATGGCCCGGCCCCCTCCTTCCCCCGAGGGATCCGGCGCGGTGAGGTGATAGGCATCGGCAGAAGCTCCATACCCGGCAAACTCCGCGAGTATCGAAGCTCCCCGGCGCACCGCATGGGCTTCGCTTTCCAGCACCAGTATACCCGCCCCTTCCCCCAGGACAAACCCATCCCGGTCCGCGTCAAAGGGCCGGGAGGCTTTCTCCGGTTCATGGTTCCGCTTGGTAGAAAGGGTCTTCAGCATCTGAAACCCGCCGACGGCAAAGGGTACGATACACGCCTCGGTTCCCCCGGCCAGGACCACCGCGCAGCGGCCTGAACGGATAAGATCCAGGGCCTGCCCCAGGGCGTCGGTTCCCGAGGCGCAGGCCGTTACCTGGGTAAAGGCAGGGCCTTTACTGCCCAAGACGATGGACACATTCCCTGCGGCTTCGTTTCCGATCATAAGGGGTACGGTGAGGGGCGGCATGCGCCGGGGCCCGTGATCAAAGAGCTTGTGGAAGGATTCGGTAACCACCTCAAAGCCGCCGATGCCGTTACCCAGGACTATCCCGGTCTGTTCAGGATCGCTGAGGAGCCGGTTGCGGCCCTTTTCCGTAAGCTCCACAAGGCCGGCCTGTTCCAGGGCATCTTTTGCCGCAGCCACCGCAAACTGGGTGAACCGGGCCATCTTACGGGCGTCTTTTTTATCGATCCAGCGGGAAGGATCAAAATCCTTAACCTCCCCCGCAATGGTTACCTCAAAACCGGCAGGGTCAAACAGGGTAATCCGGCGGACACCGCTTTTACCTGCTTTAAGCGCGGATTCAAAGTCCTGAATCGAATTGCCCAGCGGAGAAATCACCCCCATGCCGGTAACCACCACCTTCTGCTTCATCTATGCATCCCTTCCCTTCACATCCCCGGTTAACAAAACATCCCCCCATCCACCGCCAAGACCTGCCCGGTGATGTACCCTGATGCATCGGAAGCCAGAAACAGGATGGCCGCGGCCACATCTGCAGGGGTTCCCAGCCGTTTCAGCGGAATATGATCCCTCATTTTTTCTTTTGCCTCTTCGGGCATGGCCCGGGTCATATCCGAATCAATAAAGCCGGGGGCTACCGCGTTGACCCGGATTCCCCGGCTTGCGGTTTCCAGGGCCAAGGACTTGGTAAGACCGATAAGCCCGGCCTTGCTGGCCGCATAGTTGGCCTGGCCTCCATTACCGTGGATACCCACCACACTGGACATATTGATGATGGATCCTTTTTTTCGGCGTATCATGTCCCGGCCGACCGTGCGGGCAACCAGAAAAGCCGCGGTGAGATTCACGTCCAGCACCTTTTGGAAATCCTCAAGGCTCATTCTAAAGGACAGGTTGTCTTTGGTGATTCCCGCGTTGTTCACCACGATGTCGAACCCGTCGGCGGCGGTAAGCTGCGCTTGAATGATAGGTTCTACCGAATGCAAGGAAGCCAGATCCGCAGAGGCCCAATGGAGCTTCCCCTGAGCCCGGGTAATCCATGTTTCCAGATCCGGCGGTTCCTTGGTTCCAAGCCCCCACACCTCCGCTCCTTCCGCAAGAAACTTCTCGGTGACGGCTCTCCCGATGCCTCGAGAAGCACCGGTAACCAGGGCCTTCTTATCCTGCAATACCATGGCTACTCCTTTTCGTCATGACAAAAT
>JAITRH010000065.1 GCA_031288495.1 Treponema sp. | reverse complement strand
CATGAATTATGTTTAAACATAAACGATAAATTATTGTCAATAAGAAGCAGTAATATAGCATTTACGATGGGACTAAAAGGGCCATTAATAGATGAAGCAAATAATTATAATGGAATAATAGGTATGTATTAAAATTGTAAATAAAAATTATTGAAATAAAATAATAGGGTACGGCGGGACAAGCCTGCCGTCGTGCAAAGTATCGAAACTGGTAGACCTGCCCTGCAAGGACGGGCTGAACCGGATGCATCAAAGCCTGAAACCGAAGGGCCCGGGCCGTTTTTCAAACGGGTGGCACCGGTCTTCCTCCCAGTAGGATAATTACCTTTTCTGGGTAGCATTGCAGCGGCGGCAGCCTGGGCCGCAGCGTCAAGAAGCCTGCCTATTCGGTTCGGTGTATGCGGGCTTCTTAACTATTTACCGCCGCAAAGGGGCGGCCGATTTTTTAAAAAATATGTTTTGAGTATACCTCTGTATTACCATAAGCTCCAGGGTCCACAAATTACGCGGATTTTTACCTGCGGGTCTTGGAACACTCGTCGCAGCCGCAACCGCAACCACAGGGGGACTTGCCTTTACGGTAGTTGCGAATGGTTCTCACCAGGGCCGCGCTTATGAGTCCCAAGACCAGGGCGCCGACAATAATGGTAGAAAGGTTTTCTGCAATAAATGAAATCATCCTGTTTCCTTACTATACGTTCTCTGTTACCCTCACCGGTTTCACCGCAAGCCCTAGGCCGCAGTCCCTTGGGAGCCGGGACAGGACTTAGCCTTTGCCGCAGAGGGCTTTCGCAGGATGAGGTAGATGAGCAGCGCCAGAGCCCCAAAGCCGAATACAGTACCGATGCCGAAGCCGCCCCCGGAAAAGAGGTTCCCCAGTTGGTAGATGATGAGGGCAATCATATACGCATAGGCGGTCTGATATCCCAGGGCGAACCAGGTCCACCGGGGGTTGTTCATCTCCCGTTTGATGGCGCCGATAGCGGCAAAACAGGGAGCGCATAAGAGGTTGAAGGCGAGGAAGGCATAGGCGGAAACCACGGTAAAGTTGGCGGCAAAGGTATCCCAGATTTCCGAGCCGTCCTCGGCAACTTCGGCGTATCCGTAGAGAACCCCCAGGGTACCTACCACGTTTTCCTTGGCCACAAGGCCGGTGATGGTCGCTACGGTGGCGCTCCAGGTTCCGAACCCGAGGGGCGCGAAGATCCAGGCGATGGCCTTAGCCGCCGTTGCCAAAAGCCCGTCGTTGAGGTCTTCCACGAGACCAAAACCCTCCTCGGTAATGCCGAAACCCGAAAGGAACCAGATTCCCACGGCGGAGATGAGGATCACCGTCCCCGCCTTCTTGATAAATGACCAGGCCCGCTCCCCCATACTCCGCAGAATATTGGTGATGGTGGGGAGGTGGTAGGCGGGAAGCTCCATCACAAAGGGCGAGGGATCTCCGGCGAACATCCTGGTTTTCTTGAGGATGACCCCCGACAGGATGACCGAGAAGATTCCGAGGAAGTACGCGCTGGGCGCAACCCACCACACGCCCCCCAAAACCGCACCGGAGATGAGGGCGATGATGGGGAGCTTCGCCCCACAAGGCATGAAGGTAGCGGTCATCACGGTCATGCGCCGGTCCTGTTCGCTCTCGATGGTTCGGGATGCCATGACCCCGGGAATGCTGCAGCCCGTACTTATCAGCATGGGGATAAAACTCCGCCCCGAAAGACCGAAGCGCCGGAAGATCCGATCCAGGATAAAGGCGATTCGGGCCATGTAACCGCAGGCTTCCAGGGCAGCCAGAAAGAAGAAGAGGACCAGCATCTGAGGCACAAAACCCAAAACCGCGCCCACACCGCCGATGATCCCCTCCAGAATGAGACCGTTGAGCCACTCCGCAGTCCCCGCAGCCTCAAGCCAGCCCGCTACCACCACCGGTACCCCCGGTACCCAGATACCGAAGTCTTCCGGCGCAGGTTCCTCCTCCACGGCTCCCGCTTCAAAGGCTTCCGCCGCTTCCGCATAAGCGCCGCCCCCTGTGAGGTGCCAGCCGTCACCGAAAAGGCCGTCATTGGTCCAATCGGTTACCCAGGCTCCCACGGTACTTACCGAGATACCATAGATGAGGAAGATCACCGCCGCAAAGATCGGCAGCGCGGCAAAGCGGTTGGTTACGACCTGGTCGATCTTGTCGGAAAGGCTCAGGTTCTCCCGGGATTGCTTCTTGAGCACCTTGGGGAGGATCCCCGCAATATACCGGTACCGTTCCTCGGTGATGATGGTTTCCGCGTCATCTCCCAGGGCTTTTTCCACCTCTTGGATAAGGGCTTCCGCCTCGGGAAGCCGCACTTTTTCGGCAAACTTGGGGTCCCGCTCAAAGGTCTTGAGGGCGCAAAAACGGCGCTGCCTCGGGGGAACCTGATGCTCCAGCAAAGCCATGATCCGGTCCAGGGTCTTCTCCACCGCCGGGGAAAAACGGCAGACCCCAAGGGCTCCCTTCTGTTTTTCCGCGGCCCTGACCGCAGCCTCTCCGGCTTCCCGGACTCCCGTGCCTTTTAATGCGGACATAGCCAGGACTTCGCAACCCAGGATCTTCCCAAGGGCTTCCAGGTCTATCACATCCCCGGTCTTCTCCACTACGTCGATCATGTTTACCGCGGCCACCACGGGAATTCCCATATCCAAAAGCTGGGTGGTAAGAAAGAGGTTCCGTTCCAGATTGGTCCCGTCAATGATATTGAGGATCACCTCGGGCTTTTCTTCCAAGAGGTAGTTCCGGGAGATCACCTCCTCCAGGGAATAGGGGGACAGGGAATAGATCCCCGGAAGGTCAATGACGCTTACCGCTTTATGTCCCTTGAGGCGGCCTTCTTTTTTTTCTACCGTAACTCCCGGCCAGTTGCCCACAAACTGGTTTGCCCCGGTGAGGGCGTTAAACAAGGTGGTTTTACCGCAGTTCGGGTTACCGGCTAAAGCGATTTTTACAACCATAGGTATGCTCCTTATTACACCATATTACCCCAATGACCGGACGTTCATTGTATTTCGATAATAGCAATGTCCCCTTTACGGAGGCTCAGTTCATAACCCCGGACATGCACCTCTATGGGATCTCCTAAAGGGGCGACCTTGCGGACCAAGATTTCCGCGTCCCGGGTTATCCCCATATCCATGATCCGGCGTTTTACCGCCCCTTGACCGTGGAGCTTAAGCACCCGGACGGTTTCCCCGGGTTTTGCATCCTGTAAGGTTCGCATAGGATTCTCCTCTGGATCATACCATGATTTTATTCGCCATTTCCCGGCTGATAGCAATGCGGGAATCTTTGACATGGACAATCATATTTCCGTTGATTTTGGAAACCACCGTAACAACGCCGCCTACGATAAAACCGAGGGTTTCCAGCCGTTTCTTTATATCATCCCGGCCGCCGATTTTCTTGATGGAGTTGACTTCACCGGGTTTAACTAAGGCTAAGGGCATACGCACCTTCCTCCCTTCCTAAGAATCTGTTACGTCTTTCTAATAATGTTATCATACTATAATTAAGATACGCGAGGGAGGTTCCGCAAGTCAAATGGTAAAGCGCTACGATTAGGGGGTATGGGCAGGTATGGGGCTAGAGGTCCGGCCTCGGCTTAGGTCGTGCTTCACCGCAGGTACGCTTCGGTTTCATGCCTGCCCTGCATGAACTTTCCTGGGACGGAATCACCGGTTGAAGGGGCAAATCACCATCGGATGGACTCCCATAACAAGCTGATGTGCCTCAATAAAAAGTTCC
>JAITRH010000041.1 GCA_031288495.1 Treponema sp. | reverse complement strand
TTTTAGAAAACCTTTGAGCGATTTTGAAAGAATCCTTGGGCGGTTTTTCAAAAGGACGAGACGATAGGGAAGGAGAGGGATGCCCGAGGAATTCTGCAAGGAAATGGAAGGCGCCCCTCCGCACTACTTGAAAGAAAGTAATCCCTTTCTTAGCAGGAAAGCCCATAGGCTCTAATTTTATTCAAAATGGTTTTCCGGCTTATGCCAAGCTCTTGAGCAGCCTTGGTACGGTTTCCTTGACAACGGGCCAAGGCTTCCCGAATAGCTTCCCGTTCAATCTCTTCAAGGGATCCCAATGCACTATTCTCCTGCGCCACCAGCCCAGGGGATTGAGGGGAAAGCCTTTCAGGGTTTTCCCGTTTTTTCACCGCCTTAGGATCCGGGAGTTCCAGGTCTTCAGGCCGTATGTTCTTTCCATCCCCATAGATGAGAGCCCGTTCCAGCATATTTTCCAGTTCCCGGATATTACCTGGATAGGAATAGGAGCAGAGTTTCGCCGCCGCTTCTGGAACAAGATTCGGTTTAGGACGCCCCATCCGGGAACTCAGATTCCTAAGCAGGTGATCCGCCAGGAGAGGAATATCCTCCCGCCGTTCCCGCAAGGGGGGCAGTTCGATCCTGCATACGTTGATCCGGTAGTAGAGGTCCTCCCGAAAGCGGCCTTCCCTGACCATAGCCTCCAGATCCCGGTTGGTAGCGGAGACGATCCGGGCAGTAAAGGGAATATCCTTAAGCCCGCCGAGACGCCGGATGTTCCGTTCTTGCAGGACCCGGAGGAGCTTCACCTGAAAGGGCATGGGCATTTCCCCAATTTCGTCAAGAAAAAGGCAGCCCCTGCCTGCAAGCTCAAAAAGCCCCTGCTTCCGGGTCAGGGCTCCGGTGAAGGCCCCTTTTTCATGGCCAAAGAGTTCACTCTCTATGAGTCCTTCGTGCATACCCCCGATATTCACCGCCACAAAGGGTTCATCCCCGTGGGCGCTTCGGCGGTGAATTTCCCGGGCGGCTACTTCCTTGCCGGTTCCACTTTCACCGGTTAAGAGCACCGTCACATTCGTGGCGGCAAGCTTATCGATCTGGACTGAAAGCCGTTCCATCACCCCAGTGGCGCCGATAAGGGCGCTCTTCCGCGAAACAGGGGGGTTCCCGGGGACCTTTTCCGCATCCCGGGGTTCCACCAAAGAACGGAGCTTGATGACCAATTCTGCAGGGTCAAAGGGCTTTACCAGGTAATCTTTAGCCCCGGCTTGTAATGCCTGGACCGCATCAGGAATCTGTCCATGGGCGGAGATCATGATCACCGGAACAGGAATCCCCTGGCTTTGGATCCATTCCAATACCCCTTGACCGCTCATACGGGGCAGTTTAAGGTCGACAATCACCGCATCAAAGGATGCTTGGGTAAGATATTCGATGGCCCCCTCGCCGCTTTCCACGCTTTCCGAATCAATATGTTCCAAGATGAGGTATTTTTGCAGGGAGAGCCGGATATTCCGTTCATCATCAACGATTAATACACGCATCATACACATCCTACCTCACCGCTTCCGGCGGGCTTTATCCATGGGAAGTAGTATACTCAGGCAGGGTGATGGTGACCAGCGTTCCTCCGGCTGTTTGGTTTTCCACGGTGATGGATCCCTGAACCGCTTCCACAAACCGTTTGCTGATAGACAGGCCGATACCGGTACCGGTACTCTTGCGGGTAAAAAAAGGATCAAACACCCGTTTCAGATCCTCCTCAGGGATCCCCCGTCCCCGGTCACTGATACGGATCACCACAGCGCCGTTATTCCGGGTGATGGAGGCGGATATGGCTTCTTGAGGCCCCCCCGATTCCAGGGCATTACGCAGGATATTTTCAAAAACCGAACGGGCCCGATGGGGATCCATGCGGATCATCCCCTCTTTGAGCGCTTCATCGTGGAGGATATTCCTGCCACAGAGCCGCCGGGATGTTTCGGCTAGGAACGTATAGCTGTTCAGAGAAACCCGGCGCCCCTCGGCTTCCCGGAGATAATCATTCACCCGGTATATCAGGGCAGCCAGGCGTTCCACCTCCTCATCAATAATGGCAACCTCTTCCTGCCCCTTATCAGGGAAGAGTTTCCGCAGAATCCCGGTCTGGAGTCGGATGGAAAGGAGGGGATTCTTGATTTCGTGGGCCAAGGTGCTGGCAGCAGTCCCCAGCATCACGAGGTTTTTCTGAGCCTCAATCCGGTTACGGTATTCCCGGTTGCGGAGGTACAAATGGCGGATGTAAAAAAACAGGCCCAGAATCACGAGGCAACAGAGGGGAAACAAGACCGTGGTAAAGGTTTGGACCCGCCAATACGCGGGATGCATGATATCAATGTAAATATACCGTCTCCCTGATCGATGATGTAAGAAAAAATCCTGGTTCATATAGAGGCGCGGGGTTTCCCCGTTCCGGCGCGGCGGAGGCGGGGGAAAATCGGCATATAAAATGAACGTAACCTGATGCCCTTTTTTGTCCGGGATGGTATACCGGCCGAATCGGCTTCGCTGCCGATTATCCAGGATCCTTTCATCGAAAACCAGGGGAACCTTTCCCCAGCGGTAAACCGGGGTAAGATCCGTGCCATACAGGGCAAAGCCGGCTATGCGTTCTTTGAGCACCGGGCTTGATTCAATGGCAGCCCCTAGATCCGCATAGTCCCTGAAACTGGCAAAAAGGGCGCTGAGGATCTGTTCATTGTCATTATCTCGGATGAGCCGCGCCCGGTCACGCATACCTCCAATAACAAAACCGATAAGGGCGGAACAAAAAAGCCAACAGAGAAACCCCACGATCCCCGATGCGGTCCGCAGGGGTATGGAAGAAAAACGTTTGAACAGCGCCCTGCTCATCAGCAGGAAGTGGTGAAAGATCGGACTAGGTAGCATAGACCTCCTCGGACTAGGTGGCCGAGACCCCCTCGGACTAGGTGGCCGAGGCCCCCGGGGTACCATGTTCTTACTTGGTACTTGCCTGCCAAACCCCTTTCCAGGCCGCAGGGTGTTTCTGGTAATACGCGCATTGTTCCGCGTAATAAAAAGAAGGTTTATCCTCCGAAGCCAGCGCCTGAAACAGGGGAAGGGCTTCGGCAAAGCGGCCTTGGTAAAAAAGGTCCCGGGCTGTATCAAAACGCCGGAGCATCCCCTGGGCTTCGGCAAATACCCGGTGCGGCATAGGCTCATAAACCGTAACCGCCTCTTTTCTCCCTATCACCACCACCTGGGCCAGTTTACGTCCCCAGAAGGAACCGGTCTTCCCGGCATGGGTAAAGGTCGCTTCGGTACACATCAAATAGGTACCGAATTGTTTGTTTAACCCTTCAAGCCGGGCGGCCAGGTTCACCGCATCCCCCAGCATGGTATAATCAAAGCGCTTGCTGGAACCCATGTTTCCTACCACTGCATAGCCGGTGTTAAGGCCGATCCGGGTCAGCAGGGAACAGCCGTATTTCCTATAGAAAAAGTCCTGCTGTTCTGTTAAACGCTGTTGACATGCCATAGAAGCCTCCAGCGCCCGGGCCGGGTGATCCTTATAAGGCACCGGAGCATTCCAGAAAGCGATGATTGCATCTCCCTCGTATTTATCAATGGTTCCCCCCGAGTCCAGGATGGTATCGGTCATAAGAGAAAGGTACTCGTTCAAGAGTTCCGTGAGCTTTGCAGGATCGAGCGTTTCCGAGATGGCGGTAAACCCCTGAATATCGGAGAAAAAGATACTGATTTCCCGGCGTTCGCCGCCGAGGCTGAGCCGTTCTGGATTGGCCAGGAGTTGTTCAATCACCGCAGGGCTTAAATACTGACTAAAGGCGGACTTGATAAACCGTTTCTGGCTGCCTTCGGTGGCGTAGTTATAGAGGATGGCGGTGAGAAAAGTAATACCCATACCGGTTACGGGAGCTACCACCGGGATCCACAGATCCAGGGCATAATAGGCAAACCCTGCAAGGCCGCATATCACCACGAGGATCCCCAGGCCGCCGCTCACCACGAGGGGAATAGGGCCAGCATATAAAGCCAAGAGGCTCATCAAGATGATCCCGCCCAGGTTTAAGCAGCATCCCACCCACAGGGGACTTTCGCGAATAAAATCCCCTTGCAAGAGGTTGTCCAGCATGGTGATATGCATGCCCACTCCCGGATACACCGAAGAAATAGGGGTACTGCAAATATCAAAGAGTCCCGGCGCGTAATAGCCAAAGAGCAGATACTTTCCTGCAAAATTCTCAGGACCTAAGAGGGGTTCCGCTCCGTTCCGGTAGGCCTCGGCGCTTTGGAGCACTGCCGCGGCGCTATAGGGGATATACCGATCCAGGTCTCCCCGGAAACGGAGCAAGGTTCTGCCCTTTGTATCCACCGGAACCGTGTAATCCCCCCAGGTAATAAGCCGTTTTTTTTCGTTATAGCGGATCCCTTCCGGGGCTCCGGCTGCAAGCAGGGAAGCTGCGGAAAGACCCGGCACAGCCTTAGCATCAAAAAAGGTAAAAAGGGTAGCCCGCCGGAATATACCGTCTGCATCGGCTTTTCCCATTATATTGCCGATACCCCCTGCGGCATTCCGGATTCCATCTATGGGGAATTGGGCGCCGATTACCCCCGATGCTCCCGGGAGGAGCTCAAACCCGGGAAGCAGCCTCTTAAAGGTATCCACCGGAGGCGCTTCGATCTGGAATAGGGGGAAATCCGTATCCGCAGGCCAAGAGACCGCTTTCCCTGTTTGGGTACTGAAGAATACCGCCTGTACGGTCCTCCCGAAGTCTGCCGAAGCCCGTATAAAGGCCTCGTCATCTTCAGGGCCGTATACCGAAGGCTCTGAAAAAAGTACATCAAAAGCCACGGAAGCGGCCCCGGCGGTATGCATGTACTCAAGCAAGTCCCCATAGGCCTGCCGCGGCCAGGGCCAAGACCAGCCCCGATATTCCTGCGCCCAATCAATGCTGTCCTGATCCAGCACCACCAGTACCAGGGCATCCGAAGGCCCGGTGGATGCTGCCAAAAGGCCAACCAGCAGGTCATAGGTTTTGTATTCTAGATACTCAAATAAGCCCCCTGCAGCGGATACGCTCAGCCCCACAAACACCGAAACCGTGATACTCAGGGCAGCTCGTAGTTTTCTCGGTTTCTTTTGCGCCATGGGTTCTTTACGGCTATTCACTCCGTATGGTGCTATACCGGAACAGCCGGAATGAACGCGTATCCGGGACAGGGTACTTACCAAGAATCCCTTCCACCTGGGCTATACGCAGAGCCGGTGCAGGATGGGTTTGGTTGAAACCCCCAGGATGGCTCCTTTGCGTGGTTTCCAGGACCTGCAAAACCTCGATAAGGCCGGAAGGCTCATAGCCTGTAGCGGCTAAAAGGGCCAGGGCTTGAGCATCCGCCTCGAATTCCTGGGCTTGGGCATACCCATGTACCACCAGGGCGTTCACCATTTCCCGGACCGCGGCGGCAAAACGGTTCCCGGGGACTTCCGTCGAAGCTCCCCGGGAAGCGATACCTGCCGCCCGATCTCCGAATGCGGAAAGATCCTGGGTAAGACGCATGTTTTGTATCAGTTCCACCCCATGCCGGAGGTGTATATGGGCAATTTCATGGGCAATAACCGCGGCCAGGGCATCCTCTGAATCAGCGGCATTGAGGAGACCCAGGGTTACCAAGATATGACCTCCTGAAGTGGCAAAGGCATTGATCTCTTGACTGTCAAGGATCAGGACATGGTACCCATTAAAAATAATCGGATTAGGGGAATTCAGGACCAGAGCCCGGCAGATGAGATTGAGATAGGCGGTCAATGTGGGGTTTTCCCCATAGGGGGTATAGTGTTCCATGATATTCGCCGCCACGGCCCTCCCTAGATAGTAGGTTTCTTCAGGGCTCAGTTCCTCTTCCTCATTGAAGGCCCGGTCCATCTGGGCGAAGCCGCTGTCCAGATCCTCTTGGAGGAACTGGAGGTCCTGATCCGGCGGCCTGTCCTGCTTTCCATGAGCCGCTCCTCGGGTAAGGGGGACGAGCGCCATAAAACAGAAAATAACATACCATGGCATTACCCGCATTTACTCCCCCCGGGCCAAATGACCGTCAATTAAAAAGGTATACAAGTCTTGGTCGGAAACGCTAAAGTTTTCCATGGCATCAATGGCGGCATAATCCAGGCTGCCCTCTTGCCGGTATAGGATCTCCCCTTCTTCAGAGAAGCCTTTCCCCGCCAGGGCCAGCTCTTGAGCCGAAGCAGAGGTCCTTGTCCCCGATGCAATGATGCGTTTAGAGGTCAAACCCGAAGCGGCTATCCATCCCTGCACCGAAGGCTCCGCAGACTGGACTTCCACCCATTTCCCCTTTGCTTGCAGTACCCTAACCGGATTCCCGTACACCAGGGTTCCCCGTTCGGCTGCAAAAAAATCGGTGGATGCTTTTAAGGCCACGGTTTTTACCGCTACGTACATGGTGCGGCCCTGGAACGCTTGGGCCGCACTACTGCCGATTACCAAGATGCTCATCACTATCCCCATACTATACCGCTTCATATCTCCCTCCTTACGCATCGAAGCTCATAAAACAAGCGCCCTCATTTCGGACCTTAGTCCGAAGCCGGGGTGAAAAAAAACCTCTCCCCTTACCTAGTATAGCCCCTTTTTCTTGGTTTCCCCATTTCCCGGCGGCCGGGCGCACCGATGCTTTTTTTGCCCGTGCCTTCGGTCTTTGCACGGTATACCCACGCCCATTCGTGGGTATACGGTTTTACGGGCGACGCGCAGCAAACCCCCCGGAAAGCAGCAGTTATGCCCCTTAACCGACCTGCACCATCCAGCCCTTGGTATCGGGAAGGGTTCCGTATTGGATCCCCTTGAGGGTGTCCCGAAGCATGGCGGTGAGGGCTCCGGTTTTTCCCTTATTGAAAACCACCTTTTTGCCCTGATACGTGAGGGACTCAAGGGGAGTGGCCCCCGCTGCGGTGCCGCTGACAAAACATTCCTTTCCTTCGGCAAAGACCTCGTCAATGGGGATTTTCCGTTCCGATACCTGCACCCCCTGGTCCCGGGCGAGTTCAATGATACTGGCCCGGGTGATCCCCGGAAGAATGGTATCCCCCAGCTCAGGGGTTACCAATTCTCCGGACCGTAAATACACAAAGATGTTACACGAGGAACCTTCCTCCAGGTATTTCCGATAGGTGGCATCCAGGTAGATACATTCCATGAAACCTGCGGCATTGGCTTCGTGTTTGGCCAGCGCGGAAACCACATAATTGGAGGCCGCCTTGATCCAGCCGGTACCTTTGGGCGTGGCCCGGATCCGCTCGGTAATGACCGCGTCGGCGTTGCCTTCGGAAAAATAACTGCTCACCGGACTCGTTACCACCACAACCCACGGTTCCCGGGATAGAGAAACCCCAATGCCCCCTTCGGCATAACTGAAGGGCCTAATATAGACCGAATCCGCATCGGCAAAGGAAGTGCGCTCCCACGCCGGGTTATACCGGGGCCGGAATCCCAGCTCCGCATTCCGCTTCACCGTCTCCACACAGGCATGCACGAAATGGGCCTCGGGAAAGGGGGGCATATACAGCCCTTCCATGGACCGATAAAACCGAGCCCCATTCCGGTCCGGCCTAAAAAGCGCGAGTCCCCCATCTTTCTGGGGCAGGGCCTTAAGCCCTTCAAAGCACGAAAGCCCGTATTGCGTGGTATAGCTCACCAAGGGCATATCCCCATAGCAATTACGGGAATCTGCCAAAGCCTCCTGTTCAGCCTGGGTCAGCGCGGCTTCTTCTTCGGGGGTTTTATGGGGTTTTTCAAGGTATTCCTCTTTCCATGCATTTTGTCTAAAGTGTGCCCGGTACACCACGGGGTAACTATGCAACGCAAAAGCCATTGTTTCTCATGCCTCCTGGAACGATGGTTCATTCTACCACGCTTACAGGAGCACCGCAAGGCAGGATAAACCGGGGCAGGGGCAGGTACTTTGGTCATTCCTTATGGGGTAAGGAATGAGCTGCTCTTGGGGGCCGAAGAGCCGGATGACCGCTGAGGATTCCGGCGCTCCGGGTTCATGCGGTATCCCGTTCGTGTTACGCCATAAAACGCTGAGATGGGTCAAGGGTACCCGATGGTAAGGCGGCACGGTATACCGGGAAGGCCATTGAGCAAAAACACCGGAGTATTTTAAAAAATTCTCAGGAGTTTTTCAAAAATTCTCAGGAGTTTTTTCAAAAACATACGGGAATTTTCCACAAAAGACCGGACCATTGTGTAGCATCATGGGGAAATTTCCCCTAGAATATCCGCTCTTTGGATGCTTTGGTATGCTTGTGTATACCCTCACATACCCCGGCAAAGCCGGGGCTTACCCATTTTAAAGGACGCGGTATGCTCCCCAGGTTTAGTCCTACGGTATTGCACAAGTACCGCTGCCACTACCGCCATAAGGCTCGACCTTTACAAGACCATAAGCGGTTCTTGGTAAGGAGCGCTTGAAGGCGATGCCCGAGTAGCCGCAGAAGCGTAGCGTGAGGAATCCCTCTCCCCATAACTGTGGGCCTTGTAGCGCCTTGAGGCGGTTTCCAAAGGCCGGTTTTGAAAGGCAGGCGGCGCTTGTCAGGGAACCTCAGAGTAAAGGGGAAACGCGGGATCCGGCTTTTTGAGAAGCCGGTCAAGGGGGATACCAGGCAGGGTCTGGATACAGCAGGATTGACCCGGAGTCTCCTGCAACCGCGAGGGCGGCGGTACTCCATGGGCTTGACATAAAAGTTAGAACTTACTATCTTGTTTCTGTTAGCAGTGCCTAACAGGAGGTTTAATCATGTATAATAAATCAGCTTTACCTATCTTAATCCTTTTGCTTATGAGTCTTATCGCTCCACCGGTCTTTGCGGCTTTTGAATCCTGGAACGCGATGGTCGATGAGATGCGGGATGTGATCAATGAGTCCTACGATATATACCTATCCGGGGATGTGAATGCTGCCAAAACCCAGGTGGATGTGGCCTACTATGGGTATTATGAGAAGTTCGGCTTTGAAAAGACCGTGATGGCCTATATCTCCGGATCCCGGGCCGCAAAGGTGGAATACCAGTTCAGCCTGGTGAAGAAGGCCATGAACAACCGGGCGTCCAAAGAGGAAGTGCGGGCCGGCCTTGATGCGTTGATTGAATTCTTACGAGCCGATGCAAACCAACTGGACGGCAGGGGGGAAAGCGCCATCGGGGTGTTCCTCGGTTCCCTTTTGATCATCGTCAGGGAAGGCTTTGAAGCCATCATCATTGTAGGGGCGATCATCGCCTATCTGGTGAAGAGCGGTAACCAGAGCAATACCAAAGCGGTGTACTGGGGTTCGCTCATTGCCTTGGGTTTAAGCGTGGGTATGGCGTGGCTGCTCAACCGCCTGGCAGGGGCTACTACCGGACAGAACCAGGAGATCATCGAAGGGGCCACCATGCTCATAGCGGTAGGGGTCCTGTTCTATGTCAGTAACTGGATGGTTTCCAAGGCCGAGGCAGGGGCCTGGTCGAATTATATAGAAGGAAGGGTGCAACGAGGCATCAATCGAGGCAGTATGTTTTCCTTGGCTTTTGCCGCCTTTCTTGCGGTCTTCCGAGAAGGGGCTGAAACCATCCTGTTTTACCAGGCCCTCTTCGCAAATACCCAGACCTATAGCAACATGGTATGGCTTGGCCTTGGTATCGGATGCCTTGCCTTAGTCATCATCTACCTTCTTATCCGGGTCTTGAGCATCAAGCTCCCCTTGAAACCCTTTTTCCTGGGTACAAGCGTTCTGCTTTTCATCATGTCTATTGCTTTCACCGGTTCAGGGATCAAGGAATTACAAGAAGGCAACGTGATCGGCGTTACCCCGGTGGCATGGATCGGTTCGGTGGACATTCTGGGTATTTATCCTACCCTGGAAACCCTCATTCCCCAACTGGTATTGCTGGCGGTTACGGTAGGGACCTTTGTAATTCAAATCCGCCGAAACCGGGCGGCCGTGGCGGTATGAACGTATACAAATGGGAAAGCCTTTGGTTGTGGCAGGTATGCTGAACTAGAGGAGGGGCCCTAAGGGCCCCCTGCCGTACCATAACCCCGGAGGGATAGCAGTTTTTGACAAGATAAACGCATAAAACTTCCGGGGTATGGGACCGAGAGGCCTTCATAGAAGTATACCAGGGCCTGTTCACGCTACGTGGAATCAATGAACAAACGGCGATAATACATAAGGCAAGATAGATAAATCGGGAAAACATCAGGTCCAGCTTGTCATACCTCGTTCCTATCCGCCTGAACCCTTTCAGCCGCCGGAACATCCGCTCTACCTCGTTCCTCTGTTTATACAACCCCTTATCATATTCCCAGGGATTCTTTCGGTTCTTTTTAGGAGGTACTACCGGACTGTAGCCCCACTCAAACGCAAGCAGCCGGGTTTCCCAGTCCTCATAGGCCTTATCCATTAACAGATATATCGCGCTGTCCTCATTGGGGTTTTTAATCCTCCCGATGATGTCCAGCGGGAGCCGGCCATTGCTTGCGTCGGAAGCCTCCCCACCAGACAGGATAAACCCTATCGCGCGCTGGTTATCGGCCACCATCATATGTATCTTCGTATTCAACCCCCCACGGGACTTCCCCAGGGCCTGTTTTCTGTTTTTTTTACTGCCCCGGCAGCGTCAGGATGGACTTTTACCGAACGTGAATCAAGGGAAACCACCCTTATCCGCTTGTTCGCTATCTGTTCTTCCTGAAGTGCCTTAAATATCCGTTCC
>JAITRH010000018.1 GCA_031288495.1 Treponema sp. | reverse complement strand
TATGGGGGCGGGGTGCATGGACAGGCAGAGGCGTGTCGGCATGGGCTTGCGCGGGCGCTTTGTCAAGTGGATTCGGGGAATTATGGACGTTTAAGGGCTCAGGGGTATTTAACCCGGGACTCGCGGATGGTGGAACGGAAGAAATATGGTCAAGCTGGGGCCCGTAGACGATTCCAGTTCTCCAAACGCTAAACTTCCTGTCATACCGTCCTGTATGAGAGAGAATGCTTTCAAAATCTCCCGAATCGTGAAAGAACCCGGTGGGAACGGATAAGGTAAAACCGCTATGCAGGTGGTCTCCGCACGGCCCTTAGGGGATCCGAAGGCCGGGATGTACCGGATTGAGCTTTCAGACGGGTCTTTGTTTTCCATAAAATCGGTCTATATACCCCCGGAATATTGTTCCAAGGCCCTCTGTGTAGCGGATAAAGTCTTGTCTAGCCAGGAAGAAAAGGCTTTGCGGTTTGCCGCTTCCTGCGTACGGGCTGAAGGGCAGGCCTTACGTCTGGTAGCCAGGGCAGAACAGAACAGCCGGGGTCTATCCCATAAGTTTAAACAACGGGGCCACGCCGCCCCCTGTATACAGCGGGTGGTTGCCCGTTTAATTGAGCAAGCCATTGTCAGTGACTACCGATATGCCCAGATGTGGTTGCGCGCCCGGCTGGCCCGGAGACTCGAAAGTCCCCGGTATCTCATCACCGCCCTCTGCAGCCGCGGTATTGATCGGGCCACGGCTGAGGAAGCGCTCCTGGGGATTCTGGACGGGGATACTGAATGGGCCATGCTGCATCAGTACCTTGAAAAGAACCACCCCATCCGGCATGGGTCTATGGCCGCCATACGACAAAAACTAAAATACGAGGGGTTTTCCTCCACGGTAATCGACCGGTTAGCGGAAGGAGCAGGATGAGCGCACCCTTCCCGAGGCTAACTTAGATGGATAATTCTGCAGAATAAAGATATAATAAAATATATGTATAAAAACCGTTCAAAATTTGTCTATAACAAACCGCTGATATTATTATCTGAATCACTAAAAGATGCAGCCCGAATTGCCATCCAAAATTGCCTTATGGTTAAGCCAGGCGAACAGGTCCTCATCGTAACCAATCCTGAAACAGAAGTGGCGGCCATTGCGGAGGCCCTGTACGACGCATCCCTGGATGCGGGAGGGCTTCCTTTGCTCCTCTTCCAACCGGTAAAAACCCAATTGGATTTTGCCGAACCAGGGGTGATTGCGGCATTTTCCGCACAGCCCGAGGTATTTATTTCCCTCAGCGCGGAAAAGCTTGGAAAAGATAAGAAGGGCATCACCACACCCTACACCTATCAGGGGGTCAACTACGACCATATCTTTCATTTGCAACTGTACGGTGAAAAAACATGCCGATCCTTCTGGTCTCCTGCTACGACCGTAGAATCCTTCATCCGTACCGTGCCTATTGATTATAAACTGCTGAAAAGCCGCTGTGCTTGGGTTAAGGCGGCGCTGGACGAAGCCGTGTCTATACACATCACCGCCCCCGGAGGGACCGATATCCGTTGTTCCCTCCGGGGACGGCAGGCAAAATCCGATGACGGGGACTTCTCCCAAGGGGGCCGGGGTGGGAATCTTCCTGCAGGGGAGACCTTTATCAGCCCCGAAAATGGAACTGCCCAGGGGATCATCGTCTTTGACGCTTCCATCAGTCTCCATGACCGGGACATCCTCATCCGAGAGCCCATACACTGCACCTTAGAAAAGGGTTTCATCACGGCCATACAAGGGGGTGATGAGGCTGCAGCATTGCGAGAGACCCTCAGTTTAGCGGAAACCAATGCCAGGGAATATGAAAAGGCGGGAACCCTGCCCCCGGGAGCAGGAGAGGTGTACGCGAGGAATACCCGAAACATCGGGGAAATCGGTATTGGTCTTAATCCAGAGGCCCGTATTGATGGGCACATGCTGGAGGATGAGAAAGCCTTTCACACCTGTCATTTTGCCCTAGGGCTGAATTACGACAACGACGCCCCCTGCCTCATCCACCTGGACGGGCTGGTTAAAAATCCGACCATCCGGGTCTATATGAACGATCAAACCGAGCGGCTCATTGAGCAGGAGGGAAACCTCGTAGAACCATGAGGCCGCATGGGTGAGGGGTGCATAAAGCCCCTGGCACACAAAAAAGGCCGGTTTACACCGGCCTGCCCTTGAGGCATATCAGACATATAGTGATTTGGGAGGGGAACTATACATCTGATATTTTAAGTATCGGCAGCCTCATGCCTATTCTTAACCCTTTTTATCTCCACCGGTTTCATCATCCGGTTAGGGGGAAACGGCGTTTCCCATGCCACGGCTTCGGACCGTAGCGGGAAAAGCGGTTTCCAGCCTTTATTTTTGAAACTGCCGCATCTTCATTCGCTTTCGGAAACTAGTACATCCACGGTAAGGGCGACCTTGTAGGTTTTTCCCTTCTGTACCACAAGGGGCCTAATAATCGAATAGTCACTCATCTGAAATCTGACCTCATGCCCCCCGGGTTCCACGGGATAGGACCGATGGGTGTCTTCCACCGGTTCATTGTCAAAATAAATCCGGGTATTTTCAGGGGCTTCAAAGCTAATAAGGGGAGTGGGATCCTGTAATTCGATGGTGATATCCAGAATTTTACCCCGTTCTACCAGAAAACGCCGGCTTTCGTTCCGGTAGGCCTCGGAAAGGATCACCAGATGATGTTCCCCTTCCCGTAAGAGCTGTTCTTCCTCAGGCCGCTCAATGAGCACATCATCAATCAGGAGGATGAAGGGTTTCCCCGGAAGCTGTTCAGGATAACGAAAACCGATCCGGACCGCCCCCTCATTAGTCAGGATAGGTTTCACCTGCAGTTGAAAGACCATGGACTCGATCGCTTCGCTTAATCCCTTGATAACCGGCATGAGCCTAAAGAGGAGGGGAAATGCCGTGGGAGGGATGATGCCCGTCGGAACCGAAGTATAAGGAGTGGTCCGTAAGCCATGAGCTGTCCGAAGAGGGATATGATAGACGGTCTGGATTTTATTTGGCACCAACTCAAAACTGATTTGCCGTCCTCCCATATCAACAATACCCGGACCTGGAATCGTATCCAGATCCGCATACAAGACAATAGCCAGGCTCCCATAATAGGGAAGAAAGGTTTGGGGGACGGTCAGCTCCAGGGCTATCCCTCTAAAAAACCGAACCTCCTGATCGAGGGTGATCAGCGCTGAGCTGACATAAGAAAGGGGCATGGATACCCCTTCGGGATTATGGAGCGAAACCTGCATATCCCCGGTAATCAAGACCCGTATAGATTCAGCCTCTAGGTGGAAAGCAGCGCAAAGCAACCAAACCAGTACACCGTACCTGGGTTTCATGTTTCTTTACCGAATTCCTTCTTGAAATAAGTATTTGCCTGGATCCTGGGCTTTGCCGTTTTGCCGTAACTCAAAATGCAGATGCGGCCCTGTGGATTGTCCCGTAGACCCTACTCTACCTATAAGACTACCGGATTCCACCGGTTTTCGCAAGACCGTATCAATTTTGGACAGATGCCCATAGAGACTCACCCAATTATTCCCATGACGGATGATGATGTATTTCCCATAAATCGGGTCTTCCCCGATTTCAGTAACCACCCCTGCCTGGACAGCGTACACTTCGGTTCCTTGAGGCGCGGCTAGATCCAAGCCATTATGGTTTCTTAAAACGCCGGTAACCGGGTTCACCCGCATGCCGAATCTACTGGTCAAGCGGTAGTTTCGTAAGGGATAGCGAAACCCCGTATGGAGGAAAAAAGTCCGTTCCGTGGGGTTAAAATCCGCACCCGGGATAAACCGAAAATACGCCTTACCCTCTTTGCGATTCAGGGTTATGGTAATCCCCGGCTCGTTCAACCTCGTGGACGCCAGGAGCTGTTCCAGATCCGATTCGGGAGGATCCGGTATAAAGAGCCCCGGCGCAGAGGGCAGCAGCAAAGGGCCCCGGTTTGCCAGGGAACCGGGATGGGCAATCCTATTGAGGGTTGCCAAACTGGCATAGGAAATGGTACACCGGGCTGCAAGACTCAGCAGATCCTCGGTACCTTGGGGGGTATAGGCATAGATGGTCAGGGCTTCTGCAATAGCTACGGGATCCTCTCCGGTCCGTTCCAGGTTAAAAATACGCCGCCGGGCGAGCTCCACGTCTGCAAGATACTGCTTAAACCCGGGGTCCCGGGAATCCAAGCGGGAAATCCTGGGAAATCCGAGCTCAAGACTCTCCGCTCCCCGGGCAGGGGCCGGTCTATACAGAAACATCATAATCGGTATGAGCAGTATGAGGGCTTGGCTCAGTTTCATAATACGGGGAATTCGATGCATCCCGGCGGCTGCAACAAATTCGGCTTTTTCTCAGAGTCCCCTGCTTCTTTAAACTGTTTCATGGGCAGAGTACCCCATGCACCTTAGTATAGGCAAAGCCCATAAAAAAGGCAAGGGATCTGCATCCCTTGCCCGTACTGCTCACAAGTCCTCTTAGTCTATGCCTTCGCAATAGCTTCTGAGGGACAGGCTTCAGCACATTTGCCGCAATCCTGACATTTTTCGGGATCGATCCACTGAGCGCCGTCCTTCTCGGAAATTGCCCCGGCCTCACATTCGCTGACACATGCTTCACAGTTAGCACACTCAGCCTGATTAACCGTATACGCCATATAATACCTCTCTTAATATATGTAGTTCTTATATAATACCATCAGGGAAAAGTAAAAGGCAAGCCGTACCCTTGTAGATATTTTCAGTTTTACTAGAATATAAGATATGTTTCGTAAGCTGCGAACTCATTTTATTGCAAACCTGTTAAAACACCCCTTTCAGCAGGAAGATGAATTAAGTTTGTGTTTGATTTCTTATGCTTCGCTGATTTTTTGCACCCTGATCCATATCTTTTTTCTGATCTGCTACCTGGTTCAGGACATCCAATTCTTTGTTTTCCTCAACTGTGGGAGCTTGTTGGTGTATATGGCGGTCTTTTTATTGCTTAGGGGGAAAAAATACAAACTAGGGGGCTTTCTTATTTCTATAGAAGTGATCACCTACGCTTCTATTGGGGCGTATATGTGCGGCATCTCTTCTTATACCGTCGGTTACTTTCTATTGATCATCGTGCTGTTGACCCTGTTTCCCTATGGAACCGCGAAAATACGCAGAATTATGATCCTGATTATATTTGGGCTTATCGCCCTTCTGGGGCTACGCGCCGCTCATACCTCGCCGCTCATAGGTTTTTCCGAATCCTTTAACCATTTTATGACCATGGTAAACATATACATCATGCTGATCGGTACTATCCTTGAGATCAGTATCAATACCTTTGTCCAGTTCATCCTCTCCGGGGTCAAGGAAGGGCGGCTGGTGAAACTGGCATCCCAAATCTATACGGATCCCCTCACCGGTCTGTACAACCGCCGGTATACGGACATCTATTTCAACACCCTCAAAAATCAAGACCTGCATATATGCGTGGCAATCCTGGATATTGACGATTTTAAGCGGATAAACGATACTTATGGACACCCCTGCGGGGATGAAGTCCTGGTATTTCTTTCCAATTTTCTCCAAAGCAACCTCCGGAAGACCGACAGGATCTTCCGCTGGGGCGGGGAAGAGTTCCTCATCATCATGGAGAATGTTAGCCTCTATAATGCGCAGACGGTGATGGACAAACTGCGCAGTAAACTGGCGGAGACGGAGATTAAAACCAAACAGAACGGTACCCTGGGTCTTACCGTTACCGTGGGCGTTGCCCCCTTTGATATCACTAACCCCGAAGCCGGTATTGAAGCGAGCGATAAGAACCTCTATATCGGTAAGCGCAGCGGCAAAAATCAAGTGGTAATATAGGAAAGCCTTCGCCGCATACCCGGTTTATCAAAACTACCCCAGGACGTCTCGCTGGCCCATCTTCTCGCAGCCCCCGGAGGGAGCGCGTCCGTGTTTCGAATCAATCAAGGCTCACTTAGCAGAAAAAGCAAAATGGGAAAATTCCATGGTAAAGGTGCCCCGGCCCTGGCTCACGGAACGGAGGGCCGTCATAAACCCGAACATCTTTGCCATGGGCGCCAGGGCCTTCACATGGTCGCTGCATACCTTAGAGTCCATGCTCAGGATCTGCCCCCCCCGCTGGGTGACGAGGCTTATCACATCCCCGATGAATTCCTTGGGAGCGATCAGATTCACCGCCATGATGGGTTCTAGGAGTACAGGCGAAGCGGCCCTGCAGGCTTCGTCAAACCCAAGGCTGGCGCAGGCTTCAAAGGCAAAGTCGGTACCCGTAAGCTCTGAATACCCTATATGGGTGAGGCTTACCCCCACATCAATACAGGGATACCCCAGGACGATTCCCCCGGCCCAAGCCCCCCGGATGCCCCGTTCTATGGCGTCAAAAATAGCTTGAGGAATATCCCGGTTTTTGACTTCACAGGTATACCGGTTCCCCGTACCCCGTTCAAGGGGGCTTACCCGGAGACTGAGGGATGCGGCGTTTTCCCTGCCGGCGATGATACGGGAGAATTGTTCGCTTCGTTCCACGGTGCGGCTCACCGATTCCCGATAGGTAACCTGCGGGTTCCCCACCTTGGCGCCTACGTGGTATTCCCTGAGGATCCGGGTAACCAGTACATCCAGGTGCAGTTCTCCCATGCCGGAGATGATGAGCTGGCCGGTTTCCTCGTTTTCTTTGGTGGTAAACGTAGGGTCTTCTTTGGAGAGAAGGGCCAGAATCTCCTTGAGTTTTTCCTGCTCCGATAAGGTTTTTGGTTCAATTGATACGGAGATGACCGGTTCAGGAAAGGCCATCTTTTCCAGCATCACCGGCCAGCCTTCACTCCCGATAGTATCCCCGGTCTGGGCCAGTTTCATCCCGATGATGACCCCAATGTCCCCGGCGGACAGCCGTTCCAGAGGCTCGGATTTATTGGAATGCATCCGCAAGATCCGGTTGGCCCGCTCCCGTTTTCGCTTTCCCACGTTAAACACCCCGGTCCCCGGCTTGATGGTTCCCGAATACATCCGTACATAACAGAGGCTCCCTGCTTCCCGATCATGCTGAATCTTGAAGACGAGCCCCAGGGGAAGCCCCGCAGGATCGCAGGGAATCGTGACTTCTTCTTCCCTGTCTTTTTTTATATGATGGGCCGTTGCCGGGGCGCGTTCATCCGGCGCAGGCAGATAGGCCACCACCGCGTCAATCAGGGGCTGGACCCCCATATTTCGCCGGGAGGCCCCTGCCAAGATGGGGAGTAAGGCGCGGCCCAGAACCGCTTTCCGTAATTCCTGGATGATGAGCTCCGGGCTGATTTCCTCCCCGGCTAGGTACTGCTCGGTTATGGGGTCTGAGAAGCCGGATAGGGCATCAATGAGTTTTTCCCGCCATTCCCGGGCAAGACCTTCCCGAACCGGGGCGATAGGGCTTTGGAGCAGTTGTTCTCCTTCGGTAGCCGCATCCCAGCGAATTTCCTGCATGGTAATGAGGTCGATGACCCCTTCAAAGCTCCCTTCCTTTCCAATAGGGACCTGCAGGGCCACCGGAGAAGTCCCCAGTTTCGTCTTAATATCCTCCAATACCTGAAAAAAGTCGGCCCCCACCCGGTCCATTTTATTTACATACCCAAGACAGGGTACCCGGTATCGTTCTGCCTGATGCCACACCGTTTCGGTCTGAGGCTCCACCCCTCGGACCGCATCGAAGATCGCCACGGCCCCGTCCAACACCCGGAGGGATCGCTCAACTTCCGCGGTAAAATCCACATGCCCCGGGGTATCAATAAGGTTAATCTGAAAATGCTTCCAATAAATCGTAGTAGCCGCACTTTGAATGGTAATACCCCGTTGCTGCTCCTGTTCCATCCAGTCCATGGTAGCTTCACCGTCATCAACTTCGCCGATCTTATGGCTTTTCCCGGTGTAATAGAGGATCCGCTCGGTGGTAGTGGTTTTTCCCGCATCAATATGAGCCATGATACCAATATTACGCATTGCTCTCAGCATAAAAGACTCCTGGTACACTACTATAGAGTAAGGACCGTAAAAAAACAATCGACCCGCCCGCCGGCGGGTTTAACGCCCATGAAAGGCCGGGGTGGTGGGAAGGCGGGGCGCCCGCCGGCGGGTTTAATGCCCATGAAAGGCCGGGGTGGTGGGAGGGCGGGGCGCCCTTGGCTTCGGGCCCGGCCCCTCTGGGCTAAACGGTGTCCCACACATTACCGGGGTTCGGAAACTCGGGTGTGGAACTTATAAACCTGGGTGTAGAGCTTCCAAAGATGGGTGTAGAACTTATAAAGATAGGTGTGGAACTTATAAAGATGGGTGTGGAACTTTCAAAGATGGGTGTAGAACTTATAAAGATGGGTGTGGAGCTTATAAACCTGGGTGTAGAACTTCCAAAGATGGGCGTGGAACTTGGAAACCGGCGTTCAGAGCGGGATTACCGGGATCCCATGATTCCCCAGGGCAAGTTTAGCCCTGTGCGGCGGATTTTTTATGTTCTCTTTGTCAAACTCACGGTATAATAACGAATAAGGAGACCATTATGAAAGAAAAACCGGTACATCTGCTTTCCGTTCTTTTGCTCTGCGTTGTATTGGCCGGATGTGCGACCGCGGGCAAGACAGGTTCCGCTGCCGGGGAATTGCTGGAAGGCGATCCCGCCCTTATTTCCGGCACCCTTGAAAACGGGCTTTCATACCGTATTTTGCGGCATAGGTATCCTGAAAACCGCATTTCCCTCAGACTGGTGGTAAAGGCGGGATCGGTTCTGGAAGGGGCAAAGAGGCCGCTATGGGGCTGGTTGTCCGCAGTCTACCATGCAGACCCCCTTCCCGCAAGAACGCTATGTCTACCGGTTCAATGATGCTGAACCCGGTCTCTTCCATTATTTCCTTGATTGCCATAATCGTGGTGGTCTTTTTAACCCTATACTCGGGCTTGGGAGGGTATCCTGGGGTGGTGAAAACGGGGAATTGCTATGGGTTTATCCGGGAGATACCCACGCAAGCCTTGTATGGTGCTGTTTATTTCCGGTATAGTATGTATTAGACGGGTCTCCTTACGATAGCGGGATCGTTCCTATCGTAAGGAGACTTCTCGTGGTGTATTACGCCTTTTTTAAGGTGAAAACCGCTTCAGATAGCAAGGTATACCGCATAAGCATGAGAAAACTATACGAAACCCAAGACGTACCGAAACGGGTCTTCCTGGTGGGTATCCGGGATGAGCGCATGACTCCGGGGGAAGCGGATTCCCTCGCGAAGGAACTGGCAGGACTGAGCCATACCCTGGGACTTACGGTTGTTGCCCAGGAACAGGTGCATATCCGGGAGGGGCATCCCAAATTCGGTATGGGAACCGGAAAAGCCGAAGCATTGGCGAAAAAAGCCGCGGCCCTGGAAGCAGATTGTTTTATTTTTGATGGGGAACTGAGTCCTTCCCAACAACGGAACTGGGAAACCCTCAGCGGCATTGCCGCCATGGATCGGCAAGAACTGATCCTTCAGATTTTCGCGGATCGGGCGAGGACCAGAGAAGCGGAGTTACAGGTGGAGCTTGCGGCGCTTTCCTATTCCTTACCCCGGTTGCAGCATAAATACCTGGATCTGGCCCGGCAGCGAGGCGGACGGTACGGCGCCAAGGGTCAGGGAGAGACCAAGTTGGAGACGGACCGCCGGCTTGTGGAAAAGCACCTGGATCGGCTGAAACAGGAGCTGGCGGCAGTACGCCAAAACCGGGAGGTACAGCAGAAAAAACGAAAACGCCTGGGGATTCCTACGGCTGCCTTAGTGGGTTACACTAATGCGGGTAAGTCCTCCCTGCTCAATGCCATGACCAAGGCGGATGCCCTGGTAGCGGATAAGCTGTTCGCCACCTTGGATCCCACTACCCGGCAGCTTGAGCTGGGAAGCGGGCGGCCTTTGCTCCTCATCGACACGGTCGGTTTCATACGCCAGCTTCCCCATACCCTGGTGGAGGCGTTCCGCTCGACCCTGGAAGAAGTAAACCGTGCAGATTTGCTTATACACGTGCTTGACGCATCGGATCCTGAAGCGGATCGGTATTTTGAGACCACCCTTTCGGTACTCCGGGAACTGGGGGCCCATAAGCTGCCCATGATTACCGCGCTGAACAAGATCGACCAGGTAGACTCTAGGGAAACGGTGGAGGCCCTTAAGAAGCGGTATGCCGAACGGTGTACCGCGAGCGTCCTCATTTCCGCAAAAAACCATACGGGCACAGAGGAACTTGCCCGATGTATAGAGGAACTCCTCTCGGGAGAAATCACCCGGTTCCGGTTCCCTCCAGACCGCTACGATCTGGCGCGGCTGCTCCACCGCAGCGGCCGAGTCCTTTCGGAACAATACGAGGACGACGGTATTGAGGTAGCGGCCCAGGTAAAACCCCAGATCCAGGAACAGCTTAAAGCCTATAGGGTGATAAGCCCGGAGCCGCTTTTCAAGGTTCCTGCCTCTATTACGTGAAGGGGTAAGCCGGGAC
>JAITRH010000200.1 GCA_031288495.1 Treponema sp. | reverse complement strand
CCAGGGCATCTTGATAGGCTTGAAACTCCAGTTTTAAGGCACTGAGAAACCCCTGATGCCAGTCAATTCGGTCTTCTTTCATGGTTTACCTGGGGTGTATAGTTTCTGGGGATTTCCCCGGTTCATGGGTAAGGTCCCGGACGCAGCGGTCAAACCGGGGAAAAGACTGTGGATATGCTTCACGGAACACGGGAGGCTTCATTTTCCATGGCAATGCTTGTACTTCTTGCCACTCCCACAGGGACAAGGGTCGTTCCGTCCCACCTTAGGATGGGAACGGACCACCGTAACCGCTTCAGACTGTTCACGGGAAGGAACGCTTCCAGGCCGGCCTTTTACCCCGGCAAAGGCTCCAAGGCTCCCGTGGCTTGCAGACTGGGCGCTGGCTATAGTGGTGCTCTTGGTTTCCCGATCTCCGGGCTGAGCAGAAACCTGAATCCGTACCAGGTGCAGCCGGGAGGCAATATCTTCCCGGATCTGGTCGATCATGGTATCAAAAATCTGGAAACCCTCCACTTTATATTCGGTCAGCGGGTTTTTCTGGGCATAGCTCCGCAGATATACCGCTTCCCTGAGGGCCTCCATGTTTTCCAGATGGTCAAGCCACTTGCGGTCCACTGCTTGGAGGTACTGCATTCTGATGAAGGCGTTTAAGTTATGTTCCCCAATGAGGGCTTCTTTTTCAGAAATGTCCTGTTCCAATGCTCCGATAAGCTGCTGTTCAAGCTGGTCCAATTTCTCGCCCCCACCGCCTGAATCAAGATGCAGGGAATAGCCGAATTTGATTTTAAGATACTCGGTTATGTCTTTTATTGCTCTCCCCGGATCCCTGCGATAGGTATTTTTACAAGTCTCCATCGCCGCGCTTACCATATCACGGGTGGCGTCGTTTACCCGCTTGTTAAGATTCTGATCCGAAAGAATGGCATCTCGCTGTTCATAAATGAATTTTCGCTGCTGATTGAGCACATCATCGTATTCCAAAAGGTGTTTGCGAATCTCAAAGTTCCGTTCTTCCACCTTTTTCTGGGCCTTTTCAATGCTCTTATTGAGCCAAGGATGAAAGATGGGTTCTCCAGGCTCCATGCCGATCTTGGCCATGATGTTCTTTATGTTATCCCCTCCAAAGAGGCGCATCAGGTCATCATCCATGGAAATGAAGAATTTGGACCTCCCCGGATCCCCCTGCCGCCCTGAACGGCCCCGGAGCTGATTATCGATCCGCCGGCTCTCATGCCGTTCCGTCCCGATCACATACAGGCCGCCTAAAGCCTTGACTTCCTGGTAATCTTTTTTCCACTGCTCGTATTCCTCCTGATACATCTCCCGGTATTTTTCTGGGCTTGCCGTAGTACCCGCCCGTTTACGGGCACGGTGTTCAGGATTACCTCCCAGTTTAATATCCGTTCCTCGGCCGGCCATGTTGGTGGCAATGGTAACCGCTCCCTTTGCCCCGGCTTCCGCGATGATCACCGCTTCTCGGGCATGGTTCTTGGCATTGAGTACCTCGTGGCGCACTCCACGCCGGGTGAGCAGAGTCGAGATGACTTCGGACTTTTCAATGGAAACCGTCCCTACCAGGATGGGCTGTCCCTTTTTGTGGGTATTAACAATCTCATCACAGAGGGCTTCGAGCTTTTCCTTTTCGTTCAAGTACACGAGGTCATGCTCATCCTTCCGGGCCACCGGCAAATTCGTGGGGATCACCACCACATCCAGGTTGTAAATCTTGCTGAATTCCACGGCCTCCGTATCTGCAGTGCCGGTCATACCGGAAATCTTTGTGTACAGTCTGAAGTAGTTCTGGAAGGTGATGGTTGCCAAGGTCCGGTTCCGCTGGGCTATCTTGATCCGCTCCTTTGCTTCAATGGCCTGGTGGAGTCCATCGGAATAGCGGCGGCCATGAAGGATCCGGCCGGTAAACTCATCCACAATCTGAACCTGCCCGTCCTGAACCACATAATCCACATCCAGATGGAAGAGCTTATGGGCCCGCAGCGCCTGGGTGAAGTAATGAATGTACTCGAAATTTTCTTCATCCACGATGGCCCCCTTGATGAGATTCCGCTTATGCAGGATTTCCTCAATCTTGGCGAGCCCGGCATTGCTAAAGGAAATGGTTTTATTTTTTTCATTGAGCTTATAATCCCCCACCACCTCTTCCCCTTGGGTCTCGTCAGGATATTCCCCGTTCTCCTTCTTGTGTATTTCCTCGAGGGAACCTAAGAGCCGCTCCACCTCAGCGAACTTGAAGGTATCATCCTCAGCGGCCCCGGAGATGATCAGGGGGGTGCGGGCCTCATCAATAAGGATGGAATCAATTTCATCAATGATACAGAAATGATGGCCCCGCTGTACCCTGCTTGCCAGGTCCCGGCACATATTGTCCCGCAGGTAATCAAATCCAAACTCGTTGTTAGTTCCATAGGTAATGTCACAGCCATAGTTTTCCTTACGCCGGGCATTATCCATGTTCGAGAGGATGGTTCCCACCGTGAGGCCTAAATACCCGAAAATCGGCAGCATCCATTCCGCGTCCCTGCCTGCGAGATAATCATTGACCGTTACCACATGGATCCCCTCGCCGGGGATGGCGTTCAGGTACGCTGCGGCCACGCTCATGAGGGTTTTCCCTTCCCCAGTCTTCATCTCCACGATTTTACCCTGGTGGAGCACGATAGAACCGAGAACCTGTACATCGTAGGGCCGTTCCCCCAGGGTTCGCCGGGCTGCTTCCCGGGCCAGGGCAAAGGCTTCCGGGAGCAGATCCTCAAGGCTTTCTCCATGGGTATAGCGGTCTCTGAATTGATTGGTCATCCGGGGAAATTCCTCCGGGGGAAGCCCCGCGGCCCAGGCTTCCTTTTCATTGACTCGGTGTAATATAGGTAACAGCGCTTTAAGATCCCGTTCATGTTGGGAACCGAATAGGGCTTTGATGAAATTTTCAAGCATAGATTACTGTAACGTGTAAACTTCCCTAGTGACAAGACGGTGGGCATCTGCCGCCTCTCTTGCCCTTAGTATAGCTGCTATACCGTGAGTTCCATGGGACTCCCAAAAGGTCCCCTGGGGCTAAAGCCTAAACGTGACCCACAAAATTACGTGATCCCGGTAATCCCGCTTTGAACTCCGGTTTTCAAGTTCCACCCCCAGGTTTGGGACTTCCCCACCCCGCTTGCAACTGCGGACTGTTTCTTCTTTGCCGAGCTCCCCTTACCGTAATCAAACCTTCATTCCGTCAAATCCCCATCGGATTTGCCTCACTAACCACCTTGCGTCCCTCCATCCGGGCCGGTTTCCGGGCTTACGGTTACGTACTCAGGGAAGCCGCAGCAGGGCTTCTGAGGAATTGCCCCAGGGGATAGTTTTTACGGATAGGATCGGTTGAAAAATACGCCGTTTATAGTATCATGAATAATGTATGAAAATCCGGGGCTTGATAGGTTTAGGCTTACTCCTCACGTCTTTGGTCTATGGAGGAGGTACGGCGGATAGAAGCAATCGACCGTCTTCAGCCAAGGAAAAGACCGCTGAACCGGCCCAACCGGAAAATACCGGGGACCTCCCTGCCGAGAGGAAGGAGATAATCCAGGTTCCTGATGCTTCCTATCAGGAACACCCCAAGGAGGACCATGCCTTAGGGGCGGTTCCGGAACACCTGGTATGGGTTGAAGGAGGGGTCTTTCAAATGGGGAATACCGCCGGTGAGGAAGATGAAAAACCGGTCCATGAGGTACGGATCCGGAGTTTTATGATAGGAAAGACCGAGGTAACTCAAAAAGAATACCAGGCCCTTATGCGGGACAATCCCAGCCGTTTTAAGGGGGAGGCCCTGCCGGTAGAACAGGTAACGTGGTATGATGCGGTGGAGTATTGCAATAAATTGAGTCAAAAAGAAGGATTAACCCCGGTGTACTCCTGGGCGGAGGGGGAGATACACGCGGATGCTACCGCTAATGGGTACCGTTTGCCTACCGAGGCGGAATGGGAATATGCGGCCCGGGAGGGAAAACTGGATACTGCGGGGGGCGTCTACCCTGAGGGAGCGGATCTTGAGTCCCTTGCCTGGTATGCTGAAAACAGCGATAATAAAACCCATGAGGTGGCATTGAAAGTTCCCAACAGTCTTGGCTTGTATGATATGGCCGGTAATGTATGGGAGTGGTGCTGGGATTGGTATAGGGGCTATGCAACCGGGACCCCGGCGCTTTTCCCGGATCCGGTCCGGGTAACCCGAGGGGGCAGTTGGAACAGTACGGTTCAGGGTCTGCGCTCAACCTATCGGCATGGAGGAGACCCTTCCAAAGGGTATAGTGACCTTGGTTTCCGAGTCCTCCGTTCTGCCTTGTAGCATCCCTCCTCGCCCTAGATTGACAAGTTCCCTTGAGACGTCTAAGGTTCCTGTATGAGCCTATCCGTGAACCCCTGGGTACTGATAAGTATCCTCTGCAGCCTCTTCGCAGGGGCCTGTACTCAGGAATCGTTCCCTTCCATTACCCGGGAAAACCTGTTCACCCTGAAAATCGGACGCATGGAAGATCAGATAGCCCTCTATAACCTTGAGGGGGATCAGGGTATCCGGAGGACTGAGTTTGCCATGCGGGAGGGCCTTTTTTATATTTCCGATGGTAATGGGGAAAAGATTGTCCGGTATAATTCCTATGGGGATCTGCTGTTTATGATTTATAATGACCAAACCAACCCCCTGCCCCTCACCTTGCTGCCCTTGAAGGACGGTGAAATTGTAACCCGCTGGGCCTTTACCTATCCTCTCAAGGCACCCGGAAAAATCACCGTGGATTCCCGGAAACATCTGTATGTGGAAGACCAGCTTCCCGATGAAGGGCGCCGTTTTGATCCTGAGTCCAAGGCCCTCCTCAATAAGGTGATCCTCCATTTTGACGAATATGGCCGCTTTGTGCAGTATCTGGGCCAGGAGGGTATTGGCGGCAGCCCCTTCCCGAAAATCGAAGGACTGTACACCTCGGTCCAGGACGAATTGGCAGTGGTATGCCGCCTTCCCACAGGCTGGAATATCTATTGGTTCGACGCCGACGGGATGTCCCTGTATGTGGTTAAACTGCAAAATACCGCCCTCCCCATTCCGCCGGATAGGGATATGGTGTTGGTTTCTTTGGATGCGATTGCGGCGGCGCCGGATGAGCGAAAGTTGTACCTCAAGGTGGATTATTACCGGGATACCTACGATGCATCCACCAATACCCGATCCGGCAGTGAACCGGACAGTTCGGTGATTTGGGTTATGCGGGTGGAAGACGGTTCCTATGAGGGAACCATCGAAGTTCCCTTTTTTGAATCCACCCTCATCGAAAGCGGCCATAAGACTCCGGTAAAGCTGTTTTATTCTCTGCTGGGGGTCATCCGAAAGGAACGGGTATTCTTGTACGTTCCCGTGGAGGCCGGGTATGCTATCTTGATTTTAGCCCTTGGTTCCACAGCCAACGGCGAACAACACCGGGGGTTTATCCAGGTAGATCCCGATGAATTACAGTTCAACGCCTTTGATCTGGCCGAGGACGGGATCCTCTCAGGCCTCTTGGCGGATACGTGGGACATAAAGCTCGTGTGGTGGCGAACCGATAAATTGATAGGAGATACTCCTTTATGATGATACCACCCCGCGGAACTCTTCCTGCTCGTCCGGTAAAACTGGTTACGGCAGAAACTGCCCAAGCCTTGGATGCGGAGGCTTCTGCCTCGTGGGGACTTAATCCCTTTGCCCTGGTAGAGACGGCTGGCCGGGCTTGTGCGGCGGCGTTGCTTCAATCGTACCCGGCCTTTTTTCAGGGTCCCTCCCCTCGTATGCTGGTTCTAGCAGGTTCCGGTAATAACGGCGCAGATGCCATGGTCATGCTGAGAACCCTGCTCATGAGCGGTTTAGAAGGACCATCTTTTCAGACCGTGGTGCTCAATCGCCTCCCTCAGGAGGAGGAACGCAGTCCGCACGCTGAGGCCCTTCGGTCCCTCCGTAAACTGGGGGTTTCGATTGTAACCTGGAAGCAACTCAAGGATCCTCAGCAATTCCTGGGTGAAAGGGATATTATCATCGACGGTATTGCGGGAACCGGGCTTAACGGACCCCTTAGGGGAACTGCGGCAGCCATGGTACAGGCCGTCAATGCGCTCACCCCTGTGGATTATACCGCAAGGTCCCCCCGGCGGCCCTGGGTGGTTTCCATAGACCTGCCCTCAGGGAATTTTGATTTCTGGGAGCAGCCCATGCTCATCCTTAAAGCGGATAGCAGCCTTGCGATAGAACCGGTTAAGGCCGCACTCTATAATCCTCCTGCCCGGTCTTATGGGGGAACCATCGTGCATGTCGGGGGGATCTTTCCTCCGGCCCTGATCAATGCCTTTGAAGGGGAGGAACTCCTCAGCTGGGATCAGGCCCAGTATCGGATACCTCCCATTAAACCGGATGCCTATAAACACCAGCGGGGAGTGGTGGAAATTCATGCAGGTTCACCGGGGAGTACCGGAGCTGCCCGGATTGCCGCAGTAGGCGCTCAAGCCGCAGGAGCAGGCTTGGTGAGGCTCATAGCCGATACCGCCATCTATCCCATCCTGGCCGCTTCTGCAGGAGGGGTCATGGTGGTCCCTGCAGGGGGTGAAGACAGTGTGGTCTATACGCATGGTCAGGAAACGCGGTTTTATCCTGATGCTCTGCTCCTCGGTCCTGGTTGGGGGAAAGCGCCGGATCGGGCGGTGTTATTTCATCGGGCTTTGGTTCGAGAATGGGAGGGGATTCCCCTTATTTTAGATGCGGAGGCCATCTCCCTGGTCAAGGATGGGGTTTTTCACGGAAATGCCATCCTCACCCCTCATCCCGGAGAATGCGCCGCCTTAGCAGGGGTGTCCATAGAAACGGTTCTAGCCCGTCCGGGTCCCTTGCTCAGAAAACTAGCCCAAGAAAAACAGGCGGTGATCCTGTTTAAGGGGCATGTACTGTTCATTGCCTGCCCGGACGGCCGGTTCGGCGTGGTGGACGGTATGGTTCCGGTTTTAGCCAGCGGAGGTACGGGAGACTTGCTTGCAGGATTTTGTGCAGCCATCGCTGCCCGAATGAAGCGGAGCTCCTGTTTTGACGGGTATACCTGTGCCCTGGCAGCGGCAACGCTGCTCATTGAAACCGGCCGATCCATAGGGAACCGGTTCATTGATCCTCTCGGGTTGGCGGAAAAGGCCGCAGCCTTTGCAGGCGCGGCCTGGTTATCTTCATGGTGCGGCTCTGCATGAAGTCCTTGTAGTGCTTAGGAGGTTGCTTGTATGGAAGACAAGCCATTCCCGGCTCCCCCAGAAAATCTGGATAGGGAGGTGGTTTTTCATTATTCCCGATCCCACCGGCTCGAACGGGCTTCTCCGGCAGTACGTGCAATGAACCGGGATATCCCCAAAACCGGTCCCTCCCTATTCGGTACCCTTACGGCCAACCGATCCTATACCATGTTGCTCATATCCATGCTCATCTGCGCGGGGTTTGGGATGATCTTCTCAAAAGTGAGTTCTGAGCAAAAATCTCCCGCTTCAGGAACCCAGAAGATTAGCCTAGGGGGTAATACCCTGAAGGTTTCAGCCCAGAGGTTTCAGGGGCTTACCTATCTGCGGATTATCAAGACCGTTCCCCATGATACAGGGGGATATACCGGAGCGGTTGATATGGCCATTACCCCCCTGGATCTTCTCCATTCCGAGGCCGAAGGTGCGGAGTCTGTGCCGGTGATAAGGCATCGAATTTTTTTCAGTTCCGATGCGGAAGAAGTCTATGGGCTTTCCCTTCCCTTTGAGGCGCCCCTGGTCTTGATGCTCATGCAGACTGAGGAGGATGAACAGATAAGTATCCACGTAAAGCCCGAATAAGCCGTAAAGGCAAAAAATCCGTAGGTATATGCCAGAAATATACCGATGATAAGATTAGAGGATATGAACAAACATATTAATTTTGAAGATAATATTTTTCTTATTAATATCAGGATCAGGATGGTCCAAGATATGCTTATCCTTGAACCGGATCCGGAATTGTTTCTGAAAAAAACCATGGAAGATATTGATTTTATCGATGACATCCTGGGGCTGCTTTTGGACGGGCTCTTAGAGAACGCGCATCTGATAGAACGGAACGAGCAGTTGGTTAATTTATACGATTCAGAAAGTCAATTTTTACAGATTTTAACCCAATTTTTGACCGGTTCCGGGAATATTTCAGTCCTCCGGTTTCCCGTACTTCGAGAAAAAGTTACCTTTTTACAAACCCATAGCATGACCCGAAAAAAGCTCCTTGAGGATACCCGAAACGAAACTGACCAGTCCCTTATAGAACCTGTGGTCAGCACCGATGAACTCAGCGCCCTCTTAAAAGAGTGACCTATGCGTATTTCCGGTGGTTCTTTGCGGGGACGGCAGGTGCAGGTTCCGCAAGGGCTCATACGTCCCGCGATGGATCGGATGCGGGAATCGGTATTTGCCAAACTGGGGGATCTGGATCAATGCGCTTTTCTTGATATGTTTTCCGGGTCCGGTATTATCGCCTTGGAAGCGGCTTCCCGGGGAGCAAACCCTATTGAAGCGGTGGAAAAGGACCCCTTAAAATGGAAAACCCTGATCACCAATGTGGCCATTGCCCCGGTTAGGATCCGGTGCCGATTCATGGCCGCGGAACCCTACATCCGCCGGGCTCGCAGGAGCTTTGGGGTTATTTTCTGCGATCCCCCTTTTGCCTACCGGTTTAAAGGGGCACTGGTCAGGGCAATCGCCGCTTCCCCGCTCATACAGACCGGTTCGCGGCTCCTCGTACACCGTCCCCAGGAAGACCCCTATTTGGAGGACCTCGGTGTACCGCGTTCCGTTGAAACGGTAGTGCTTGAGGAGTCAAAACGATATGGCCGTTCGGTGGTGGATTTCTTTGTAGGGCTGTAAACCGGGGAAGGGCTGCTCCAGGGCAGCTCTAATAAAAAGTAAAAAACATTGTAATTTTACCGATAATGAATAATAATAATCATAATGAGGTTTTCAAAATAGCTGATTTTGAAAAAGCCTCTAACCAATAGTCTAGGCAGAGCATGGATTATAAAAAATTTTTTGATAAATTTGCTGATCAGGATATATTTATAAAAACCACTCAAAAAGCCAAGATTGACAGGGCCCAAAAAGCAGCGCTTAATCGTAAAGGAAATATGCTGTATAATGCAGGAGATATAGAAGGGGCTAAGAAGATATTTTTAACGACCGGTTATTCTGATGGACTTTCCCGGATCGGGGATTATTATAAATCCCAAGACCGGTATGTGGATGCCCTTCGTATGTATTGGATTGCACCGGATCATACTAAATTTGAATCAATTGCTATGCAGTTCTCTGTTTTAATAAAAAATTTAATACATGAAGAAGGGGATCCTCCCAATGAGTGATGAAACAAAGCAAAAAATCTACCCTCTAGAGGGCGTTGGATTGTTCCATGGGAAGGGCAATGGTGAAGAGGTGGGGCTTAAGGAAACCAGCGCTTCTATAGGAATGGCGGGGAGCGATGCACAGGATCTGGGGGAGATTTCAGAATTATCTAAAAGAGGGTATCAATCGTTAAAAGAAGAGAGAATTCTGGAAGCTATCGAGTGTTTTAATAAGATCCTGATAATGGATGATAATAATAACTATGCCCTGGTGGGTATGGGGGATGCTGCCCGTAAACGAGGGACCTTTAAGGAAGCGATTGCTTTTTATCAGCGCTGTTTGATTCAGCATCCGGGAAATAATTATGCCCTTTTTGGCCTTGCGGATTGTTATAAGGCCTTAAGTCAATACCACAAGGCCATAGAAATCTGGGAGCAGTACCTGCACCACGATGATAAGAACATCACCGTGCTTACCCGGGTTGCCGATGCGTACCGCAAGGTTCGGGACTTTAAACATTCCAAGGCGGTGTACCTGCGGGTGTTGGAAATGGAAGAGGGCAACCCCTATGCCATCATCGGATTGGGGCACCTCCACTATGATTTCAAAGAATACCGGGATGCCCTGTTCTATTGGGAAAAGATGCTTCAAGTGGGCAAGGAAGAAAATGTAGATATCCGGGTACTTACCTCTATTGGAAATTGCCATCGAAAGTTAAAAACCTTTGATCAGGGTATTCCCTTCTTTGAGAAGGCCCTGTACCGGGATCCCTATAACTTTTACGCGCTTTTTGGCCTGGCAGACTGTTACCGGGGCATGAATCAGCAAAGCCGTTCCCTTGAATACTGGAACCGGATCCTGGAACAGGATCCGCGGAATAAGGTTATCCTCACCCGTGCGGGGGATGCCTACCGGAATCTTGGGGAGTATGACCGGGCAGTGAATTATTACCGCCGGGCCCTTAATATTGAATTTGATACCTATGCGGTCCTGGGCTTGGCGGTGGTGGCCAAGGGTCAGGGCAAATATGATGAGGCCATTGAATCCCTCCAGCGGCTCATCCAACAGGACACTAAAAATTACCGGCTTTACCTCGAATTGGCCGATTGTCTTTTGCGAAAAGGGGAAAAAGTTAAAGCCATCGAAACCTTAGAAGCCTTTCAACGCATGGGAATCCGGAATACCGCTATTATGGAGTTCTGTGAAAAACTTAAATCCTAAAGAAAAGGCACGGTTACCCTAGATGTATCTGAACAAGCGGGCACGAGACCGCTTGTTCCGGCGGCCTTTGGCCGAAACCTCCGGAACCCCACGGGGTCCCAGAGATACCCTATAAAGGTTTGCAGGCTGTTTTGTATCATACCCAGGTTAAACCGGTACTTTCCGGGCTGCCCCTTGAGGCCTTAGCGGAAACCCTTAAACCCCTTCCGAAATTTCGGGCGGAACAGGTGTTTCGGTGGATCGCTCGAGGGGTTTCTTCATTTCAGGAGATGACCAATCTGGCCATTCCCTTACGGGAAGACCTGGAACGGCGGTTCTCCCTCTATTCCAGCGTTATTGCAGAGCGCGCAGAGGATCCTGACGGTACGGTCAAGTTGTACATCCGCCTGCACGATGGGGAACGCATTGAGGCGGTCCTGCTTACCGATGGGGAGCGCCGTAAAACCGCCTGCCTTTCCACCCAGGCAGGGTGTCCTCTGGGGTGTGTGTTCTGTAAGACCGGGACCCGGGGACTTACCCGCAGCCTGGATTCCGGGGAAATCCTTGAGCAGTTCCTGCACCTCCGGTCGATAGAACCGGAGATTGCCAACATCGTGTTCATGGGTATGGGGGAACCCCTCTTGAACCTCCCTGAGCTCCGTAAGACCCTGGCAGTGCTTACCGACAGCCGAGGGCTCGGCTTGTCCAAGCGGCGCATTACCCTCTCGACCGGCGGTATCATTGCAGGTATTCGAAGTCTGGCTGCCGCAGGCCCCGAGGTAGGGCTTGCCCTTTCCCTCACCACCGCGGATAGCGCGCTTCGTTCCCGGCTCATGCCGGTAACCCTGAGCAACCCTCTTCCCTATCTCAAGGAAGTGCTGTATGATTATCAGCAGCGGCAAGGGCGGCGTATCACGTTGGAGGCGGTTCTTTTGGAGGGTATCAATACCCGGCAAGAGGATAGTGATGCCCTTGCCGCATTTGCTTCGGGTCTTGAGGTGGTGGTAAACCTCATACCCTGGAATCCGGTGGAAGGCATGGTCTTTGAAGGCCGCGCCCTGAGGGAACCTTCAGAGCGGGAAATTACCGCGTATATCCGGCGGCTTGAGCGGCGGGGACTCAAAGTAACCCGGCGGCGGCGAAAAGGCCGGGGTATTGCCGGGGCCTGCGGCCAGTTGGGGGGCGCCCCGGAGGTTCGGCAGCCCTGCAGCGGGCCGGAGGCGGACTAACGCGCTTCCCCCCGGTATGACGGAAGCCTCGGTTCCCAAGGCAAAAGAAACTAATCCATGGTATCGCCGGTCTTGAGCCGTTTCTCTCTCATCCTCGTTTGTATCCCCGGTTATAAGGATAAAGGCACGGTCCGGCGGGCGGTATTACAAGCTACCCGCCATGTCGCGGTACGGGTTCCTTCGGGCACATACTTTTACGGTTACCCTATGCCTTTTCATACCATGTTCATAAGCCCTGTAGGTCCGTTATAGGAAAAGCCTGTTTTATTGCATAACCTCATAAGCAATATCCCCAAGGTTCCGTTTCAGTTCAACACTCGGCAAAAAAACCAGTTTTACCCCTTTAATGTGACGGGCGTTCAATTCGTCCGGCGTTGCCGTGCCGTCACTGGATACGGTAACACGGAAAATCCCAAACCCTTCCAGTTTAACGCTTTGTCCCAATTTGAGAAACAAAGGCATTACTTCCATCAGGTTACTGAGAACACTTTGTACATCCCCTAAAGAAAGCGCCGACCGGCCCTCGATTTCCTTTGCGATTTCCGTCAATCCCACACTTCCGGCGGATTCCTGGGTAAGATACCATTTGGAAAGCGCCGGGTTGAGGGGGTTTTTCCGCTGAATTTTCTTTAATGTAACTGCCATATATACTCCTTTTACGGTAAGAATAGATAATCCTAAGGGGGGAAAAAAATTCCGTCAAGGGTATCTATAAAAAAGGCTTGTCAATTTCAAAAAATTCTCCGGGAATTTTCTAGAAATATCCGGGAATTTTTCAAAATTCTCCGGGAATTTTCCCAAAACATCGGATGATTTTTTATGATAATCGGGCGGTTCTTGGGGAAATCCCCCGGTCTCCCCTCAGATTTTACGGAAGTCCGGGAACATTCCTTTACTCAGGATACAAGGGCGGCGGCGTTATAAAAACGGCTCAACACTTCCCCAAACTGTTTCATAATATCGTCCAGCCGGGCTTCCCTGCCGTTCCAGTCAATTTCCAGGCTCCTGCGGGGAG
>JAITRH010000186.1 GCA_031288495.1 Treponema sp. | reverse complement strand
CGCGAAGCTCACGGGCAACGCCGCGCCTCATGGCGGGGGGGTGTATGTGGCCGGCGGCGGGTTTGCCTTAAATGGCGGGGAGATCAGCGGCAATGCTTCTTCCCTGGCCGGCGGCGGGGTGTACGTATCCGGCGGCGGTGTGTTTACTATGAGCAGCGGGGAGATCAGCGGCAATACCGCTACTTCCTCCTACTCCGCGGCGGGCGGCGGGGTGGGTGTATACAACGGCGTGTTTACCATGAGGGGCGGGAAAATCAGCGATAATAGGGTGTCCGCTTCCACCGCCTCTACCTATTCCCCCTCCGGCGGCGGCGGGGTGTATATAGAGAATGGAACCTTTACCATGAGCGGCGGGGAAATCAGCGGTAACAGCGTATCCGGTTTTTTCCTCTCACCCAAGATGCCAACGCTGCCAACGTTGCCAACGTTGCCAACGCTGCCAACAATACCAATAATGTCACCCACCTTTGGCGGCGGGGTGTGGGTTGTCAGCGGTGGTACCTTTACCAAGCAGCCGGGAGGTGTCATCTACGGATCAAACGCAAGCGCCGCATTGAAGAACGTTGCAAATAGTGGGGTCGCGGTCTATGTGGGGGCTTCACTTGCCGGGATACGCAATACTACGGCGGGTTCGGGTCTTGCCCTGGACAGCAGGGTAAGCGGCGCGGCGGGGGGCTGGGAATAGTGCCGGCGGATTACCGGCGGGGTTGCCGGGGGATGAATTAACCACGGACTTCACGGACTATACGGACGGCAGCTACTGGGCGGGGTCGCCTTCAGGGGAACTCCCGCGGGCCCTGCCGGTGGGAGGTCCCCCCGCCGGCAGCGGCGCAGCGGATTCGGCGGCAAGGCCGGGGAGGGCGCAGAGGAGGCAGCGCCTTCGCGGGGAAGGGAGGTGGGGTATGAGGGATATGCGGAGGAACTGGAGGAGAGCCGGGAAAGCCGGCTGGTACCGGCCAACAGCAAGATGGACTATGCTACAATGTGCAAACGGCGGCAGATGGGAAACACACGCTGATAGCGGCATTTGAAGTGGCCGGTGATGGGAACGACAAGAACCATCTGACGCCGGTAGCCGCGAGGCGGAAGGGCTGCGAGGGGACGGACAGGGGGTATGACCCTGTGCAGGGTATTGGACGGTGGAGTTTTGATACTCTTGGACGGGGTCTGGTATCATTCGTCAGAACGCATCCATTGCGGCCACTGTCTGTGCCGGAGGAAGGACGGAAAGACCCTGTATTACCCCAGCATGCTGGGGACGACGATAGTGCGGCCTGGGAGCAACGTGGTGTTGCCGCTCATGCCGGAGTACATACGGAACGAAGACAGGAATGAGAAGCAGGATTGCGAAGGGAATGCGGCGAAACGGTATTTTGAGGAACAGGGACCAGGGCTTGCCCGGCTGAAACCGACGTTTTTGGGGGACGATGTATACGCCTGTCATGGGATGTGCAGCCGGATACGCGGCCTGGGGATGAGCTATATCTTCACCTGTAAAGATGAGAGCCCCCGGTGGATAGCGGGACCGGTTGCCTGGGGGAGCTTGAGAGCCATAAGCGGCGGGAATGGAACGGGCGGAGCCATCTTGAATACCGATACCGATGGGAGAACCGGCGCGAAGGGGAACGCCTGGAGGGTGGAGGACACCCATTTCCCCCACACCGTGCCTCCCCAGGGAAGCACCCCTATTCCCGGACTTCCATGGTGCCGTCCGCGTGGCCGATAAAAAGGCGGGGACGCAGCCGGGTAAAAAAGCCGTTTTCTACCACTCCCGGTATCCGGTTCAGCTCTGTTTCAAGGGCCGCAGGATCCACGGGGCTTTTAAAGCGTATATCCAGGAGAAAGTTGCCATGTTCGGTGATTACCGGCCCTGCTTTACGCACCCCTTCCCGGAGCTGCACCGCCGCCCCCAAGGTTTCCAGGGTTTTCATTACCGGGACCCGGCTTTCGGGGATAAGCTCCAGGGGCAGGGGAAACTGCATGCCCAGGTGTTCCACCAGTTTGGTCTCATCCACCACAATGACGTAGGATGCCGAAGCATAGGCGATAATTTTTTCCAAGAGCAAGGCCCCGCCGCCGCCTTTAATGCAGTAATGCCGGGGGTCCACCTCATCCGCACCGTCTATGGTGAGGTCCAAGGTTCCGCCTATTTCCGGGGAATTCAGCGTAAAGAGGGGTATGCCCCACCGTTCACTTTCAATAAGGGTCTGGTAACTGGTGGGAACCGCCCGAATACCCTGCAAGGTTCCTCCCTGTAGTAACGCGCCGATATGCCTAATCGCATGAATAGCCGTGGACCCCGTTCCGAGTCCGAGTTTCATACCGCTTGTGACCAGGGCTTCCACGGCCCCTTTACCGGTCATTGCTTTTATATGCCCCTGATCCATCATGGTAATACCTCCATTCCACCCCTTTTGCATACCTCCCACGGGGTCTTTGATCCTACCTTATGTCAAAACTGCTCTCTGCTAAAAGGATACTCCCTAAAAGTGCATACGGGCCATAAGATGCTGGGGAAATTCAAGGCCCATAAAATGACCGTATTGTAATTGGGCCTGTCCTATGAGCATGGCATAGCCATTTAAAACCCGGCAGCCTGCCGCCTCGGCCCGCTGCAAACAGAGGGTCCGTTCCGGTTTATAGATGAGATCCATGACCACCTCTTTACCGGAAAAGGTGTACAATTCCAGGGGATCTACGGCGGTATGCCCTTCCATACCGGCGGAAGTAGTCTGGATGATGATATCCCCGTATTTATCCATGCGGGCGATGCCCTGATTATCCAAAGGCCCCCAGGCAAAGCGGTAGGGGGCAGCCAAATCCCGGGCCCTGAGGACGTTACGGTTGAGGATGAGGGCCTTCCCGTGCAGCCGGTGTACCTCCGCGGCCACTGCCCGGGCTGCTCCGCCTGCCCCTATGATGGTGATCCGTTTGCCTCGAAAGGTGCTCTTCCCGATAAAATGCAAGAGGGCGCCGGAAAACCCCGGAGCATCCGTATTGAAACCGCTCCAGCCCTTTGGACGGGATACAATGGTATTACAGGCGCCGATGCCTTGCACCTCCTCAGATACCTGGGTGAGATAGGGAAGGATTCCTTCTTTATGGGGGACCGTTACCGAGGCGCCGGCTATGCCGAGCTCCTCTGCTAAGGCAATGAAAGCCTGGATATCATCGGTGGGAAAGGGTACATATACGGCGTCCGTATGCTCCAGGGTGAATACGGCATTAAAAAAGGCCGGGCTGAAGGTTACCTTAAGGGGAAACCCGGTAATCCCAAAGATCCGGGTTTTGGCGGTAATATCCCGAAACCGGTACAGCTCCGCCAGTTCCTGGGGGTCCAGCTGCCCTGAACCTGCGGCAGGCCGTTCCTTAACGGTAGTATAGGAAAAGGGGGAACCGAGCTGCTCCGCCAGGATCCGGGTGGGAGTACCAAAATTACCCATGCACAGGAGGATCTTATCCATATCCGCGGTGTCCCGGGCGGCTTTGACGGCCCGTACCACCTCCGCGAGGGAATGGGGCATAACCGCTACCTTGACCAGTTCATCCCCCACATGGCGTAAACGCCGCATGAGTTCTACGAGGTTATCATCCACCCCATGGATGTTATGATAGGAACGAATAATACGGGTTCCGAAAGTGCGGGCCACCTCTTCCAAACAGGGGACGTTAAGGTACTCTTCCATATCCACATAGGCAAAATTATGGCGCTTATCCGCATCCGCAAAGGCCAGGGCCTTGGAGAAAAGGCTGATCCGGGACCCTTCGCCGGCGGTAAACCGGCCGCCGTCCCGCTCCCGCCGGATGGTTAAAATAACCGGCAGATCCACCATTTCAGGGAAACGCCGGATGAGCAGCCGCTCATCCGCTTCGAGGCAGTCCACCCGCAGCTCCGCCAGATCCACATATTTCCGGTATTTTTCCAGCAGCGCCACATCCTGGCTGAGGGTCTTTTCAGTTAAACAAAGGCATATTTTTGCCATAGCCGCTCCTTGTAACGTAGGAAGAATAGGGGCATCTTAAAGCGCTGATTCCCTTGCGGCTCATCAGCGGCTTCCTAGAAGTCCGGACGGTAAATAAAAATAGCGGATATCAAACCGGCGCCGGTAAAATTGAGGCGGAGCATGAGCGGCCAGGGGTGGCCTCGCAGGGGTATAAGAAAATAATTGCTGTACATTTGGGTTCCTTCCCCTAAAATCCAGGATATGGAGGCCAGATTATCTCCGATGTGGATGCCATAAGCGGTTTTGACCTCGATCTGCCACACCCGATCCTTATACACATAGAAATTCCCCGCTTCATAGCTGAAGACCACATCATCCTGCCATGTTTCAACGCCCCGGACCGCATACACCGATTGGGGAAAGCCGAACCGGAAAATCAGTTCTTCCACCGTTAAGCCTACCAAAGCGGAGATATCTCCGCCATTGGCGCCGGTATCGGTCTTAACCATAGGAGGAGGCTGCTGTTTAAGAAGCGCGTCATCCTCCTTGGCCCCTACTTCCGGCACCATAAACCCCATGAAAAAAAAGAGAATCCCCCGCCATTGGGTATACCGCATACTACTACTCTACCGAAGGATACCCCTTTGTGGCAAGTCATCAGGGGCAGGACCAAGGGTCGGAATTGGCCTTGCTTAAATCCGGGATGACTTTGCTTAAATCCGGGCCGGCTTTGCCTAAATCCGGGCCGGCTTTGCCTAAATCCGAGCCGGCTTTGCCTAAATCCGGGATGACTTTGCCTAAATCAGGGGTGACTTTGCCTCAATCCGGGTCGGCTTTGCCTCAATCCGCGGTGGCTTTGCCTCAATCCGCGGTGGCTTTGCCTCAATCCGGGATGGCTCTGCCTCAATCCATAGCGGCTTTGTCTCAATCAGCGGTGGCTTTGTCTCAATCAGCGGTGGCTTTGTCTCAATCAGCGGTGGCTTTGTCTCAATCCGCGGTGGCTTTGCTTAAATCCACGGTGACTTTGCCTCAATCCGGGATGGCTTTGCTTAAATCCGTGGTGGCTTTGCCTCAATCCGCGGTGGCTTTGCTTAAATCCGGGATGACTCTGCCTCAATCCGGGATGGCTCTGCCTCAATCCACGGTGGCTTTGCCTCAATCCGGGATGGCTCTGCCTCAATCCATAGCGGCTTTGTCTCAATCAGCGGTGGCTTTGTCTCAATCAGCGGTGACTTTGCCTAAATCCGCGGCGGCTTTGCTTAAATCAGGGTCATGTATACTGTATAAAGGGGTGCTCGGTATAGAACGGCTTTCCCCAAACTCCCGTTGCGGGGAAGCCTGAGCAGTATGCCCTTACCATGCGCCGGCCCTGTACCGCCCCGGGGCACGCATTGCAAATTCAAACCCCTTTATATACCTTAAATAAGAAGCTCTCGGCAGGGCTGACTTTATACATAAGGTATGGATTAATGGCTTTTATTAAAAATCTCTTTGATACGAATTTTCTTGAATACGCGTCTTATGTGATCAAGGACCGGGCAATTCCGGATCTGGAAGACGGCCTCAAGCCGGTACAGCGGCGGATCCTCCATTCTCTCTTTGAAATGGACGACGGCAAGTTTCATAAGGTGGCAAATGTGGTTGGTCACTGCATGAAGTACCATCCCCACGGAGACGGTTCTATCGGATCCGCCCTGGTGGTTCTGGCGAATAAGGACCTCTTTATCGACCGGCAGGGGAATTTCGGGAATATCTTCACCGGCGATGATGCTTCCGCAGCCCGTTACATTGAATGCCGGGCAACGGCCCTGGCAAAGGACATCTTTTACAATCCCAAGCTCACCCTTATGACCGATTCTTACGACGGCCGCAACAAGGAGCCGGTGCTGTTCCCCGCCAAGATCCCGGTAGTCCTGGTTATGGGGACTGAGGGGATTGCCGTGGGCATGTCCACCAAGATCTTACCCCACAACATCCTGGAGGTGCTGGAAGCGGAGAAAGCCTGTCTCCAGGGCGCGTCCTTTCAGCTTTACCCCGACTTCCCCACGGGGGGGCTTGTGGATGTATCGGAATATAAAGATGGAAACGGTAAGGTCCTGGTCCGGGCCAAACTCGATACCTCAGACCCTAAACGGATCATCATCCGAGAGCTGCCCTTTGGCTCCACCACGGAAAGCCTCATCAACAGCGTGGAAACCGCGGTTAAGGCAGGGCGCATCAAGATCCAGTCCATCAACGATTTTACCACGGAACAGGTGGAAATCGAGATTCGCCTCGCCCGGGGGGTGTATTCTGAAGAAACCGTGAACGCCCTCTTTGCCTTTACCGAATGTGAGCAGTCCATCTCGGTCAATTTTCTGGTGATTCAGGATAATTTCCCGGTGGTGATGACCCTCACCCAGGTCATACGGTACCATGCGGAGCAGCTTAAAAAACTCCTTACGAGGGAGCTGGAATCGGAAAAAAAGGAACTCCAGGATAAGCTCCACTTGCGCACCCTGGAACGGATCTTCATTGAGGAACAGATCTACAGGGCCATTGAAAAGATGAAGACCCCCGAGGGGATTGAAAAGGCGGTGCTCCAGGGGTTTAGCCCCTTCAAGAAGGAAGTGGGAAGCCGGGGCGTGAGTCCTGAGGATGTGGACCATGTGCTTCGGATTCCCATCCGGCGTATATCCCTTTACGATACCGCCAAAGTCAAGGCAGAGCTCCTTGAAATCACCGCCCGGATTAAGGAGATAAACAAGCACCTCAAAGGGATCGTCCCCTATGCGGTAAGTTTCCTTGATGGCATCATTGCCAAGGTTAAAGCCAATGAGGAGTTGGGTAAGGGGCGGCGCAAAACCGCGATCCATTCCTTCGCCAAGGTTGCGGTGAAGGAAGCGGTTAAGAAAGACCGGGAACTCAAGTACGACCAGGCCCGGGGCTATCTGGGCACCGCTGTAGGAGGGGAACTGATAGCCACGGTTTCTCCCTTTGACCGGATCCTCATCCTCCGGCACAACGGAACCTATACGGTGATGGCGGAGCTTCCTGAAAAGACCTTTATCGGCCCCGGGGCCTGGTGGATAGGAGTAGCGGACAAGGAGGCCCTGGCCGCGCTGGTATTCACCGTGATTTATAAAGATGGAAAGACCGGGTATCCCTGGATCAAGCGCTGTATCATCGAAGGGTGGATCATGAACAAGGACTATTCCCTGGTTCCTGAAGGGGCTCTGGTGCTCCATGTGGATACCCGGCAGCAATTCGCCTTTACCGCCTACTATGCCCCGAAGCCCCGGACGAGAACCGCCAGGGGAAGTTTTAAGGCTCAGGATTATCCGATTAAAGGGCTTAAAACCGGGGGGATAAAACTCACGGATCGGGTACTAGAACGGGTTGAGGTGAAATAAGGCCTGGACTGCCGGAATACCCCATAGAAGCCTTTGGAAGGGCGGAGCAACGGGCGCTCTCCCCGGTCTCTTTGTATCCAAAGAGCGGAAGTTCCCTCGGCATTCCGGTTCATCTCCCCACGAGGATGGAGCGGTTGGCGGCGGCCTCTTGTAATAGAGCTTTTAATAGAGTAGTATCCTTAGCTTAATATAATGACTAAAAATCTTACGGTGGGAAATCCTGCCATGTTAATCTTATCTTTTGCGGCACCTTTGTTTGTCGGGAACCTGTTTCAGCAATGCTATAACATGGCAGATACTATTATCGTGGGTAGGACTATCGGGGTTGAAGCCCTCGCTGCCGTAGGATGTACCGGAAGCATCAACTTCCTTATCCTGGGTTTTGTGATTGGGTTCACCCAAGGGGCATCGATCATCACGTCCCAGCGTTTCGGTGCAGGAGACGCCCCAGGGGTCCGCCGGAGTTTTGCGGTAAGCATCCTTTTGGGAGGGGGCCTCACCGTAGTATTGATGCTGATCAGCATCCTCTCTGCCCGGCCCCTGTTACAGTTCCTCCAGACCCCGCAGGAAATTCTCGACGCGGCCTATGCGTACATCGTGGTGATATATGGGGGTATTGGGGCGGCCATCCTGTTTAACCTCTGTTCCAACATCATGCGGGCTCTGGGAGACAGCCGGACTCCCCTCATATTCCTGGTGATTGCCTGTATCATCAATATTATCCTGGATTTTCTGTTTATCCTGCTGTTACATACCGGGGTTGCCGGCGCGGCGTATGCCACGGTGATTGCCCAACTGCTTTCAGGGCTCCTGTGTATCCCGGTATTCATCAAAAAGATACCCCTGCTCCGTATCACCCAGGCAGACTGGCGGGGAATCACCGGCGCGGAAGTGCTTACCCATATCAAAGGGGCCCTTCCTATGGGTTTCCAGATGAGCATCATCGCCATCGGCATTGTAACCGTGCAATTTGCCTTAAACCGGCTGGGGATCACCGCGGTGGCAGCGTATACGGCGTCCCAGAAAATAGACCAGTTCGCTACCATGCCCATGGCCTCTTTCGGCGCGGCCATGACCACCTACGCGGCCCAGAATTACGGGGCCCGGAAGATAGACCGGATCCGCAAAGGCCTTATCCAGTGCTCCCTCATGTCCTGTGTTTTCAGCCTCCTTATGGGGGGAATCTACTTTTTTGCAGGCCATCATATGGCGGCCCTTTTTATCGGGAAAGAACCGGAGCCCCTTGTCCTCGCCCATAGGTACCTGCAGATCAACGGCAGCTTTTATCTGTTCCTGGCCTGTCTCTTTATCTTCCGGCAGACCCTCCAGGGCTTGGGTAACAACCTGGTTCCCACCATTGCGGGGATCATGGAACTGCTGATGCGTACCTTTGCCGCCATCATCCTTTCCGGCTATTTCGGGTTTACCGGTATTTGCTTTGCCGGGCCTTTGGCCTATATAGGAGCCTGTATTCCCCTCACCGGCGCCATCATCGTCACGATAAAAAAGCTGCAGCGAAAAGAGCGCCTGCTACACCGATGATCCCGAGGCGGGGCGCTCCCCATGCCAGGAAGCATGGATCGCGCAGGCTTTCCCGGGAGCTGTATGTAGAGGCAGTGTTTTTTTATATTTTAAGATAAGGAGAACCTATGAAGGCTTTATTTATCGGCGGTACCGGAACCATCAGTACCGCTATTTCACGGAACATCCTCGCCCAGGGTTGGGAGCTCTACCTCCTGAACCGGGGCAGCCGGAATCATCTTTTCTCCGGGACGTGTACGGAGATTCGCGGGGATATTAACGAAGAGGCGGCGGTGGCGGAACAGATCCGGGGATTGCAATTCGATGTGGTGGCGGATTTTATTACCTTTGGGCCTGCCCAGATTGAACGGGACTTCCGGCTGTTTAAGGACAAAACCCGACAGTACATAGCCATCAGTTCTGCTTCGGCCTATCAAAAGCCCCTGTCGGACTATCGGATAAGCGAAAGCACCCCCCTGGCCAATCCGTTTTGGGAATACTCCCAGAACAAGATCGCCTGTGAACAGGTTCTCCTTAGCTTGTACCGGAACTACGGTTTTCCTGTCACCATTGTCCGGCCCAGCCATACCTATGATGAACGGAGCGTTCCCCTGGGGGTCCACGGCAAATACGGCAGTTGGCAGGTGATAAAACGGCTCCTTGAGGGGAAGCCGGTGATCATCCACGGGGACGGTACCAGTCTATGGACCCTCACCCATAGCAGCGATTTTGCCCAGGGATTCACCGGTCTTATGGGTAATATCCATGCCATTGGGGAGGCCGTGCAGATCACCTCTGATGAAACCCTCACCTGGAACCAGATATACCAAACCATTGCCGACGTCCTGGGGGTCCCCCTTAAAGCGGTGCATGTGGCCAGTGAATTCTTGGCGCAGAGCGGCCCTTACAATTTCCGGGGCGGCCTTCTGGGGGACAAGGCCCATTCGGTGGTGTTTGATACGGCTAAACTAAAGCGCCTGGTTCCGGGTTTTACCGCCCGGATCCGTTTTGACCAGGGAATCCGGGAAACCCTAGCCTATGTGCTATCCCACAAGGAACAGCAGAAGGAGGA
>JAITRH010000183.1 GCA_031288495.1 Treponema sp. | reverse complement strand
ACAAAGGCCAGGACAAGCCCGGCGGAGAACGCCCCGGCGGTAATTCCCAGCGTTACCGGAACGCGGCCTATAATACGGACCAGGGTGACAACAAAGAACGACCAACTGAAAAAATTCATACCCCATCTCCCTTTTTTGAATGGAAAGACCGGGGACCTTGGATAGACCGCCCCCGGCCCCCCCCTTTAGTTCTTAACGATGAAATCCCCGCCCAACCACTGGTGGGAGAGTTTTACCAGGGTTCCGTCGTCCTTGAGTTCCTGGAGAGCCGCGTCAAAGATTTGCCGAAGTTCCTCGCCGGTCTGCCGGTTAAAAAGATAATAGGCGTTGGAATTGCTCACCGGTTCGCCGACGCGCTTTATCTTTGCCTGGTATTCCTGTTTATAGCTCTCGATGAGCCGTATCATGGCGACTATCCCGTCCGCCCTGCCGGAAGCGATATCCTCCAATGCCAGGGCGGCGGTTGCCTCGAAGATAATGTTGAAGGGCCTTCCATGATCCTCGTTCCATTTGTTGGCTACGTAGTAGGCGTTGCTAGTGGTACTGGTTGAGACAAGTGTCTTCCCTCGGAGGTCCTCAAAACCATAGATGCTGTTATCCTCTTCCCGGACCGCCAGGTAGAGAGGGTAGGTAGTATACCCCACCTTGCCATAGAGGTACTTTTGATTCCGCTCAATGTTGTACTCGTACTGATGGACCGCCACATCGATCTTCCCCGATTCCAGGGATAGCAAAATATTCGCGAAATCGTAAATCTGGTAAGTCAAGGTGAACTCCGGGTGCCGGGCGTCGATTTCGTCCAGCACCGCCTTCTCGAAGCCCGTAAGCTGGTTATTCTCATCCAGAAACCAGTAGGGATTGTAGGCGGAACCCGCACCGATGATGATCTCCCGGGGTTTCCCGCCGGAAGATCCCGCCTTATCGGATGAACCGCCGGCGCCGGCGATCACGATAACCGTTGTAAACAACAAAACAGATAAAACAAAACCCTTGTTTTTCATAAAAACCTCCATAACATTGCGGCTTATCACCGCTTGTGTTTAATCGAACCTCAGTAAAAAGTAACTGCAACACCCTTCCTCTTGAACCGGACTTATTACGAGCACACCTATTGACAACACATCAGACTACCTCCTTAATATCATATTATTACTATCGTTATAATAATAATATTTAAACTATAAGTTTACTAGGATTTTATGAAAAATCATATATTTTTGTCAAGAGATCTAATCATTTTTTTGTAAAGTCAGCTACGAGGAGAGAAGTCCATAGTATACCACAAAATGGATGGATTATCATGAAAAAGACTGTATGGAGAGTGATACCTCCGATGAACCACCAATGCTATGAGCGGAGCAAAAAGAAACACCCGAAGGAGTTACAAAAAACCAAGGATAAGACCCCTATTCCCCATGAATAAGGGCCTTACCCTCAATACAGGCTATCCCTAACGGGTGAGCCGTGCAAGGAGATCCATTACCTGCTGACCGGCCTGGGCGCTGGAGATCTTACCGTAGGCCACATTCTGGGCAATCAGGAAAAAGCTGCTGTTCCATTCGGTATCCCCCGGTATATTGGGGTCCCGAGGCCGGGTGTGAGCACCGGCCACATCCAAGTAGGCGGCGATCTTCTTGGCAACGGGAGTGGTAGCCACAATGGCCCGGCCTTCGGAGTTGACCGGCGTACCAGGGTCTGCGCCCATGATCTTCCATACCGAGGAATCATTCACCCGGTAATTGATGAACTTGGCCGCTGCTTCAGCGTTCTTGGAGTTTTTACTGATAGCCATCATCTGGCTCATCTGTCCCCAGAGGGCTTTGGTTACCGCGGCATGGGGGAGTTCAATGAGGTCCAGTTCATCCGCTATGGCGTTCTGGTAATTCAGTAGCTGATTCGACCAGATGATACAGACCGCTACCTTTCCCGCGATGAGGGAGGAAGAAGACTCGTTGACTTCTGAATAATCCGCTGCGGTCTCCGCAGGGGGAATAAGCCCTGCGCTGCGGTAATCCGCCCAAAGGTCGAAGTATTTCTGGGCCTCCGCGGCGGTGAGGTGGGTCTGCTTGCCGTCCCACATGACGGTCCCGTTCTGGCCGCACCAATACCCGAAGAAGAAGGACTGGTCGGAGTTGGCGCTGTTATCCGCCATGGGGTAGACGCCGGCAGGGAGTTTCTCCTTTACTGCGGTAAGCCAGGAACGAAATTCCTCCCAGTTCATAGAAACCCGGGGTAAGGGAGCCCCTACTCGTTGGAGCAGGGCCTTGTTGTAGATCAGGGACGGCAGATTGGCCGCCAAGGGAAGGGCGTAGAGCACGCCGTTCACGGTCCCTGCGGTAATTGCCGAGGCGTCCACCTTAGAGGTGTCGATGATCCCGCTCTTTACGAAGGAGTCCAGCGGAAGGAGGACGGACCCCACATCATCGCCGACCTGCAGATTAGAAAAGTCCCCGCCCAGTTGGATGATGTCCGCTGCATTGCCCCCCGCGAACTGGGTTTTGAACTTGTTGAAGTGATCCCCGGTTCCGGGAGCGGGCTCTGCCGCCACGATGATCCCCGTACTTTCGGTGAACTGGTCAATCGCGAGCTGGGTGTTCTTGATGCGGGCCTCCCCGCCCCAGAAAGACCAGCGTATGGTTCCCGGCCCTGCAGCCGCAGCCGCCCTAGACTGGGAAGCGCCGCTGGCAAAGATCATTGCGCTTGATACGGCAAGCCCAACCAAAACAAACATGCCTTTTTTCATGTTTACCTCCAAAAATATCCTAAAGGGTAAGCTACCCTTTGATACCCGTTGTGGCGACTCCCTGCACAAAATACTTCTGAAGCGAGAAGAACAGGATAAAACAGGGAATCAGAGACAAAACCGACATGGCGAACATGGAACCCCAGGAGGAGACCCCTGAAGAATCCAAAAAGAGCCGCAAACCCATAGGCACGGTGTATTTTTCCGGTGAATTGAGATAGAGCATCTGGTTGAAGAAGTCATCCCAGGTCCACAGGAAGGTAAAAAGCACGGTGGTAATCAGGGCAGGCACGCTCAAGGGTACGATAATTCTGATGTAAATACCGAACTTTCCGCAACCGTCAATGCGGGCGGATTCATCCATATCCTTAGGCAGGCTGCGGATGAACTGCACCAGGAGAAACACAAAGAAAGCATCCGTAGCAAAGAGCTTAGGGACAATAAAGGGGAGAAACGTATCGATCCAGCCGAAGGAACGGAAGATAATGTACCGGGGAATCGTGGTTACGTGTCCCGGCAGCATCATGGTGAGGATCATCACGGCGAACCAGAAATTCCGTCCCTTAAACCGCAGCCGGGCAAAGGCATAGGCCGTAACAGAACAGAAGATTGCATTGGCCCCAATGCACAGGCTGCAAATGATAAAGGAATTGATAAAGAAGGTACTGAAGGGAACAATACCGATGCCTTCCCAGCCGTTGATATAGTTCTGCAGGGTCCAGGTCTTGGGCAGCAAACCGGGATCGCTGAATATCTGGGAGCCTTCCTTAAACGAAGCCGTCATGAGCCAGATCACCGGATAGAGCATCACAAAACCAAGCGCAATAATGATAAGATTGGAAATACCGGATCTGAGCGCCTGTCCAGTCTGCTTGTTCATTCTCCCCCTCCGTAGCTTACCAGCGTATTGGAACCCCTAAAGGTTAAGGCCGTCAAGACCGCAATGATGAGGAGCAGTACCCAGGCCATAGCCGCCGCGTATCCCATCTGGGAATGGGCAAAGCCCCGCAAATACAGGTAGAGGCTGTAGAACATGGTGGAATCCACAGGACCGCCGTTACCTCCTGAGATGATATACGCCTGGGTAAAGGATTGGAAGGCGCTTATCATCTGCATCACCAGATTGAAGAAAATAATGGGTGAAAGGCTTGGCAGGGTAATGGAAAAAAACTGCCTCACCTTCCCCGCGCCGTCCACGCTGGCGGCTTCGTAGTATTCCTGGGGTATCTGTTTGAGCCCCGCAAGGAAAATGATCATAGGCGAGCCAAACTGCCACACCGCCAGGAGTATCAGGGTGTAGATCGCGAAAATCGGGCTTGAAATCCAAGAGGGCGGGTTTATCGCCCCCCCGCTGAGCATCCTGATGAGGGTATTGATGGCGCCGTCCCCTGCAAAGAGCCGGCGCCACAGGACCGCAATGGCCACCGAACCCCCCAAGAGGGTGGGGATGTAGTAGATGGTCCGGTAGAAAGGAATAAGGTGGAGCTTCTGGTTCATCAGCATGGCCACCGCCAAGGCAAAAGCCAGCTTGAGGGGCACGGAAATAAACACAAACCGCAGGGTTACAAAAAGGGAATTGAGGAACCGCTCGTCCCGGGGATACTCGGCGTTACCGATAAACATGACGAACAGGTTCCGCAATCCTATCCATTTGGGGGGCTGCAAAATCGTGTACTCCGTAAAGGCAAGATAAAACGAATAGATCATGGGGTACAGGGTAAGCACCAAAAACCCCAGAAGCCAGGGGGCAAGGAACAGGTAAGAGGATACCTGTTCTTTGATAAAGAGACTCTTGCTTGTATACATACTTCCTCCTTAGGGGTTAATCCTATTCCTACAGGTTTATCCCGCCAAAACCAACGTTTTGGGAGAACCCTTACCCCCGGTATCCGGGGCTTCCCGCACCGGTACAAAGAGGGCCCGCTCAAAAGGGGTCTGGTTCGGAGTGTGGAGCGCCAAGTACAGCGTTCCCTCGATACTGGGGAAAAGCATCCCATGCCCGCCATCCCCACGGTATAAGGGCTCCTGCTCTTGTACCCAAGGCCCGGTAAGGGCGCCGTCTTCTGAACGGGCTACTCCGATACAGTACTTTCCCCTTGCATCAAACGATGACCACAGCATAAGTAAGCCCCCTTTTTGCGTAGGGTACATAAAGGGTCCGTCGGTAACGTAAGATCCCGGCGCGCGCCCCGCAAGTGCATGGGACCAGGGGGCTTCGCTTGCATGAAAAAGCAGTACCGGGGCACCTGCGGCGCGGCGTAAGTCTCCGCTTAACGGAAGGGCGCAGATTTCGCCGTCTCCCACCTGCTGCCATTCATGGCAAAACACCAGGTAGGGGATTCCCCGTTCGGTAAAAAAAGTGCCGTCCAAACAGTCCCACTCTCCAGGAGTTACCGGCCCTGAAACCCCTGGGGCAGCCCAGCTCCACGGGGCGTAGGGACCCAGAATACCCCCTTTACTTTTGAGTATCGCCGTCCCCCGGCTGCCTTTCTTGGGTTTAAAGGTGGCAAACATATACCACCCTCCCTGGTACCGGTGTACCTCAGGGGCCCAAAAATTCGTCTCTGACCAAAAATCCTCAGGAGGACGAAAGGCCGGAAAGGGCCCTTCAAAATCGGTTAAACTCCCATCAAAGGCGCTGACATATCCGTCGAAGCCGGTCCCCGGCCCTTTCCAGATGTCCCTATCGGTAGAACCGAACAGGTAGTACCTCCCCCCTTCCGGTACCACAAAGGGGTCGCGGATTTGTATCTCAGAGATACGCATAGAGTCCCTCGGTTTGCACGTTAAAACCCCGGGGAAAACCCTGCTTATCCGCGGCGATCATCCCGGCGGCAAGCAGCAATCCCCCGTTCCCGGGCAGGTACAGGGGCAGGTCATTACAGCCGGTTTGCCGGTTATGCCCGTTGGGAAGGTAGGTGTTTTTGGGGCTATCCCGCAACAAAAGGCCCACCGCGTCCTCAAGGCGTCCCAGGCGGTATGCGGTCATAGCCATCATGGGGAAGTCCCAGCCCCACAGGGAATTCCAATCCCATACCGCAAGCGCCTTATCAAGGGTGGCGGACATCCGGGCAGGATCGATTTTTTCGCTCTTGAGCACCCCGTACATGGCGAGCATTGCCGGATGATCCGTGCAAAAGGGCGGAGCGCTAAAGGTGTCCGGGCAGTTTTCATGGGCCAGATACAAGCCGTCTTTGTGCGGCGGCGGGGCAAGTTTCTCCGCCGTATCCCCGAAACGGGGCGTTTCTCCCAGCCGGGCAAGCCATAGATCCGCCTGCTTCAGACCCCAGCGGAAATACTCAAGCTCGTAGGGGGCGTTCAGGACGGTTTTGGGATCGTGCCGCTCCTGGGCAGGAATATAGGGCGCTCCTAACACCCCGCAGGTACCGCCCTCCGTCCAATGTACAAAACTTTCCATGAATTCGGCGGTTTCTAGGATGATATCCCGGTATTCCCCTAAAAAATCCTCCTCCGGCGCGGCGCGGTAGCAGAGTTCCCCCAGCATAATCGGATGGGGCTGCTGCCACAGTAAAAGCACCGCAATGGACGAAGGCGAATTGAGCCCCCTGGGATCGCACATCTTGGGCCAGCGCGCTCCCTTATAGCCCTGAGACGCGGCAATGCGGCGGGCGGCGGGCAGTATTTTTTTGTAATACCCCAGGCTTTTCTTCAGAACCCCGGCTCTGCCCCACAGGGCAAAATGTGCGGAATGCCAAAAGTGCATCTCCAGATGGAATTTGCCGTACCAACTGTTGCAGCTCAGTCCTGTTTCCGCCGGGGGGAACCTGCCCCGGCTTTGAATCGCCGTAAGGTACTGGGAAAGGACCAGCCGCCTTTCCAACTCCTGGGCGCGGGCATCGGCGGAACCGGAAAAATCCATAGCCCCGCCGCTCATCCAGTAGGCTTTCCAGAACCCGCTGCAGGATTCCCGGGCTTGGGTAAAGGACGGGAGATTTTGTTCCCTTCCCGCTTCCCTGAAGTCCTCTTCCTTATCCAGTACCGGTATATGAAGGGGCGCAAAACGGAAAGCCACTTCCCAGGTATCAGGCCCCCCGGTTTTTCCGCCCAGGGTGAGGGTATGGGAAGGAAGAAAACCGGTATCACCCAGGGTATCCGGGGATATACCGGTAAAACCCACCGTAACCCGGTACCTGGTCCCGTCCATCACCCGCTCAATCTCTACACCTCCGCCGGTTTTACGGGTAAGCACGGTCCTATGCCCTGAAACATGGGTAAAATCCGCGCCGGATTTTTTATGGCTGCCGTAGGGAAAGCTCAAAGACACCTGCAGTTTCCCCGCCGCTGCCAGAGGCGAGGTAACCCGCACATACAGGGTGTCTTCCCAGGGATGGACCAAGGTTTCGGTGCGTACCGGCGTACCCGCCAGCGTCCATTCCGAATATAAACGGCCTTCCCAAAGATCGAGGGTCTGTTTTCGCACCGTACAGGTATCCAGGGCCGGGGGCTTCCCCTCAAGGGTAAAGCCGATCTTCCCCAGATGAAACTTGTGGGCATTCTGGCGCAGGCCCCTAAAAAGTTCCTCTTGCCCGGTTTCATCTATCCCATAGCCGACCGCTCTCCCAAACGTGTCCAAGGGGGTAAGGCGAAGCCGGGAATCATCCTCCGGCGCATTGGGGTAACTATGCCAGCCCCATTCCGCCATGGTACACAGGGGAAACCCATCCTCCGGCGCGCTATAGGCGTCAAAAAAGGTCTGTAATCCGGTACAGTCCGCGGTAAAGCAAAACTTCCCATTCCCTACTGAAAGAGGCGCCAGGGTTTCAACCGTACCGTATACCGGATTATGCCGGCTTACCAATCTATGCCGATCCACCATCCTCGTCTCCCCGGCTTGTACCATTAGGACCTGAGGGTTTTTGAGCACATCTGGTCAAAGAGCGTACGGGCGTCTTGCAAGGGCAAGGTTTGTACCGCCAGATCCTGGGAAAACACCCGAAAGGCTTTTTCCTGGTCCTGCTCAAACACCGCTTCGATGATCCCTTCCTGGGTTAATACTTGGTGCATCACCATATCCCGCAGGTCTATGGGGAGTTCTCCGCCCACAAGGGGCTGAATAGTACCCCTCGAGAAGGCGGCATTGGTTTCCACGACCGCGTCCCGGGGCATATCCGGCATCTGCCCCTGATTCGGCATATTCACGTTGCTTATCAGGCTGCCCTGCCCCATGAGGGATTTCACAATTCTAATCCCTTCTTCCCCCGAGGCAACCGGGATCATGGTTTTCGTCCCATCCCGGTAGGCTTGGGCCTGGGCTATCAAGGTCTTCCGGTTTGCCATACGCCAGGCTACCGGCGTAAGGGCAAATCCCCAGCTTTCCGCCTGTTCAGGGCTTGCAAGATACCAGGAAGGAGGGCAAAACTCCGCGAGGTGCCGGTCTCCTGCCGCGGCAATGAGTCCATAGCGGCGGAAGAGATCCATCTTGACCCGTTCCACGCTGGAAAAGAGTCTGCGCCGGACCGCTTCCTCAGGATCGTCCCCGGAAGGGCTTCCCGCGGCAAAGGTAGTGGCCGCTTCCGCGCCGCGAAAACCCGATTCCCCATAACGGTCTACGAATTGCCCATAGTAGGGAAAGATGTCGATGTTTTTCCATGAAGCCTTGTCAATCCAGGTAAAATGATTGATGCCCAACACCCGGGTATTGATTTCCTCCCGTTTAATGCTGCCCCTGGGGGCGCATCCCGATATTTCCAGCACCGTTGCAAGCAGCTTCTGGGTGTTGAATACCTCATGACAGCACCCCGCGGCTTTAATCTGGGGAAACTCTTTGTACAAGGTCCGGGTACAGATAGCCATGGGGTTGGTATAGTTAATCACCCATGCGTCGGGGGCGTATTTTTTTACGGCTTGAGCAAGGGCGCGGAACTGGGGAATGGTCCGCAGCGCCCGGATAATACCTCCTGCTCCCGCGGTGTCCCCCACGGACTGGTAGATACCGTACGCTTCCGGGGCATGGACATCGACCGTCATTTCTTCAAAATCCCCCGGAAGAATCGAGATAAACACCACGTCGCTTCCGGTAAGGGCGTCTTCCAGGGAAGGATTGGCGTGAAACTTCCAGTGTCCCGGGTTATGCCGCGACAAAAGGGCGTTACCGATGATTGCATTGGTTTGCGCGTCTTCCGGCTTAATATCGTATAGTTCGATATGCCCTGAGATTTCTTGCTCAAACACCAGGTCCTGCATTAACACCCAGGCCCAGTTGCGGGAACCTCCGCCAATGTAACAGAGTTTTATCATCTTCAATTCCACCCCTACACCGTTTTCTCTGTAAGTAAGGGGGCTTTTTCAAGATATGACCCTTTGAAAAAGCCTCTCCGTAATGAATGAATGATCGATAAGAAAACTTTCGATTCTCCTTGCAAGAAAAATCCTACGCCCACCAGGGCTTATGTCTCTTTCAGCAAAGCCTAACCATAGTACCAGTACGTCTAGGAATGGGTAAAGCGTCCCGGGGACTTCCAATTCCAGCACCCGCATACCATGCCTCTACCCCAAGAATGTCCAGATTGGAGCAAAAGGGTTCAGTTTAAGATCTTCCTTGCTCACCAGGAAATACAAAGCTTTCTATAAGCTTAACAATGAATTCAACATAAACCGTTTTTTTACGCTATGTACATGGACAATTCTCTTAAAATAATGGAAAAAACATTGCTTTAGGATACGCTGATCTTGATGGAATATCAGAGGGTCCGCAAATGGATGCGAATGTTCGTGAATTCTGGGGACCGTTGCGAGCGTACCTTTAGGGACTTTCCGTCAAGCCCTGCTTTCAACGGGCGGCTAGCCCGGGGGTCAAAAAATTTTATTGTACCCAGGGACTTTCCATAATATAATGGGCATTATCGAACGGCTATGGATCTGCCGGGAGGAGCGAATGATGAAAGCCCGCATGGACAATCGCAGTGACCAAGGGGACTATTTCTTTCATTACATACCCTACAGTGCAGAAGATGAAAAACTGGGCATGGTATGTACCGCCGCGGGAGCTATGGAGGTTCCCCCGTATACGGCATACCCCCCGAATAAGAACGCCCATCCTGTGGTATTCCGGGATGTGGCCGAAGGCCGGACCCTGCCGGAATTCCAGTTTGTATACATTAGTGATGGAGCAGGGGTTTTTTACGCGGAAGGCAAGACCTATAGGATACAAGCGGGTTCTCTGCTGGTCCTGCTGCCTGGTATGAAACATGCGTACAGACCCTTGCGTGAAACCGGCTGGCACGAATACTGGGTGGGCTTTACCGGCAGCTTTTTCACCGGCCTCGTCAGGGAAGGGATCCTTTCTAAAGAGCGTATTTTTTTTGAAATAGGCTTACGGGACTCTATACTTTCGATTTTTACGCATATTTTTGATGAAGTCCGTTCCCGGCATCCCCTCTATCAAGTAAAAGCCTGTTCCCAGGTGTTTTTGCTGCTCGCCGAACTGCTCACCTATGAACGAAGAAAAGAACCGGCCACTTCCCAGCAGCAGCTTGTGGAGAAAGTGAAATATTTAATGGAAGCCAATATCTGTAAACGCATCGACATCCCCAGCATCGCCCAGGCTATCGGTATAAGCCCTTCCCGGTTAAACGAGGTTTTTAAGCTGTACACCTCCATGACGCCCTACCAGTATTACATTCAGATCAAGATCAATAAAGCCTGCCGCCTGCTGGAACAAACCGACCTGTCCATAAAAGAGGCGGCCTTTGCATTGGGTTTTGCGGATCCCTTTTATTTTTCCCGCTTATTCAAACAGAAAACCGGCATTCCCCCTTCAGGATGGAACCTCCGCCCGGGGGCTTGAGGCCCATAAAGGGCCGGGGCGGTAAGAAAGCGGGGCGTCCTGTACATCGGGTTTTTGCTGCTTTGGAACCACACTCACGGTATAGGTGAGAACCCTCCTCAGGATAGAGGAACAAAGGGACCTACGCCGCCCGCCCTCGTAACGTCCGCCGCAGGCGGCGTTGCTCTTGTTACCATTCCCGAGGAGCATAGCCTTTTGCCCTGGGTTCGGTGATGATGAAGGTTTCTCCCGAGGGTTCAAGCACATAAAAGCCGTTTTGCAGGGCATAGTTCTTTACGCTCTCGTCAAATACCACCCCCGCAACCGCGCCCAGGTATTTCCGCTTGTCATCGTGTAAATCCGCAAAGACCCGCAGCTTCTTCATCCGCTCTCGGTGATCCTTTATATCATCAGTCGTGGGCTTGGTCTTGATTTCGACGATCATCACCTTATCGCCATTTTCCAGAAAAGCGTCAACTTCCGTGAAGATATGGTGTTCCCGGTCGGCGACTTTCACATTGGGACCTGCCTTGATAAAGGTAAAACCCAGTTCCCGAAACTTCGCCACCAGGTTCGGGACGACCATGTGTTCAACCATATCGCCAAAGCGGTGGGTAATCTCCCCGACCCGTTTATCGGTTTCTTTCATCCGCCGGTCGGTCTCTTGCATCTGTTTCGCGGTTTCTTTCATCTGTTCGGCGGTTTCTTGTATCTGTTCGGCGGTTTCCTGCAAGCGCCGGTCAGTTTCCGCTCCCATACCTTGTATCTGCCGGTCGGTTTCTTGCATCTGTTCCGCGGTTTCCCTGAGGATACGGTCGATTTCCTGGTGAGACTCCTTTTGAGATTCCCGCAACTCCATAAGGGCGGCCCAGACTTTCTCAAAGGTGAGGCCCTCTCCCAGAGGCGGCGTTACGGTTTCTTGGATTGTTCCCATGTACGGCTCCTTGTCTCAAGTATACTGCTCTGTGGATGCTTTGGGGGAACCCCCGGGGGGCTTAAGGCCCGTGAGTGGAACAGGAGGAAGATGTTCATCACCTTGCTTAAGGCCAGAAGGCTTACCGGAAACCAGGAGGTCTTTCCCCGTAAGCCCAGGCTAAAGGCCCGCGGGCTTTAGCTTCTTTGCCTCACCTCCCGTTAAAGGGCAAGGAAGCATGAGCCATGATAGGTGAGCGCTTGGCAGGGAGGAATACGCTCGTGCTCATTGTTCGAGAGCCGCTCAAGCCAAGGCGTAAGGCGCTCAGGCCAAGGCGTAAGGGATTCAGGCCAAGGCGTGAGCGGCTCAGGCCAAGGCGTAAGGAGCTTAGGCCAAGGCGTAAGGAGTTTAGGCCAAGGCGTAAGTGGCTCAGGCCAAGGCGTAAGTGGCTCAGGCCAAGGCGTAAGGTGCTCAGGCCAAGGCGTAAGGGATTCAGGCCAGGGCGTAAGGCGCTCAGGCCAAGGCCCAAGGGGGTAGGGCCATACCGCCCGGTCATTGCGGCATGAAAAATCCGGCTCATCGGCGTAAGCGGCGGACCTTTGGGTTTCCCCTTGCGTACCCTGTCGATCCCGGGAATCCTTGCGGGGCCCCTGAGACCCTTCACCCCGGGGGCCGTCCCCGTCCCGGGGGTTTATGCGGCTCTGCCCTTGAGCTATGCCGGAAAAAGCGATACCTTGAAATATATACCAGCGTGCTCGCAATGGAGGGCTCCATGATTATCAGCCGTATTATGACCAAGAATCCGATCTTTGTGCATCCCGATATATCGGTGCACGACGCCCGGTCCCTGATGGACAAGGTAAAAATAGGCCGCCTGCCGGTGCTCGATAAGAACCATAAGCTCGTCGGCATCGTAACCCGGAAGGACCTGCTCAAGGCCGGGCCTTCCCTGGCCACGAGCCTTGATATATACGAGATAAGCTATCTCCTTTCCAAACTCAAGGTCGAGAAGATCATGGTAAAGCCGGTCGTTACCGTGGCGGAAAACGAGGTGGTGGAGGAAGCCGCCCGGATCATGGCGGATAAGGATATCAGCTGCCTTCCGGTGATGCGGGGCTCCCTCCTTGTGGGCATTATCACCGGGACGGATCTCTTGCAGGTATTCATCAATGCCTTCGGCGCCCGCCACCCCGGGGTCCGGATTACCCTCTCTATGACCGAACGGCCGGGCCAGTTGGCGAAATTGGCCGGAGCCATCGCGGAAAAGGGGGGCAACATCGTGTCTTTTGTTTCCGCCGAGGGGGATAACCTCTCCCACCGGCGGGGAACCTGCAAAATATCCGGTATCGGCCTCAAAGATATAGAAGCTATCCTGCACACCATGCCGGAAACGGAAGTTGAAGATATTCGGGAACGCTAAGGTCCCGGAGGCTCCTGCTTTTTCTGGAAGTTCCTTTTTGCTTATGGAAGTACTTTAAAAAAAGGCAGCCTAAAGAATTGGTTTTTTTAACCGATTAATTTAGTAAGTAAAGGAGATTGAGGTGGCCTCATTCGGAAAACCCCGGGTTCTCGGCAAGATAATCGTGCTCGTACTGCTCATCGTGGTCCTTGCCGGAGGAGGATTCGTGTGGTTCGATTATCTCAACGTGATCGATGCTAAAACCCTTTTATCCCCCCTGTACCGCTTCATAGGCCGGGAAGGCCGCAGCAGCGGTACTCCCGCGGATGATGAGCTGCTTTCCCTGGACGCAGAACGGCTTGCCATACGGCTGGAAGCCCTGGAATTGCATAGTTTGGAACTGGAAAAACAGGAACAGGAGATTCAGAGCCGGCGGGGCGAAATAGAACAAATGGCCCAGGCATTGGAAGAGCGCCAGAAAGCCCTGGATGAACGGGAGACCTCTTTCAACGCCCTGGTGCAAGCCGCTGAAACTAAGAGTAACAATGTGGAGCAGGTTGCCCGGTACCTGACCGGTATGCCCCCCCAGCAAGCGGTGGGCATCATTGTCGAGATGGAAGATCAGGACGCTATCGACGTGTTCAGGAAGGCCGAAGATCTGGCCCGGGCAGAAGGAACCGCTTCTATCGTCTCGTATTGGATGTCCCTCTTACCCGCGGACCGAGCCGCGGAGTTACAGCGGAAGATGGTGGGGAGGCCTGCTACCCTCAACTGAGGATGGTACCGTTTTTTCGATGGGGATCCGGTCTTAGGCAGGAGAAACCATACACAAGCGCATGAGCCGGTTTCAAAACCCCCTTAAGCAGAATGAAAGGGGCTCACGAAAAAGCGGCTTAGGATCCCTGTGGTTCCTTACCATAAAGGGACTGTTTCAACAGGTCCGCGGCTGAAACAGTTTCCGGTAACCCTACAAACACGGTCGAAGTTGGGTAAGCGGCGGGCATAGTATAAGGAGGCTGGGTGATGATAGAGGTATCTCCCCTGACGCACAGTTCAGATGGTTCCCGGGAGGGAATGGGCGGGATAGATACGGGGGGAGGCTCACCCCAGGGCCTTAGGGCTAAGCAGGGCCAGGGAAAGTCCCGTAAACAGGATAAGCTCGATTTTTTTGCCCGGCTTCTGGAAGGGCTCGTCAAAAATAATCCCGCCGGAACCGGCCCCAAGGGGAGTGTTCCGGGGGAAGGCCGCGGTGCGGAAGCAGCCCGAAGGGGTGATACCGGTAAGGGGAAAGCCGCTCAAAAAAATCCGCAAAGAAAGGCTTCCCCGGTTGCCGGAGACCTTCAGGCGCCGGGGAAGCCTCGTTCCGGAGAAGCGGTACAAGACCTGAGCCAAAGCGGCGGGGAGAGCCGGGATCCCGGCGGGACTTTTGCGTTCCCGGCTGTTCAGGGAGGGCCGGGTCCTGATGAAAAAAGCCCCCAGGGAGGGCTTCAAAAGAAAGACCGTTCCCCTTCCCCCCGTTATGAGAAGATCCAGGAGCCCCTTGCCGCGGCTTCCGCTTCCCGGACAGCCGGAAATCCCCCGGTGCAGACCCAAGCCTCGGTTCAGGAAGCCGGTTCCCAGGGGACTATCTCCCAACCCAAGGGGAATGATCGGAATATCCAGGATAGCAGGGACGCTGAAAAAGCGGGTTCTCCCAAAGCAGGGTTCTTTCGGCCAAGCCGGTCCCCCGGAACCGGCGATCCTGCGGGGTTTTCCCCGAATCCTCCCCAGGGGATGGAGGCCGGTAAAGAACCGGTAAGGAAGGGCCTCAAGAGGGATTCCGATGCCAAGGTCCGGGATAAACGCCGGGATCGGATGGACCTTCGGGATTTCCCTTCCCAGGAAGGGGTAGGGCCTTCGCCGGGTCCTGGAGATCCAAAATCAGGGGGAGAAACCAAGACCCTAGAACTCACGGTGAATCTCCACACCGATACCCAAGACCGGGAAGCCCTGCAGAATCCCCGGGAGACCCCCCTCACCCGTAATTTTGAGGATCTCCTTGCCCGGGAGCTTTCCCAGAATCTCAACGGAGCTATTGTCCGGCAGGCCCAGGTGCTGTTGCGGGACGGGGGAGAAGGGACCATACGGCTTGCCCTCAGACCGGAAACACTGGGAAATGTAAAGATACAACTTGAACTGGCCGAAAAGAAGATAACAGGGCATATTATCGTAGAAAGTAATGAAGCGCTTCGGGCATTTGAGCGGGAAATACATTCCCTGGAACAGGCCTTTAAGGATTCGGGTTTTGGAGAAACCAGCCTGGATATGTCCTTAGCCTCAGGAAGCGATGGGAATGGAGAAAATCCCCACCAGAGAGACCCAGAAGCAGGGCCCTTCTTTTCCGAACGTTTTGCCCTGTCTATCTATGACGCAGCCTCGGAAAGGAACGGGGAAGGGGAATTAGGCTTCAGGGCAGCCGGGAGTGGCGGTTCATCGGGCCATATCCCGATCGATATGCTGGCATAAAGGAAGGAGGCACTATATGGAAGTTCAAGGTACCCTGAATGCACAAGAGCGGACAAGGCTTGCCCAATGGGTGAAAGAACACAATAGTAAGATACACGAGGGGAAGAATCCTCAGCAGAATCTGGGGAAAGATGATTTTCTTAAATCCACCCTGAGTCCCCAAGAGCAGGCAGAGCTTGCCCAATGGGTGAAAGAATACAACAGTAAGATACACGAGGGGAAGAATCCTCAGCAGAATCTGGGGAAAGATGATTTTCTTAAGCTCCTGATTACCCAGCTTTCCTATCAAGACCCCACGGCTCCGATGGAAGATAAGGAATTTATCGCCCAGATGGCCCAGTTTTCCACCTTGGATCAGATGACCAGTATGGCCACGGACTTTTCCCGGCTTGCGGCTCTGGTTGCGGGCAGTGAAGCTACCGGCGCTCTGGGGAAATCCGTGGAAATAGCCGTGGGAGATAAGCTTATCCAGGGTACGGTTAAGGCCGTAACCCGGGGGAATAACCCTGAAGTGTTGGTACAGGGTTCCTATTATTCCTGGAACCAGGTTACCAAGGTACTTGAGGAATAGGCTGAACTTTTAATCAAGGGAGTATAGACGATATGATGCGATCATTGTTTGCCGGCGTATCAGGCCTGCAGAATCACCAGACTCGAATGGATGTAATTGGTAATAACATTGCCAACATCAATACGGTGGGTTTCAAAAAGGGGCGGGTTAATTTTCAGGACCTCCTCTCTCAGCAGCTTCAGGGCGCTTCCCGGCCTACCGAGGATTTAGGGGGGGTAAACCCTAAAGAAGTGGGCCTTGGTATGTCCATCGCTTCCATTGATACGGTCCATACCCAAGGGGCCTTTCAATCTACGGGGGTAGGGACCGATTTGGCGCTTAATGGGACGGGTTTTTTTGTGCTGAAAGAGGGAGCTAATTCCTATTATACCCGGGCAGGGGCCTTTACGGTGGATCAGGCAGGAACCCTGGTGAATCCTGCTACCGGGATGAAGGTACAGGGCTGGATGGCTCAGGACGTACAAGGGGTACAGACCCTGGATGTTTCCCGGGATGTGGAAGACCTGATAATCCCGGTGGGATCCAAGGATCCGGCCCGGGCTACCACCATGGTTAACTTCGCCTGTAACCTGGATAAGCGGATCCCGGTCATTCCCGAAAACCCTACTGCCTTGGATATTCAGCGGGGAACCTGGAATACGGCTATCAAGATTTACGATACCTTTGGAGAGGAGCATACCCTGCAGGTGGAGTTTACCCGGGTGCCGGGTACGGCCAATAGCTGGAACGCCGCAGTGGTGGTGGATCCCAATGCCGAGGTAGCTACCAATACCGCTATCGGCCTTGGAGAAGATGCGCCGGCAGCAGGGGAAGGGGCGGCCTTTACGGTAAATTTCTCTAACAACGGGACCCTCCTCAGCACCGTAGACGGGGCAGGGAATGAATCCGGCGGAGCAGGAAACGTGATCATGAATGTGGCCTATGATGTGCAGAACACGGATCCTGATGCGGATGGGGCCCAGGTGCGGCAAGCATTTGCCCTGAACCTGGGTACCGTGGGAGGCTTTGTCAATTCCATTACCCAGTATGCGGAACAGAGTTCCTCCAAAGCGGTGATGCAGGACGGGTATTCCATGGGCTACCTGGATAACTTCAAGATCGATTCCAGCGGGATCATTACCGGGGTCTATTCCAACGGCTCAAACCGGACCATCGGCCAGATTGCCCTGGCTAGTTTCACCAATCAGGGAGGGCTCGAAAAAGCCGGGGAAAACGTCTATGTGGTTTCTACCAACTCCGGGGCGGCCAACATTGGACCTTCGGGAATCGCGGGCAAGGGGAAGATCGTCTCCGGCGTCTTGGAAATGTCCAACGTGGATATGGCCGAACAGTTCACCGACATGATCGTTACCCAACGGGGTTTTCAGGCCAATTCCCGGACCATTCAGACCGCGGATCAGCTCTTGCAAGAACTCTTGACCCTCAAGCGATAATGAGTACGCCTAGATGATCAAAGTAACCCGGCTTGACGGAACAGAGTACTATATCAACCCGCATCAGATCGAATCCATGGAACTGAGGCCGGATACCACGATTTTAATGTTATCCGGGAAGTACTTGGTGGTGCGGGAAACCGCAACGGTAGTTATAGAGCGCATCGTTGCATACCGCCGCCAGATTGGCGCCTTTAAAAACGAGGAGTAAGTACCTTATATGAATCTTTCGACCATAATTGGAATCGTCGGTTGTTTTAGTATGGTGGTTATGGCCATTTTTACCTCCGGAGGCACCATCCTCCTCTACCTCGATCTTCCTTCGTTCTTTATGACCGTCATTGGTTCGTATCTTGCGCTTTTTATCTTCTGTTCTATTCCAGAAACCCTGGGAGTGTTCGGTACCCTGGGACTTTGCATGAAGATCCCGAACTTTAATGAAGAAGGCATCATCACCAAGCTGCTGGCCTTTTCCGATAAGGCCCGGCGGGAAGGACTCTTGGCCCTGGAAGAAGAATTGGAAGACCTGGATGATGAGTTTTTGAAGAAAGGGATGCGCCTCGTGGTAGACGGTACGGATGGGGCGATCATTCGGGAGCTGCTTGAAAATGAGCTGAACCAAATCCAGGAGCGGCATAGCGGCAAAATCTCGGTGATAAACATGTGGGGCACCGTAGCCCCAGGACTGGGGATGATAGGAACCGTCGTCGGCCTTATCGCCATGTTGAAAAACCTGGAAGATAAAAGCTCCTTAGGCCCTAACATGGCGGTGGCTCTGATGACTACCCTCTATGGGGCCTTGATTGCCAACATCCTCATGATTCCCCTTTCCGGTAAATTGAAAGCCCGGGATGCCATGGAAGCTAAACTCAAGGAAATGGAAATTGAGGGGATCCTGTCGATTCAGGCCGGGGAAAACACCCGGGTTTTGGCTACCAAACTCCTTTCTTATCTTACCCCCCTAGAGCGGAAGAGAGTGGAACAAGAAGTGCTGAGGGAGTAGGGTTGTCTGTTTCCAGAGGGAAGCGGGAATAACGGGTAAAGTAAAGAAAGAGGGATACGGTATGGCACGGAAAAAGAAAGAAGATGAAGGCGTAAAAGGGGATTGGATTATAACCTATTCTGATATGGTTACCCTGTTGCTGTGTTTTTTCGTCGCCCTTTTTGATGCGAGTGAAGTTGATCCGGGGAGAATGTCCGCCTTGCTTTCCGCCTTGTCCAATGTGGGGATGGGGAATTCCAGCGGGGGAATGACCTTATCCGAGGGTAAAAGTGTGGAATTGGGGAATACCCTCAATACCTTACCGTCGATGGAACGAGGCCGGGTCTTAGGCCAGGCCCTGCGGCGGGCCATGAGCCTTTTCAGCCCGGAGGTGAAGTCCAATAAGGTGCGTATCACCCATGATGAACGGGGCTTGGTGATTAACCTGGCATCGGACGCTTTTTTTGCCCCTGCCAGCGCCCGAATCAATATAGAAGAAACCCGGGATATCCTGTTCCGGCTGGCAGGGCTTTTGAATGCGGAGGAACTACAGGGCCGGAAATTAAGGATTGAGGGGCATACCGACGCGGTACCGGTAGATCCGGATGGTCCTTGGGAATCGAACTGGGAGCTTTCCACTGCCCGATCTATCGCGGTATTGCATTATTTGACGGATCTCGGGGTGGAAGAAAAGCGTTTTCAGGTAGCAGGATTCGCCGATACCATGCCGATAAGTAAAAACGACACCCCTGAAGGGCGAGCCTATAATCGACGGGTGGATATTATTATACTGGATGATGGGCATTTATAATCCGGATAGAAGGGTTATGTTAATAGATACAGAGGCTTTTTCAAACCTAAGGGATGTTTGGAAAAGGTTCTAAAGCTCGTTTCAAAACCGGTGGGTGAGGAAATTTCCTTTCCGGTGAAACGGGTTCCCGAAAAAGCGGCTGCAGATCCGTTTTTTCCTTTACCCTGAGGCGGGTGTTTCACAATTTGACATTCTGAAACAGCCTCTCTAGGGTAAAAATATAAAGTGGAGGTAACAGGGCATGTCTGATGCACAAGCAACTGAGAATCAGGAAGAAGGCTCTCAAGAGGAAGCGGAATCCTCTAAGAAAAAAAAAGTTGCCGGTTTAATCGCTTTTTTGCCCCATTTGCTCAAATTTGTAGCGATTGGCCTGGGAGCGTTGATACTGATTGTAACCGTGGTAGTGATTACCTATAATATTCTCAACAAAGGAGGAAAATCTCAGACTGTAGTTCCAGAAAATTCCCCTTATATTGGGACCAGGCCCCAGTATTCCATGTTTAGCGCTATTGGCTTAATCCGTACCCGTACCAAGGATCCGACCCCCTATGCGGTGGTGGTAGAAATGATCATCGGGTATGATTTAAACAATGCTCAGGCCGCAACAGAATTAACGGGACGTTTGTATGAATTGCGGGATTTTGTACGGAGTTATTTCAGCAGTAAATATGCGGAGGAACTGCAGCCTGAAAACGAGGCCCGCTTAAAACAGGAGATTATCGAGCTCCTCAATACCCGGATACTGAACACTGCAAAAGTACGGACCATCTTGTTTAACCAACTGGAAGCGGTGGAGATGTAGGGCCGGGGTGAAACTCATGGTCCCGGGGCTTATGAAGAACGTCTTGGAGTCGGGGATGGTTTTGGTGTAAGCGGTACATAAAAGGTCGAAGTGCGCCAAATTCCTCAGGACAGCGTAATAGCTCGCCGTGGTGCCGAGGAAAAGATCGCACTGCAGGGCGGGTTAAATTAGGGCAATCGAATTGTGGTAATATGGGTACCTTCGATTGAATTTTAATACTAGATGGTTTAGAATACGGGTATGACCGAAGTTCTTTCTCAAAATGAAATAGATCAGTTACTGAGCGCTATTAATGCCGGAGACACCGAGACTGAAGATTTCAAGCCGGCGGCGGATATCCGTAAAATAAAGATCTATGATTTTAAACGGCCTGATAAATTCTCTAAAGAACAGATCCGAACCGTTTCAATTATGCATGAGACCTTTGCTCGGCTCACCACGACGGCGCTTTCTGCAAATCTGCGCAGTATGGTACATGTCCATGTGGCCTCGGTGGATCAGCTCACCTATGAAGAATTTATCCGGTCTATTCCGACTCCCACCACCTTGGCGATCATCAATATGGACCCCTTAAAGGGGAATGCCATTTTGGAAATTGATCCGGCCATAACCTTTTCCATTATTGACCGTCTCTTCGGCGGTACGGGGGAGGGTACCAAAGTCCAGCACGAGCTTACAGATATTGAAACATCGGTCATGGAAGGGATTATCGTCCGTATCCTGGGAAATATGCGGGAGGCTTGGACCACGGTCATAGACCTGCGGCCCCGGCTCGGTCAGATCGACACTAACCCTCAATTTGCCCAGATCGTACCTCCTACGGAAATGGTGGTTCTGGTTACCCTGGAAACCAAGGTAGGAGAAGTAGAGGGGATGATGAATTTCTGTATACCCTATCTGACCATTGAACCGATAATCGGTAAACTTTCGGCCCAGTTCTGGTACTCCTCAGTACGCCGAGGGACCACCACGGAGAATCTGAATACCCTTAAGGAAAAGTTGGCAAGTGTCGATGTTAATGTAGTAGCTGAGATAGGGACGATTCAAATAGCCGTTCGGGATGTATTGAGTCTCCAAGCGGGGGATGTGATCTGTCTATATAATACCAAGGTGGGAGATCCCTATTCCCTTAATATCGGTAACAAAAAGAAATTTCTCTGTCGGCCGGGGATTATTGGAAAAAAGATGGCGGTTCAGGTCATTAAAAAGGTCGCAGAAATAAAACAAGAAGATTTTATCCAGATTGCATCTGATGGGGAGGAAATGCTATGAGTGACGGTACACTTTCGCAAGCTGAGCTTGATGCATTATTGGCCGGAACAGGAGAGAGTTCTGTAGCCCTTGCAGGAGGTAACGACCATGAACGGCAGCTGTTGCAGAATTTTCTCGTTTCCTCGGCGGATAGCCTGAGCGCTAATTTTTCACAATTAACGGCTACCGAAGTGGCGCTCAAAGGGCCGGAAGTATCCTTCACCAATCAGGATACGTTGGTTGAACAGCTTCCCGATACGGTTACCGTGGTTAAGGCGGATTTTAATGCGGGTTTTCCTGGGGAACACCTGTTTATTATGGGGGAGGCTACAGCCAAGGCTATTGCCGCGCGGATGACCCAGGAAGAGGATATTCAGATGGACGCTATGGCCCTTTCGGTCATTGGAGAGCTGGTATCTAACTTGGTAGGGACCCAAATTACCGCGCTGACCAAACAGACCGGCAATAAGTCCATTGCTTCGGTTTCTCCTGAAACAAGCAATGTGCCTAAAGCGGTCGTTGCCTTACCGCGGGGTGATTTTTCCACTGCCCTCTATCAGCTTGATCTGGGGGACGGAAATGCGCAGCCCTTCTGGGAAATATATAGTTCTCGGGTATCAGAAAGTATTGCTCGTTCCTTGGATAAGGATAGCGCTTCAAAGGCTGGATCGTCTCCGAGGAACAGTACTATGTCTGCTAGAGGAGGGGGTATGTCAGGTATAGATAACAGAGGGATGATAGGGCAGCCAGCGCAGGTACAATCGGTACAGTTCCCTGGTCTTACACCTCATCCTACAGCTCAAGAGCAGGGAAATATCAGTCTTATCATGGATGTTTTCATGGAAATGACTGTGGAATTAGGCCGTACCAAGAAACTTATCAAGGAAATCTTGGAAATGGGTGAGGGTACCATTATTGAATTGGATAAACTTGCCGGTGAACCAGTGGATATTTTAGTGAATCATAAACTTATCGCTAAAGGCGAAGTGGTAGTCATTGATGAAAATTTTGGCGTTCGGGTTACAGAAATTGTTTCTCCTATGAAGCGTATGCAGGATTAAGCCGGTTTGAACCCTGAGGTTTCGTTTCAGTAAGGGGCGACAGTCCTGCCTGATGGAGAGGAGTGTAGGAAATGCACGTTTTTCCATCCCGGGCAACTTGTTTGAAACAGGGTGCGTGTTTATTATAAAATAACATGAGTACTGCATTCACCTCGCAAACAGGTATGTATAGGCTGGAACATATTTTTTTGTAGTTCAGTTTGTATGTGAGAGGGGGAAAAAACTGGGATCCTTTCGTATAATCATGGTCATTATGGTACTTATGGGTAGTCTCTGGACAGGGAGTACCGAATTATCCGCGCAAATTGCAGATACGCCGTCGGGAACAGGGGAACTTACGGATCCTGAAGGGGGGGGGCTTCGTTCAGGGGAACAGGCAATCTCTCTAGGAGCAGGCTCCACAGGGGATATCCCTTCTGGTCAAGGAGGGGTTTCTTTTTTTGTGATCCTCCGGCTGATCCTGGTTCTTGCTTTGGCGGCAGGGGCGATTTATGGGGTTGTGTTTTTTCTAAAACGGATTGCCCGTTCTCCTGACCAAAAAGATCCCTATCTCAAGGTATTAGCCGGGGTGCATCTCGGTTCCAACCGTTTTATTCATGTGGTATCCCTAGGTTCCAAAGCCTGGCTTGTGGGAACTGGCGAAGGGGGAGTCTCCCTTATAGCCGAGCTAAGCGATAGGGAAACCATAGATGCCATGCTCCTGGATGCGTCCAGAAAACACGCTGAAACAGGAGAGGGTAAATTGCTCGATTTTTCACAGTTGCTTCGTCGCTTGGGAGGAGAAGCAGGGCCGGATCCTCAGACCAAACTCAAGGCAGAAAATGTCCGTAAACGGCGGGAACGGTTGAGGGGGCTCTAAGGTGTATTGGGGTAAGATCCTGCGGGTAGGGTGTTTGGGGTTCTTGTGTATCCTGGGGCTGCTGAGGGTGCCTATGGCGCATGCCCAAACATTCCCGGATATGGGGACTTCTGGGACCGTAAGCATCCCCGCTCCTCCTGTAAATCCGGTGATTCCCTTCATTGATCTTTCGATCCGGAACCCTGAAACGGGACAGGAAGTTGCCTTTTCGCTCCAGCTTCTCCTGCTCCTTACGGTTCTTTCCTTAGCTCCCAGCATCATCATCTTGATGACCAGCTTCTTGCGGATTTCTATAGTCTTGGATTTTATTAAGCGGGCCTTATCCCTCCAGCAAGTTCCCCCGAATCAGGTAATTTTGGGGATATCCCTGTTTTTAACTATTTTTATCATGTGGCCCACCTTTGAAGCCATCTACGAAGACTCGGTGCAGCCCTTGGCAGAGGGAACCATTTCAATAGAAGAAGCCTATCGGGCCGCTGAAGGGCCGCTGCGGCTTTTTATGTACAATCAGATGCGGAATCATCCGGATAATATCAGGCTGTTTATGGCTATGCGGGGACTGGAACGGCCGGAAACCTTGGCGGATGTGCCTACCTATGTGCTGATTCCGGCTTTTATCTTGAATGAATTAACGGTGGCTTTCAAAATAGGGATCCTCCTTTTTATCCCCTTTATTGTAATCGATATGGTGGTGGCCAGTGCCCTCATGTCCATGGGGATGATCATGCTGCCTCCGGTGATGATTTCCATGCCCTTCAAGCTCATCCTGTTCATTCTCGTCGATGGGTGGGGACTCTTGACGGATCAGCTGGTCCGTTCTTTTATATAGGAGGAAGGGATGAGTATCGGTGAAATAACGACCCTCTTGCGAGGGGGTATCTTGGAAGTCCTCTTGCTGGCGGCTCCTTTGCTTTTTTCTGCGCTGGTGGTTGGTCTGGTAGTGGCCATACTCCAGGCTACTACCTCAATCCAGGAACAGACCCTTACCTTTGTCCCTAAAATTATCGCTATTCTGCTGGTCCTGGCATTTTTGGGAGGATGGATGTTTACCTCTTTGGGAGATTATACGATCCGATTATTTCGGATGATTCCGGAGATGGCGCGGTAATGAAACAGCATGGGATGACGGCGTGAAGAAGAACCGCAAGGCATGGAAAACCTATGATTGAAGAGGTATTGATGCAGGGGCCGATTTTTATTCTGATCGCCGTAAGGGCCCTGGCCATGATTGAAACGGCCCCGCTCCTGTCCTCTTCTGCAATTCCCCAGGCGGCAAAGCTTGCCTTAGCCGGCTTCGCTGCCTATGCGGCCTTTCCCGCAGCCGAGGATACCCTAGGCGCGGTGGTATTAAACAGGGATATAGGCCCTTATAGCCTGAATTTTTTGCTTCTGGTGCTAGGAGAGGGCATTATCGGCCTCATTATGGGTTTTTTTCTTACCCTTATATTTTCAGCCTTTGCCACGGCGGGACAGTTCTTCTCCCTCCAGATGGGCTTTGGGGCTTCAGAAACCTTCGATCCTCTTTCCCAGGTAGAGAATCCCCTCATGGGTCAATACCTCAATTTGGTGGCCATGTTGGTTTTCCTTTCTATGGGGGGCTTTAGGGCGCTTTTTCTCGAAGGGTTTTGGCATTCTCTGCAATCCATCAGCATCATACACCTCATAGAAGGCAGGGAATCGGTGATTCGCATGGTCCTTTCAGGGCTCTCTCGGTTATTTCTGGATGCCATCATCATTTCCATGCCTATTCTGGGGACCCTCTTTTTGACTTCCCTTTCCACGGGGCTCATTTCCAAGGCTGCCCCGCAGATCAATATTCTCTCAGAAGGGTTTCCTATATCCATCACCGTAGCCTTTGTGCTCATCTTTGCCACCTTGCCGTTCATGGTGGAAGCCTTCAGCCGGGTAGTGGATGCAGGCTTTCAGGCCTTGGAAACCCTCTATCGCGAGATAGGGCTGCAAATCCGTAGCGCTGGGGAGGCCTTATGAACCATCCGGCCCTGCATCTCCACCGGTTTTATGATTCCCAGTCCGCATTGAGAACCGCTGCGGCTATGGATCTGCAATGGTTTGCCGCGGAAGATGAAGGCCGGACCGAGGAACCTTCAGAATATAAGATCCGTAGAGCCCGGGAAGAGGAAGGCAGGGTTGCCAAAAGTCAAGAACTCATCGGTGCCCTGATGCTGCTCTTACCGGCCTTGGGTATCCTCTTTTTGGCGCCTTTCATGTTGCGGACCTGTGTAGAAATGGTTCGGTTTTTTTTGCTCCGGGTAAGCGCCCTGGACCCTACCCAGAACAGGATCCTCTTAGGCCTGGTGTTTTCCTATTATATTCGGCTGAGTCTTCCTATTCTGGCCATAGCCCTGGGGGCGGCCCTCTTTTCAAACCTCATACAGACCGGCTTACTCTTTACCACCAAACCCTTGATACCCAATTTTTCCAAGATCCTTCCTCATTTTGGACGTTATTTCCAGAAAACCCTTTTTTCTGCAGAAGGGCTATTTAATTTTTTTAAGTCCACTATTAAAATGGTAATTATCGGGGGAGTGGCCTTCTTTCTTATTCGTTCCCGGATAGCAGAGCTGGCAAATCTGCAAACGGCGAGTTTGTGGTTGGGGATACAGACCGTGGCCTCCTTGGCCATACGGATGCTCATCATCTCGGCTTTGCTCTTATTACTGCTTTCTATTCCGGATTATATGTTCCAGCGTTGGCAGTACCGGGAATCCCTCAGGATGACCAAACAGGAAGTCAAGGAAGAGCACAAGATGTATGAAGGAGACCCCTTAATCAAGTCCCGACTCCGCAGCCGTATGCGGGAGCTTTTGAGTCAGAATATGGCTATCAATGTGCCTAAGGCGGATGTGGTGATCACCAATCCTACCCATGTGGCGGTTGCTTTGGAGTATAACAGGGCCAATATGGCCGCTCCCCAAGTTACCGCTAAGGGCGAAGATGAAATGGCCTTGAGGATCCGCCGTATTGCCCAGGATCATGGGGTGCCCCTGGTGGAGAACAAGCCCCTGGCACGGGCTCTCTATGCAGAGACCAAAGTCGGGGATATGGTACCAGAAGCCTACTGGGAAATTGTGGCGGTGGTATTGAGTAAAGTGATGAAAATTAACGAAGAACGCCGGCGAGCCCAGCGCGTATGAGCCGGTTCTCCGCCCTTTCTGCGGAAAGGGCCTGACCATTGATTGAGAAGGAGCGCTAGATACAGTATGGCCGATGGGCTTCATGCGCATAATACATCCAAGCCGGGTAATTTGATCGGGGAGTCCCGGGATATGTTCATCGCCATCGGCGTCGTGGTAGTGGTGATTATGATCATAGTTCCCCTACCCACGATCTTACTGGATACCCTCATGGCTATGAACCTGATATTATCCCTGTTCATCCTCCTCATCGTGCTTTACACCAAAAAGGCCACCGATTTCAATGTTTTTCCTACGGTCCTCCTGGTCGTTACGGTCTTCGGCCTGGCTCTGAATATTTCTTCCACCCGGCTCATCCTCACCCAGGGTGCGCGCTTTGACGGCCGGATGATCCGGGCTTTTTCCACCTTTGTGGTTGGTTCAGGCGGAACCGACGGCCTTGTGGTGGGATTCATTATCTTCATCGCTATCATTGCGGTCCAGGTGGTGGTCATCACCAAAGGTTCCACCCGGATCTGCGAAGTGGCGGCCCGTTTTGCCCTGGACGCCCTGCCGGGTAAACAAATGGCCATTGACGGCCTCTACAGTTCCGGGGCAATTACCGAAGAGGAGTCCCGGATTCGGAAACAGGAACTGCAAAAGGAAGTGGATTTTTACGGCGCCATGGACGGTTCCAGTAAATTTGTGTCCGGTAATGTGAAGGTAGGGATCTTCATAACCGCCATCAATATCCTGGGGGGAATCATCATCGGTGCAGCCTTGCATGGAGAGCCCCTTAGCGCCGCCATAGGTACGTACATTGCCTTTTCCGTGGGGGACGGTCTACTCTCTCAGTTTCCGGCGCTTCTGGTTTCCACTGCCACGGGTATCGCCGTTACCCGTTCCGCTTCAAACGGTACCTTTGGGGAAGATGTTTCCAGCCAGTTTTCCCGGGACGCCCGGATTTATTGGATCGGTGCCTTAGTACTCCTTGGGTTCGCCCTGCTTCCGGGTTTTCCCTGGTATGTGCTCATTCCCATGGCTTTGGTGTTAGGGTTCTTTGCCTTTAAATTAGGTCAAGCCCAGCAGCGAAAGGCGAATTTTGATGCCATGATGAGTAAGACGGGGGACCCGAAGAAACCCCAAGGAGGTACTACCGGGGAACTTTCTCCGGTAGTACCCCTGGACACCTTATCCCTTGAATTGGGCTACGGCCTCATCCCTTTAGTTGATAAGGATAAGGGAGCTGAGCTCTTAGAACGGGTCCAGGGGATCCGCAAACAAGCAGGTTTAGAGTTGGGACTGGTTATACCCAAGATCCGGATCATTGATAATATGTTACTTGAACCCTCGGAATATTGTTTCAAGATTCGAGGCGTCGATACAGGCCGGGGTAAGATCCGGATGGGATACTATCTGTGTATGAATCCGGGGAATGTCCGGGAAGAGGTACCCGGTGAAAAAACCCGAGAGCCCGTTTTTGGCCTTCCCGCATTGTGGATTAGCGAGGATAAACGGGATGCCGCGGAACGGGCCGGGTACACCGTGGTAGATCCTCCCTCCATGATCGCGACCCATTTGACGGAGATCATCCGGCGCCATGCTGCAGAAATCCTGGGTCGTCAGGAAACCCAGGCTATTCTTGATACCCTGCGAAGGGAATACCCGGCGCTGGTAGAGGAGGCTCAGAGCCAGAAGGCATTGAACGTCGGTGAAATCCAGAAGGTACTCCAGGGACTCCTCAAAGAACAGGTCTCCATCCGCAACATAGTGACCATCTTGGAAGCCTTAGCGGATTTTGCCCCGGTAACCCGGGATACCCGGTTCCTTACGGAAAAGGCCCGGCAAGCCCTGGGCAGACAAATCTGCCATCGTTATGCGGACGATCACCTGGTGCTCCATGTGCTTACCTTGGATCCTGCTTTGGAACAGAAGATCATCGACAGTCGGGTGGAAACCAGTTCCGGGATCGTGTCAGCCCTGGACCCGGCAGTTCAAAACGCCTGGATAAAGGCCCTTACCCGGTCGGTCGCGGCGGTCCAAGAACATGGATGGTACCCGATTATCGTGTGTTCAGAATCTGCCCGATACTTGGTTAAGTCTTCCTCCGATCGGGATCTCCCGGACTTGGTGGTCCTCTCGGTGCCGGAGATCGTAGCGGATGTTACCTTGGAATCGGTAGGGGTCATAAGGTTGGACCATTAAGGAGTAAGCATAATAAATGGAATATTTTACTGAACAAGCCTTAACCTATACTGAATGCCTCAATAAGATCCGTATGAAGTATGGGGAGCGCTTTTCAATCTTGAACCATAAGAGCATTCGCTTGGGGGGATTTTTAGGGCTATTCGCCAAGGATGGGGTAGAAATCAGCGGGTTTACCTCGAACAGCGTGATAAAAAATATCAATCTTGGAAGTACGGAACCAGTTGTTTCCCGTCCTCCCCCGGGATCGGATCCTGCAGGAGCGGCCCGGAAATCACCCCCGGATTTTGAAGAGGAAAAACGCAAAGTCCTGGATGCGGCGAATACGGCGAATAAAGGCGAAAGCGGCTGGCAGTTAGTCTTGAAAGAGGTGCAGACCCTCAAGGAACGGATCGATGCAGGTCCGGTTGCTCAAGCCCCGGAAGAACATCCTACCCTAAGCCGTATTGGAGAGGTGCTGGGGCACAATGATTTTTCCCCCCGGTTTAGCCAAATGATCCTGGAACGGATTAAAAAAGAATTTTCTCTGGATACCCTCAATGATTATAAAGCGGTGCAGGACAAGGTCATCCAGTGGATTGGTGAAAATATCAGTATCCATAAAGAGGAAAAGTTTCAGCGGCTCCCCCGTATCATGGTACTGGTGGGACCTACCGGCGTGGGTAAGACTACGACCATTGCAAAGTTGGCGGCCATTTTTGGAATTGGGAATGCGGACCGGCGTCCGCTTTCGGTACGGATGATCACCATTGATGCCTTTAGGATCGGCGCTAAAGAACAGATCGAAAAGTACGGTAATATCATGGATCTCCCTGTTTCCTACGTGGAAGATTATGATGATCTCAAGAAAACCATTGCCCAGTACTCGGAAGGGGTGGATCTCATCCTGGTAGATACCATCGGGAAGAGCCCCCGGGATTCTGCCCAGTTGGGGAAGATGAAGCAGCTTCTGGATGCCTGCGGGACGCACGCGGAGCTGTATCTTGCGGTGGCGGCGACTACAAAATCGAGCGATCTCAAGGAAATCATCCGGCAGTTTGAACCCTTTAATTACCGGTCGGTGATCATCACGAAACTGGATGAAACCATACGGATGGGTAATGTGATCAGTGTGCTTTCGGATATGGGAAAATCCGTTTCCTATATTACCGATGGACAGAAAGTCCCCAGCAATATACAGAAGGCCACGGTAGTGCGTTTTCTTATCAATCTTGAAGGCTTCCAGGTCAATAGAGCAAAAATTGAGCGGCTTTTCCCGGTTGATGAATCCGAACAAATTCAATGGAGATAGTTATGGAAGATCAGGCTGAAAAACTACGGGAAATCATGCGTAAAAAAACCGATTTCCAGGAGAAACCTAAACCGGTAAAGCTCCAGGAAGTCAAAAGAACCCGGATTATCACCGTGACGAGCGGCAAGGGAGGGGTGGGAAAAACCAGCATATCCGTCAATATGGCATTAGCCTATGCCCGGCTGGGGAAAAAAGTGGTGGTTATGGATGCGGACTTGGGTCTTGCCAATGTCAATGTCATGCTCAACACGATCCCCAAATTTAATCTGTACCACGTGATGCGTAAGCAAAAAACCATGAAGGAAATCCTTTGGGAAACCGATTATGGTATTTCCATTGTTGCCGGGGCTTCAGGGCTTTCTAAGATCGCCAATCTTACCGAAGATGAGCGGCAGTATTTCATCAATGAATTGGATTCTCTTTCTGAGGCGGATATTATTATTATTGATACCAGCGCAGGGGTTTCCAGTAATGTGCTCGATTTCATCGCTGCTGCAGACGACGCGGTGATCATCGCGACTCCCGAGCCCACCGCCATTACCGATGCCTATGGGATCACCAAGATAATCGCCACCGAATATGAAAGCCTTACTATGGGGCTTAAATTGGTGGTGAACCGGGTAAGAGGGGTGGCTGAGGCAAAGAAGGTGGCCGATCGGATGACCCATATTGCCGGTCAATTTTTAAACATTCGGATTGATTATTTAGGGTTTATCTACGATGATGCCATGGTTTCCCATGCGGTGCTGCGGCAGAAACCCTTCATGGTACTCGACGCTAAGTGTAAGGCCTCTCTCTGTGTTCAGCATATCGTGGAACGCATGGAAAAGCATGAGTCTCGGAGCGAAAACGACGGTTTTGCCGCTATGATCCGACGGCTTTTTGGGCGGGTCTAGCAGAATGGGGATATGTGGCCCCAAACATTGCAATAGATAAGGTGGATTACCAAGGTGCTTGGGGAAAAAAAGGTAAGGGTAAAGGGTATTGCCGGAGGGATCGGTTTTATACTGTCCTGTATCATCGGGCTTATCAGCGGTGGTAGTGTGCTTATTGTTCTTGTACGGGCGTTTATTTTTGGAGTATTTTTTTTTGTTTTTATAGAGATTTCCCAGCGCCTTATTGGTGCCTTTCTGCCGGAACTGCTTAACCCCGACGCCGATGCATCATCGGTAACCAGCAACGCCCCGGGTTCCCGGGTAGATATTTCCGTGGAAGATGAGACAGATACCGATAAGGAAAGAATTGATTTATTTGAGACTTCGGGAGCCCTTCTGGAGCAGATAGCGAGCAAGAAGGATTCTTTCACCGATGATGAGGAATCTCTGGATCAGGAGCATAAAAAAGAGTATACTCAACAAAAAGGGGTAGCAGTAGATCCTGCCGGTTTTGTGCCTTCAGCACCCTGGTCCAAGGATCTTGCTCAAGGGATGGACGGAGTAGTCGGAACGAATCCTCTTTTCTCGACCGATGAGGCGATTCCGGGAAATATCCCTGGCGTCGCTTCAGGCAGGGCGCAGAATGCGAGTGGGTTGCAAAGCAGGGGAGAACATCTGGATCCGAAAAAAATGGCGTCCGCTATACAGACCATATTAAAACAAGAATAAGGGGATAGGCTATGGGGAATGTCCCCCTGGAACAAAAAAGAGAAGACGAGCTTTGGGTGGAATATCACCGAAACCGGGATTTGAAGATTCGGGAGCATTTTATTAAACAATATGCTCCTTTGGTGAAGTATGTGGCCGGTAAAGTTGCGATTGGTATGCCCCATAATGTGGAGTTTGATGACCTTGTAGGCTACGGGGCATTTGGTCTCTTGGATGCTATCGATAAATTTGATCCTGATAAGGGGGTTAAATTTAAAACCTATGCAGTAACCCGTATCCGAGGCGCTATCTTTGATGAACTCCGCTCTATTGATTGGGTCCCCCGATCGGTACGGCAGAAAACCCGGGAAGTGGAGGATGCCATAGGATCCTTGGAAGCCCAGCTTGGCAGAACCGCTACGGATCAAGAGATTGCCGGCTCCTTGGGTATGGACGAGGGGGAATATCTTAAAACCATGATGAAGATATCCGGTACTTCGATCCTTTCCCTTAATGATGTGTGGTTCTCAGGAGATGAAAACGATAAAGTTTCTATTGGGGACAGCATTGAGGCTCCTATCAGTCTCAATCCTGATGTGATTGTCGAGAAAGACGAGATCCGCCGGGTCATTGTAGAACATATCAATGAATTACCGGATAAGGAAAAAAAAATTTTAGTCTTATATTACTATGAGGATCTGACCTTAAAAGAGATAGGCCAGGTATTGGAAGTAACCGAATCTCGGGTATCTCAACTGCATACCAAGGCAATACTGAGGCTTCGGTCAAAATTAACGAATATTCGTAAAGGTATTATATAGAGAGGCTTTGCAAAATGCGGCACCTTGAAACCATCCCTTGAGAGGTAAGGGAACAAGCGGGGTTGAGGCCGCGTGTTGGGGAGCTCCTTTCAGGGAAAAGGAAGTTTCCCCACTAACCCGGGTTTTGAAACTGGCTCTAGGCTGCGAGGGGTTTTTCAAAATGTCAGTTTTTTAAAAAGTACCCTAAAAGATACAGGAAAAACGGTCCTTGGGCTGGTATTCCAAAGCCTTTTGCATCGGACCAAAGGTCCGCATAATCTTGGTTTTGACAAAGGTTCCATAATCATGAAAAAACGGAAGGAGGAGAGAAAATGGTTGACTTTGTTCAGCTTCAATCCATCATGAAGCAGCGTCTGACCCAGGATAGGGCCATACGCACGGTTGATACCGAAGGCCCTACCCTGGAAGCGGCGATTGCAGAAGCCGCTACCTTGCTCAACCTTCCGGTCAAACGGATTGATTATGAAATTACCGAAAAAGGATTTTCCGGTTTTTTAGGGGTCGGTAAAAAAGAATGGAAAATCCGGGCCTATCCACGATCGGTCACCAAGCAAGATGTGGTGGTGGCCTCAGTCTCAGCAAGCGCCGATACGAAAACTGCCGATCCGGTGATCATGAATAAAGATGGGGATGTTTTTGTGCACCTCGATGATGATGGGGCAAATCTCAAGGTGGTAGGCCCGGTGATGGAAGGGAAACGGGCAACTAAAGGGGAAGCCATGAGAGCCCTCAAGGCCAGGGGAGTTATAGATATTGACGAAGACTTGGTTACTACCGTGGTTAATGAGGCGAAGGGTGTATATGTACGAGTCGGTAGTTTTAATCGTAAATACACCAACGATAGTATGGTTTCGGTGAACATCAGCGATCAAGATATGAAGGCCTATATTACGCTGATGCCTCCGGGTCCAGGAGGGGTGGATTTGTCTTTGGAAACGGTTATCAGTGTTTTGAGGGAGAATCGGGTGGTATATGGCATTAAAGAAGATTTTCTAGCAAATTTTCTGGACCGTCCTAGCTATCGGGTGCCCGTGGTAGTGGCTGAGGGTCGTCAAGCAGAGAACGGCAAAGATGCATACATAGAGTATTTTTTTAAGACTACTCAGAAACGGGGGCCGATTCATGAAGGAGTGGATGGAAGGGTCGATTTCAGGGATATTAATACGATCCAGAACGTGGTCAAAGACCAGCCTTTAGCAAGAAAAGTTCCCCCTGAAGAGGGGACCGTGGGTAGGACCGTGGTAGGGGGATACCTCTCCGCGAAACCGGGCAATGATATTGAGATTCCCCTGGGGAATAATGTTCATCTCGGTGAAGATCGGGCCACTATTATTTCGGATATCAATGGGCAAGTCATATTGACATCTGGGATGATCAATGTAGAACCGGTATACACGGTTTCGGGTAATGTGAATCTTAAAACGGGGAATATTATTTTCTTAGGTACCGTCATTGTAACCGGTAATGTGGAGGACGGCTTTTCCATTAAAGCCCAGGGAAATATCGAAGTCAAAGGGTCCGTTGAAATGGCGAATCTGGAAGCAGAAGGGGATATTATCGTCCAAAAGGGTATTACCGGCCGAAATACCGGTACCGTCAAGGCAGGGAAATCCGTCTATGCACGATTTATTGAGAATGCGGTGATTGAAGCAGGGAATATGGTGATTGTGTCTGACGGTATTATCAATTCCCGGGTGGATGCCCTTAAGCGGATAGTCTGTAAGGGTAAACGGGCCACCATCGTCGGGGGGCACCTGCGGGCTACTGAAGAGATTAATGCCAAGGTCATAGGCAGCGCTGCCAGCGGTACGGAAACCATCTGTGAAGTCGGTATTGACCCCAAAAGTAAGAAAGAGCTGGATACCCTTATGGCGAATAAGGTAACCCGGGAAAAAGAAATCGAGCAGCTGAAACTTGACTTTCAGACCCTTAATAATATTTTACAACAACGCAAAACCCTTCCTGAGGATAAAGAAATCCAAATGCAGGAACTCATGGAACGGCACAAAACCCTCTTGGCTGAAATAAAGGAAATCCATGAAAACATCAATAAGATACAAGAATTGATTAATGGGGTCAAGATCCGGGGACGGGTCTCTGCATCGGATAAGATATTTCCAGGGGTTAAAATCATAATCCGGGATGTGATTGAGAATGTAAAAAATGAATACCGGGCGACTACTTTTATTCTTGAAAATGATCTCATACGGGTGACTAAATACGAAGAACCCGACGAAGAGGCAAAGCGAGGTCCTGATGGCTATACAACCAATTGATATTCAGACCCTGTTCACGCAGCTGGATAAGGTAGGTAAAATTCAGGCATCCCAAAAAGAGGGGCTTGCTATTCAACAAGCCTTGCAGGGCATTGAAATCCAGAAAAAGGTGGAAGCCCAAATCCAATCGGTAAATGAAACCCCAAATACCGGAGAAGGGGCTGAAGGGGTGGGGGATCGCAATCCCCGCAAACACGCGGAAGAGGACGAGACCGGCCAGGAGGAAGCGGGAGGAACTAAGGAAAAGGACGGCAGTACCGATTCCGTTTCCATCATACGAGATCCGACTTTAGGAAAAAACATCGATATAAATGGGTAGGCCTCCCGTGTTCTTAAGGCCAAGGTGGTTGTATGAATGTATCTATAGTTCTTTCGGTATCGACGCTTATGGCATGTATTTTGTTCTTTATATATTGTAGAGCCTATCTGAGGCGCCGTACCGGATCAGAACGGATTTTAGCCGAATTCCGGGAAGAGGTGTATAAACTGATTGCCGAAATTGATGCGGCCACTGATAAAGATGCGCTTTTGGTGGAAGAGCGGATAAAAACCCTCCGGGCGATTTTAGAGGAGGTAGATAAGCGTATTAGCGTCCACCTGCGGGAAGTGGATCGGCGGCAATTGCAGGAAGAAGCCTATGCTGAATTAGGCAGAAAGCGCAGCATGACCAGCCCTTTTTCTGCGGTGATCCAGCCTTTTCCCAAGGCTTATGATCTTTTTTCTGGCGCTTCTGCTAAAATCCGGGCAGAAGCGGATTCCCAAAAACCAGAGGCTGCAGAAAAAGAGATCCCCGCCAGCGCTGCGGTGGGCTTCACCGCTCCCCCTGATAGTACGCCTAGCCCCCTAAAACAGGAACCGGTAGGACCCCGTATTGTGCGGGCGCAACGGGAAATAACGCCGCAAGCCCCTCCTTTCCCGGAACAGGTTGCGGAATTATCCAAGGCCGGGCTTTCAGCCAGCCTGATTGCCACACGACTCGGGGTCAGCCTATCCGAGGTAGAACTGGCCATTGCCATTTCTGAACGATCATAGGGGGCCTATGGTGGTACCGATAAAGGACTCTCCGCGAAGGATCTTTTTTACGTTCTCTAGGTTACGCCCTGCGGCGCAGATCACCGGGAGGCTGATGTGGGCTGCATGCCGGCTTGCGATAGGGTCAAAAGGAACATGCTTCCCCGGAACCCACTCATCATCGCCCACAAGGGTGCGAAATTCCGCCCAGCTTATGGTGTCTATGGGTTTTGCCTCGGGATGGGTACGGGGCTCATCGGTATAGATCCGTTCAATATTGGATAAATTGATCACTTTATCGGCCTTAAACCGTTCCGCCAGGAGGACCGCATCATAATCAGAAGAAAATCCTGGTTTCCATCCTGCTGCGACCAGCACCCGGCCCTCCAATACCGCCTGGGTTGGATCCGTTACCACTGCTTGGGTACACCAGGGACCGAGTATTCCCCGGATAAGTTCCGCATTGAGCCGGGTCGCCATGATGCCAATCCAATCGGCCTGCTCAGGGGAAACCGCGGTCCCGGATATACTCCGGTAGGCCTGTTGCCATATCCGGGCAGGTCCACCGCCGCCAACTACTAAAATAAACCGGCGCTGAGATTCCTCTTCTAAAAACATCCTGATGAGGGAGATCAAGTCCTTCACCACGGGTTCATCCACCCTATCAGGGGCTACAATAGAACCGCCCAAAGAAATAACCGTAATCATAACACTCCTCTTGCTCGAAATGGAAAGCCTATGCCAGAAGTACCCTTTAAGAGGCAGGAGGAAATAGTCCCTTAAACCCCTTGAAGGGCTTTTTCATTATTGTATGTACATACCAGTAATGGTAATGTCGCTCCAGAGGGAAGAATACGACTCTATGCCTCCTATCGCTTCTTCCCAGAGATTTTGTAGGGCATAATCCCGGTTACGTACCGTGATCCTCCCTCGAGGGTCCATCTGGGAAAGCACCTCCTGCCCTCGAGAAAAGGTGATCCGCTGGTTATCCAGATTGCCGAAATAATAAGCCGCCGGCTCTTCATGAAGAGGGAAGTCCTCTGGAGCCATCCCTGCCCCTAAGCATGGATCCACCGGTATCCAGCCGAATCCCGCAATCCAGAATTCCGCCCAGTAATGGGGACTCGACGTACGAGCGCGGTTTATCAGCACCCCTGCAACAGGAATGGCCGGTATGGCCACTGCTCTGGCTAGGGCACAGAAGAGGAGTGCCCCGGAATAGGCATCCCCCTGTTTTTGCACCAACGCATCCGGTATGCCGGTAGTATGCAGCGGTGTCCCCTGGATGCCCCCTTCATGTATCAGCCATTCGTATAATTTCCGGGCTTTTTCGTAGGGATTCCGCTCTTTGCCGATGATGGCATTCGCTGCTGCGACTACTTCAGGATTATCCGAAGGGATCAGCCCGGAAGGAAGGGTATATACCGTGGGAATCGGAGAATCGCCGGTTTGCCGAATGGCCTGAGTCTTCAAGGTAGTCTCCAGGGTGTACACATCCACCAGGTAGGATAGGCTCAGGCGGACCCTGGTATTGGCGGCTAGATCGGTTAATTGAAACAGGGTAGTTCCCTGGTAATGTTCTGCAAAGGGTTCTCGGTTCCGGGATAAGAGGGTAACATTCCGCTGGGAAGCGGAACTAACCGGATGGGGAATCCAGAGGTACAGGGTATTCGGGGCCGCCGCCTCTTGTACCTGGATATCCACCGTATAGGCAAGGGTATAGCTGTGTTTTTCTTTGAAGGTTTTAGTTCCCGGCCTATCGGTAACCGTAAAAAAGACCGGCTTTGAGCTTCCCCAGGGGGTCCGAACGAGAATATTCCCGCTTACCGCACCATCGGGAACGCGCAGACGAATTTCTCGATCGCTCCAGAGTTCATAACCGAATTCCATTTCAAAGACCTCTACCACTTCCGGCTCTTGCGTTACCTCAGGCGCGGTAGGGGATGGTTCAGCATTCCAAGTGAAAAACACCCCCCTTTTTTCCCGGGAAGCACCGAAACCACTTCCCTGGATGCTTATGAGGGCACCAATGGAACCGGATTCCGGTTTTATCGAGCTGATTTGAGGAGCGAGACCGAGAACCTGGTTCTGTACCAGGTCCGGCATGGCCGCCCGATTTGAAAAGAGCAGGGGATTACTTTTCTTGCCATCCCTATGCACATAGACCAGTCCGAATCCTCCCAATGCCGGTATTTTCACGGTAACACGATCATCCTGCCAACTAAGATATGAAGAACCCGTAGGGGGTATGCCCGCGATGGTGATGTAGGATTCATGCTGTTCAGTACCAAACCCGCTTCCCTCAATGGTGAGGATCTCCCCACTCAGGCCGATCCGGGGCTCAATCGACAAAATAAACGGCCTATCTTCTTTACAGGCATACAAGCACAAGCAAAACCAGGAAAAAAAGAACCCGTACCGGATCCGCTTCAAGCCCACAGGCCCTTCCATAGAACTTTTCATGGGTTATGTTCAGGGCTTACCGGCTTTACCGGAACCACCTCCTCAGGTACAGCCGAAGGAACCGTATTCGGGGATGGCTCTTTGGATGAGGGGGCTTCCTTAGTCTCCCCAGGATCTTTTGCATTTTTTGAGTAGGGATGTAATTCCAATTGTATTTCTATATGGGCCTCATCTTGAGAATCCACTGAACCCAGGGGAAAAAAATAGATCTGTTCCCCGAATTCCAGGGGTATCGTCTGTATAGTGGTCTGATAATGGATTCCTTGGTTCGGGATATCTACCCATATCTGCCCCTGAGCTACCAAGAACTTGTTGCCGTCGCCCCGGAAATAGAGGGTAAATTGCACTACCACAAGAATATTAGTGCCCACCAGCTTCAAACTTACGGGCTTTCCAGGAATCGTAACCTTTGAATTAACCGAATTCCAAACCTCCTGCTGGTTTTTCTCCACGACCCGGGCAATGATATCTAAGACCACCGCCCGTTCTTTGAGAGCCGGCAGCAGTTCCTCTAGCGCAGGTTCCTGGGCTGCTCCTCGGGTAGCAAGCAGTAACAGGCTTCCGAAGAGGGTTACCCGCCGTAAAAGCGCGTAGGATCTCATGGGGTTCTGTTTCTCCTGGTATAATCCGCAGCCCGCAAAATCGTGGGTTCCCCGGAACTCGAGAAACTCCTCGTCTCGGGAAGGCGGATGATCACTATATCGCTCATGTCTTGGTTCTCCAGGTATTGTAACACCTCATGCATATTCGATGTAGGGATAATACCCTCCATCTCCACCATCTCACTGGCTGCCATGGCATCCTGAGGCGGCGGAATCCCGATGGACTGTCTGGTTACGGTCAGAACAAAAGCCATGATGAACAGGATCGCAGCCGCGGCTGCCACCGGCAGGGGAATCGAAAGGGTCCGCTGCCAAAGGCTATGGCCCTGCCTCCAGCCCCAGGTTTTAGTTTCTAGACGGGCCATACGCTGCCAAACCCGATCCTGGGCAGCTTTCATATCCGGAATTTTCGGCGTAAGCCCCTCCCCATGGGGATCCTGCAGGGCTTCCGAACACCGTCTGAACCGTTCAAGCCGGGCATTACATACCGGACACGATATCAGATGCAACTCCATTTTTTCTTTCCATGGAGAAGGAAGCTCCTGGTCAAAGTATACGGAAAGAATGCGATAATCAGGACACATGTGAACCATCCTTCGATAAAAGCCCGGCTAAGCGCTCCCGGGCTCTAAATACCCGAACTTTTACATTTCCCTCACTGATGCCCAAGGCACGTCCAATTTCTTTATAATTCAGCTCACCGTATTCTTTTAATATTAACACGATACGCAAATTTTCAGGCAATTTTTCCAGGGCTTTTTGTACTTCTCGCTGCGTTTCTTGGTTAATCAGTACCTGCTCTCCGGTCTTTTCAAGCCTGATATCCTCACGGAACGCCTTTTGATAGGCCTTCCGTTCTCTATCTTTACGTTTAGCATAATTGAGGGCGGCATTTTTAACCACCCGGATAAGCCAATACTTCGCCTCATCTGAATTGGGAAAAACCATATTTTTTTCATACAGCCGGAAAAAAGCCTCCTGGCACAGATCCTCCGCTGCTTCTTCACTATTAGCAATACGATAGGCAATCTTAAATAGTATGGGGAATACCGTCTCATACAGCCTACGGAATTCCGTCATAGGTATCCTATCATCCATAGCTAAAAACAAGATTTGTCCTTAATCGTTACACCCACCGGGTAATCTTCCTGCGCCGTCCGGGGAGTACCGGTTTTACCCACGGCGCCATACCGTTTCAGTGGGCCTATCTTCCAGTATAATACCTTGTTCTTTGAGCGTTTGCCGAATCTGGTCGGCTCTGGTAAAATCTCGGACCTTTTTTGCGGCGGCCCGTTCGGCGATCAGGGCGTCAATGGAATCCCGTAGGGCTGGGCTTTCTACCGGAACCGGCGTTTCCGCTTCTTCTGCCAGGTTAAGCCCCAAAACTTCATCCATACTACAGGCTCCAAGGAGGGCGTCTTCCGCAGATACGGCAGGATCCCGAAGGATCCCCCACAGTTCGGCCAAACACCGGGGGCTTGCAAGGTCATCATCCAGTGCCGCATTGAAAGCAGCTAGATAGGCCCCCCCCTTGCCCTCAGTAAACGAAGGATGCAAGGGGGTGTTTCTTAACCCGAGAAAGGACCCTCTATTCCCCAGGGCCTTCATCCGCTCCCGGATACGATCCATCAGGGATTTCCGAGCATTCCGAGCGCCGGTCAAGGCTTCATAGGAAAACTGTATCTGGCTCCGGTAATGAGCGCCCAAAAGAAAATACCGGTAATCTAAGGGATCATAGCCTGCATCTATCAGGGTTTGGAGGGTCAAGAAGCCTTCCGTAGATTTGGACATCTTCCCCTTATCCAGGACTAAGAATTCGTTATGCACCCAGTAGCGCACCCAAGGATGTTTACCGGTAGCAGCTTCACTTTGGGCAATTTCATTGGTATGATGGATAGGCACATGGTCGATGCCCCCTGCATGGATATCAAAGGTCTCCCCGAGGTATTTGATGCTCATGGCAGAACATTCAATATGCCAACCTGGATAGCCCCTTCCCCAGGGACTGTCCCATATCATGGCCTGATTTTCAAATTTACTTTTGGTGAACCAGAGCACAAAATCCTGGGGGTTGCGCTTGTTTTTGTCCACCCCGATCCGGGCCCCGGCTTTCTGGTCTTCCAGCCGTAAGCGGCCCAGTTCCCCATAGGTAGAGAACTTGGTAATATCGAAGTAGAGGTTGCCTGCGGCAAGGTAGGTGAAACCCCGCTCCTCAATCCGCTTAATAAGGGCAATCATGTCGGCTATATGCTCGGTGGCCTTACAGATCACCCCGGGCTTTTGGATATTGAGCCGTTCCGTATCCTGGAAAAAGCGCTGGGTATACATATCCGCCACTTCTAAGACGGTTTTTCCCCGTGCTTCCGCGCTTTTGAGCATTTTGTCATCCCCCTCGTCGTTATCCCCCGAGAGGTGGCCCACATCGGTAATATTCATCACATGGGTTACTTCAAAACCTGCCCGACGCAGGGTCCTGACCAGGATATCATGAAGCACATAGGCCCGGAGGTTCCCGATATGGGCGTAATTGTATACCGTAGGGCCGCACCCGTAAAAACCGACCTTTCCAGGTTTGAGGGGTTCAAAGGGCTGTAGGGTTCGCCCTAAGGTGTTGAATAAGGTGAGCGCCATGAAACCTCCGTTACTGTTTGCGCGGCTCGTATATGCTGCTATACTACTATGAGTATGATTAGCGTACGGAAATTCATAGAAAAAATCAATATGGAGATAGGATTTACCGGAGCACTCCGGTATGATGAGCCTTTGGCTTTGCATACGACCTTTAAGGTTGGAGGCCCTGCAGATCTGTGGATAAGGCCCCAGGCAGGGTGTTTCCCGGAATACGGGGCTTTCCTGCTCCGTCATGCTCAGGCTGAAGGCATCCCGGTTTTTGTACTGGGGGGCGGGGCGAATCTGGTGGTTTCAGATCAGGGTATTCGGGGTATTGTCCTGGATACCGGCGGATGGTCGGGGCTGCGCATTACCGGGGATGAGGGGATCATCCGCTCAGGCACCCGGATCCCTGCGGCGTTGGATACCCTGGCGGCGCATAATCGAGGAGGCCTGGAATTCCTTGCAGGTATGCCTGGTTCTTTGGGGGGCGCCCTATGGATGAACGCCCGGTGTTATGAAAAATCCCTTTCCGATGTAGTGGTGAGCGCTGAATGTCTGGATGCAGATTTTCAACCGTGCGTACTACCCTATAGATCTGAGGATTATGGCTATAAGCAGAGTCCCTTCCAGAACCAGGATAGGCTCATCCTGTCCGTCAGGGTCAGGACCATACCGCGGCCAGCAACCGCAATACGGCAGGAAATGGAACAGTACCGTCTTGACCGGGAACACAAGGGCCACTACCGTTTTCCCTCGGCAGGGTCGGCCTTTAAGAACAATCGGAATTTTGGCAAGCCCACGGGAAAGATCCTGGATGAATTGGGTTTACGGGGCCTACGGATCGGCGGGGCTGCGGTGGCTCCCTGGCACGGGAATATCATCATCAACACCGGGAATGCCTGCGCAAAGGATAT
>JAITRH010000152.1 GCA_031288495.1 Treponema sp. | reverse complement strand
GAAGGGTTTGAAATCCGCGCGGTGAAAAGCGCCGAAGACGGATTTGCCCTCATGGAAGCGTGGGAGCCGGAGCTTATCATTCTGGACATCAACCTTCCCGGCATGGACGGTTTTGAATTCCTCCAGAAGATCCGGCCCGGAAACAGTGTGCCGGTACTTATTGTGTCCGCCCGTGACAGCGACGAGGATCTTATACAGGGCCTCTGCGGGGGAGCCGATGAATTCGTTACCAAGCCCTTTTCCCCCAAGGTGCTGGCCGCCAGGGTCAGGGCTCTTTTCCGCCGGGTCCGGGACTATGAGGAAAAAGAGCCGCGCCGGGTTTTTCGTTTCGGCCCCTTTGTTCTTGATTATGACGCCTGTATACTAAAAAAGGCGGATGTCCGTATTCCCCTGTCCAATAAAGAATACGGCTGTCTTGCCTGTCTTACGGAACACACGGGGAAAACCCTTAACCCCGAAACCATCTACGCCAGCGTCTGGAATAATTCCTATGGGGATCTTACCACCGTAGCGGTCTATATACAGCGGCTGCGGAAAAAAATAGAAGAAGACCCCGCCAATCCGGTTTACCTCGAAACCGTGCGGGGCATGGGCTACCGCTTTAATGGCGTAGAGGCGGGACAGTGAATGAAAATACAAACCCAGTTCCATTTATTGATCGTCGGCATCCTGGTGGTTCCGGTCCTTCTGATAACCGTGCAGCTTATATACCGTAATCTTGAGACCCATCAGGAAGAATTATCCGCGTATGAAGGCATTGTCGCCGTGATGGGCGAGGGCATGGATTTTGAAAGCCGGGAAAAATTGTCCCGTTTTTTATACGGCATGAGCAGATTCGGGGATATTGCGATTTTCCATACCGATTTCACCGTTATCCATTCAACCATTCCCGAATTCAGCGCCGATGCGGTCTCGTCAATGGAAGGGATAATCGCCATGCTTAACCGCCACGACGGCCGTTACGCTTATTCCCTTGAATCTCCCCATATCATTAGCAACAACGGCTATATTCTTATCAGAAGGGATACGTCGTTGATGCGGCGTCCCGGCGGCCCTTTGGGTAGGTTTTTACATCCTTCCGTCCTTACCGTGCTGGGGCTCTTACTGTTTCTGATCATTTTTGCCATAAGCATGTCCCTGTTTATCGCCCGGTCGATCACCCAATCGGTTATGGTGCTGGAAAACGCCACAAGGCGCATTGCCGCGGGCGAACTGGATGTGGAGATAGCGGTTACGGGCAGCAATGAGATAACTTCCCTTACCAATTCCCTGAATAAGATGCGGGATGCCCTGAAAGAGGAAGAACGGCGGCGCTACCGTTTTATCATGGGCGTTACCCACGACCTTAAAACCCCCCTGGCCCTGATAAAGGCGTACACCGAGGCTATCGAAGACGGTATCACCGAAGATCCCACCACCGGCGCCGGCGCAACCGAGATAATCAGCGCCAAGGTAGACCAGCTTGAGGGCATGATTGGCGATTTAATAGAGTTTGTACGTATGGATACCGGGGAGTGGCGCAGCCGGTTGAAAAACACCAATCTTTCCGGTTTTTTGCGGCAAGCCGTAAAGGCCTTTACGGTGGACGCGGAATTGCTCCGCCATGAATTTACCTTTCATTCAAGCCTGCCGCAGGATATGCTTGTACCGCTGGACGAGCGGCTTGCCCAGCGGGCGCTGGAAAATATCGTGAATAATGGGATCCGCTACAGCCCTGACGGTTCGGTTATCAGCCTTAATGCGGGGATTGCCGATAATGCCGTCCGGCTGCGGGTACGGGATAACGGTCCGGGCATTGATCCTGCGGATCTCCCCCACATTTTTGAAATGTTCTACCGGGGGACCTCTTCACGCCGCGAACAGGGCATGGGCCTGGGGCTTGCCGTGGCAAAGTGGGTTGCCGACTGCCACGGCTGGACCCTTTCGGCGTCGTCGGTTACGGGGCAGGGAAGCTGTTTTACTATTACCATACCCCTCACCCGTAACTATGAGCCGAGAGTACTGAGCACGGGGTCAGGATAAACGCACAGCCAATCACCCGGCCGGGGAACGGGAGGGTTATCCATAGGCTCTATGCGGCCGGATAGGCTATAGGGCCACGGGTTTCACCGTGAAAATTCCTACATAGGCGGCGTCAGACCCGCTTTGTGGGTCTGCGCGTAAACAGTCCTATTATGTGCAGTTTGGCCCATTTACATCTCTATCTTTTTATAACAACAATCCCATATTATTTCCATTTCTTTAGACCCTCGGCAATTCCTAACGCAAAAAGTATACTGCCTTAGGAGGAAGGATGAGTTACCAAAGAATGACCTTAGGAGAACGGATGGACATTTTCAGATTGCTGTCTGTTGAAAGGCTTAAGCCTTCGGCTATAGCGGCGGCATTGAACCGTCAGCCGTCCAGTATTACCCGTGAACTGGAAAGAGGCATGGACAAGGGGATGTATAACCCAGTCATTGCCGAGGCCAGACACCGTGAAGCCAGGAGAAATCAGCGTCCACGCCTTAAAATGACCGATGAAGCGTGTCGTAGTATCAAAGGCCAGTTAGAAAAGCGATGGTCGCCTGAAGAAGTTGCTACATGGCTTGAAAGAGCATATCCTTGCTATGCCATGTGGGGTAAAACCATCTACAATTATATTTTTTCACCTGAAAGGGGAGTTGAAAAAGCTGGCCCTGAAAGAATTGCGGCTTCGAGGGAAGGGGCGGAAAGGGAGCAAAGCGGGAGAGGGGCGGGGGAAAATACCGGAAATGAGCCTTATAGACAGCCGTCCTGCGGAAATAAACACCCGTGAAGTAGCCGGACACTGGGAGGGAGACCTGATAATCGGTAAAGACCATAAGTCGCGGCGATACTGGTCACGGTAGAGTGCAAGAGCCGATTTGTGCAAATGGATGTGCTTGAAAGCATGGACGCCCGGACAGTACGAAAGCGGATAGAGTAGCGGTTCAAAAAACTTAAGACTGAGATGAGAAAAATCATAACCTTTGATCAGGGCAAAGAGAACAGCGAACATAAACAGCTTTCAGAGCATACGGCGATGAGGGTATATTTTTGTCATCCCCATTCGCCGTGGGAGAAAGGGATGTGCGAAAACACGAATTATCTGATACGGGATATGCTGTATCCGGTTGATGATTTTAGAGAACTGGCCCAGCGTGATGTAACAAGAATAGCGAGACTATTCAATGAACGGCTGCGAAAAACACTAGACTTTAGGACGCCTTATGAGGTATTCTCGGAATTGCGCTAGGGCCTGTTCATACTAAAGAAATATGATATACTCGGAATATGAAATTAACGCAGGAACAGCGGAAAAAAATTAGTACCCTTTTCCCGAAACAACGGGGGAAATGTAACAGTCGATAACAGCCGGTTTCTTGATGCCCTCATCTATATCTGCGAAAACGGCTGTACATGGCGAGCCCTGCTTGAAACCTGCGGTCCCTGGCATACCATCTATGGCAGAATCAATCGCTGGGCAAAAAACGGGCTACGGGAATGGATATTTCAGGCACTTCAGGAAGAACCGATAACGAACAAGCGGATAAGGGTAGTTTCCCTGGATTCACGTTCGGTAAAAGTGCATCCTGACGCTGCCGGGGCAGTAAAAAAACGGGAAACAGGCATTAGGGAAATCCCGTGGTGGGTTGAATAGGAAGATACCCATGATGGTGACCAATAACCAGTGTGCGATAGGGTGTATCCTGTCTGGGGGCGAGACTTCTGATGCACGCACTGGCCGGCTCCTGATTGACCCCATCGGAAGGACTAAAGACCTCCCTGAGGAGGGCCCGATGCATCTGGTACTGGACCGGGCCTATGAGGGGTGGGAGACCCGGCTGCTTGCGTTTGAGGGGGGTACCGTCCGGTAGTACCTCCTAAAAAGAACCGGAAGCATCCCGGGGAATACGATACGGAGGGGTATAAACAACGGAACGAGGTAGAGCGGATGTTCCGGCGGCTGAAAGGGTTCAGGCGAATAGAGACCCGGTATGACAAGCTGGACCTGATGTATTCCCCATTTATCTATCTTGTCTTATGTATTATCGCCTTTTGTTCATTAATTCCACGTAGTGTGAACAGGCCTTAGATGATTTATATGAATATTAGGTAATGTCCTAAAATTATTAGAGCAAACACACTCTCCCAAAGAACCATATATTTATTGTCAGGGCAACAACGATCTTGTGCATCTGTGCTGTCTTTGAAAACCGGATCCCTTTCCTCACTAATC
>JAITRH010000103.1 GCA_031288495.1 Treponema sp. | reverse complement strand
GCGGGAGCCGATTATGTGTTATCCCTCAAAGAGAACCAGGAAACACTCTATGATGATGTGAAGACTTACTTTGAAGGTATTGATTTTGCCCATCCGGACCCGCTCATAAAGACCGACCGTACCTTTGAGGTTGATCACGGGCGGCGGGAACGGCGAAATCATGCCGTAACCGGAGACGTTTCCTGGTTAGTCGATACTCATCCGGCCTGGGGTACCATCAAATCCATCGGCGTGGTTGAATCCATCCGTACCATCGGTGAAACGGTCACCACCGAACTGCGCTATTATGTCTCCAGCCTTCCGCCTGACCCGGTGGTGTTGGGCTCAAGCGTCCGGGCTCATTGGGGTATCGAGAACTCCCTCCATTATGTCCTTGATGTCGCCTTTGGCGAGGATGCCTGCCGGATAAAAAGCGGCAACGCTCCGGAGAACATGGCGTTTATTCGTAAAATCGCCCTTTCTCTGGCGCGATCCGATACCGGGTCAACGAGAAGTATCGCCAGCAGGATCAAAGAGATGGCCTGGTCGGAAGCATATCTGGAACACTTGTTATTCCGATCGGGATTTACCGATCAAACGGAAGCTTCGGTAATTGTTCCATGAAGATTTTTAATGCGCTCGCCCTGGAGCAGCGGCGTTTAGAATTATAGTTCCTTATATACTAAGGATTTACTTGTTGACCCGCATGGCATCTGGAAGGAATTAAAAAAGTCAACGCCGATGCCCTGATGGGACTTGGACTTTAAACCTCCCGAGCCTAGAACCAGAAACAGCACGTACAGAGGAGAGGACTTAAGAAATAAAAAGAGGTACAAGTAATCCTCCAAAATAACCATCCCCCTCAAGTTCGGCCTCCTTAGCCCTTAGGGTTTTCTTTTGCCCTTTAATGGGTTCGTTTGATGACTATCATACTTTGTAGATCACCTTCAAAAAAAGAACCTCTGATGAGACGAAAACACCCTTCCGGCGGCTTTTGGAACAGCCCTGTGAGGACAGCCTTGAAGAACGGCGGGTCAAGCTGGCAGCCCTCGCCCTGAAGGATACCTCGGCGCTGGTGGAGCAGAAACAGCAAATGGACAAGGCTGTTGACACAGCCTGCTCACTTGTGCCCATGCTCTGCCAGTGATTCCGCGTCGTGTAACAGAGCGTCATGGTTAGCATTTAACGTGGCGCATCGGTTCGGCTATGGTTCGGTTTTTATGTGGCGCAACACGGTACCTCAACGCAGATTTTTTACTGGTTTTAGAAAAAACCTGCCCTCCTTTCCATTCCTGAAAGGTTGTTCCCTCACGACATACGCCTTCGCTTAAAACAACCCGGCTCAGGATTCTTTGGTTTTCAATACCGCAAGGAAAGCATGTTGAGGCAATTCCACATCCCCAATGAGTTTCATCCGTTTCTTTCCCTCTTTCTGCTTTTCCAGGAGCTTGCGCTTACGGGTGATGTCCCCACCGTAACACTTGGCCAACACATCCTTACGCAGGGCATTGACCGTCTCCCGGGCGATGATTTGACTCCCAATGGCCCCTTGTATGGGGATTTTGAACTGCTGCCGGGGTATCTCGTCCCTCAGGCGCTCGCATACCAATCGAGCCCGCTCATAGGCCCGTTCCCGAAACACCAGTTGCGAGAGGGCATCCACGGCCTTGCCATTGAGCAGAATATCCAGTTTAACCAAGGCCGTACTCTTATAATCGGTGATGTCGTAATCTAAGGAAGCGTACCCGCGGCTGATGCTTTTGAGGCGGTCGTAAAAATCAAAGAGGACCTCTGCAAGGGGCATATCATAGATGAGTTCCACCCGCTTTTCATCCAGATAGGTCATAGTGGTCTGAACCCCCCGTTTCTCCATACACAAGGTCATGATGTTCCCCAGGAACGTCCCCGGGGTGATGATGGAAGCCCGGATATAGGGTTCCTCCACCGCTTCGATAAGGCCCTCCTCAGGGTACTCCATGGGGTTATCCACCAAAACCTTTTCTCCTGTGTGCAGATACACCCGGTACTGCACCGAGGGAGCGGTAAAAATCACCGACTGGCCGAATTCCCGCTCCAGCCGTTCCTGGATCACTTCCAAGTGCAGAAGGCCCAAAAAACCACAGCGGAATCCAAAACCCAAGGCCGCGGAAGCGTCCTTTTCGTACACCAGGGATGCATCATTGAGCTTGAGCTTTTCAAGGCTGGATTTCAGTTCCTCATAGTCATTGGAATCCAGCGGGTATATAGAGGAAAACACCACCGGCTTCACTTCCCGGAAACCCGGCAGAGGAACCCTACAGGGCTTGTCCGCAGCGGTAAGGGTATCTCCCACCCGCACGTCCCCTACGGTTTTGATCCCTGCAATGATATACCCCACACTCCCGGCCGTAAGTTCTTCAGCCTCCACCAGCGCCAGTTTGAAGACCCCCAGGGTCTCCACCTCATATTCTGCCCCTTTGGACATAAACCGGATCTTCATGCCCCGCCGGATCCGGCCATCAAAGACCCGGATATGCACCACCACCCCCCGGTATGGATCGTAGTGGCAGTCAAAAATGAGGGCCTGCAGCGGTGCTTCGGTACTGCCCCGAGGCGCGGGGATCCGCTGGATGATGGCCTCAAACAGCTCATCCACCCCGGTTCCCTGCCGGGCTGAAACCAGCAAGGCCGAAGAAGCATCCAGTCCCAGATCTTTTTCAATCTGCTGTTTAACTCCGGGAATGTCCGCGGCGGCCATATCGATCTTGTTGATCACCGGGACAATCTCCAGATTATGCTCCAGGGCAAGGTACAGGTTGGACAAGGTTTGAGCCTGCACTCCCTGCGTAGCGTCCACCAAAAGCAGGGCCCCCTCACAGGAATTAATGGCCCGGGAAACCTCATAGGTAAAGTCCACATGCCCCGGGGTGTCCACCAGGTTAAGCTCGTATTCCCGGCCATCCCTGGCGGTATAGGGAATGGTAACTGCCTGACTCTTGATAGTTATCCCCCGTTCTCGTTCGATATCCATAGTATCCAGAATCTGGTCCTGGAAATACCGATCTTCCACGAGGCGACCCTTCTGAATGAGCCTATCCGCCAGGGTTGATTTGCCATGATCAATATGGGCGATGATACAAAAGTTACGGATTAAGGGAGTTCCAGTCATAGGTCTTTACTATAGTACAAAAAGGAGGATGCCTCAATACATGCTCCTTAAGCCGGAAGAACCGGGGCCCCACCGCAGGGTGTTAGGGGCGCGGCCCCTAACAGAGGGAAGCCTCCCGGTCCCCCCGGAATTGTGCTATGCCTGTATCCAACAAATCAGAATAAAGGTCCGAAGCAAAGGGCGCTTTGCTATCTGACCACCTCGGCCTTTCATGGGCTTTAAACCCTCCGGGGGGTATACCCCTTGATTTCGCTCCGTATCCGTTCCGCTAAGGCCCGGCGGCTTACCCTGACCTGTTCCATAGAATCCCGGAAACGGAGGGTAACCGTACCGGTATCCTTAGACTCATAGTCTACGGTAATACAGAAGGGAGTTCCTGCCTCGTCCTGCCGCCGATAACGCCGGCCTATGGCCCCGGCCTGATCGTAGTCGGTGGCAAAGTCCTCTTTGAGTTCATTCCGTATATCCTGGGCTAATTCTGCAAGGCCGTCCTTCTTCATCAAGGGCAATACCGCCACGGTAATCGGCGCCAAGTTCGGGTGGAACCGAAGCACGGTCCGCCAGTCATCACCGCTTCCCTCAGCATTGCCCTTATCAGCCACCTTTTCCTCATCATAGGCATCGCAGAGCACCATGAGGAGGGTCCGGGTAAGCCCCGCGGAAGTCTCAATGATGAACGGAATGAACCGAGAGGTTCCTCCAGGGTGCTTGTCCTGATCGATGTACTGTAAATCCCTGCCTGAATATTCGGTATGCCGGGTAAGGTCGTAGTTGGACCGGTTGTGGATCCCCTCCAGTTCCTTCCAACCCATCGGGAAGAGGTACTCGATGTCGTAGGCGTCCTTGGCGTAATGGGCCAGCTCCTGGGGGCCGTGCTGGTGCCAGCGGAGGTGATCCATCCGGATTCCGATTTTCTCGTAATAAGCCCGGCGCCGTTTTCTCCATTCGTTAAACCATTCCTCATCGGTACCCGGTTGGACAAAGTACTGCATCTCCATTTGCTCGAATTCACAGGTGCGGAAGATAAAATTTTTGGTAACAATCTCGTTTCTAAAGGCCTTGCCGATCTGAGCAATACCAAAGGGGATCTTCATACGGTTGGATTGGATGATGTTCTTGTAATTAACGTAGATCCCCTGGGCCGTTTCAGGCCGCAGATAGATGGTATTGGCCCCATCTTCCACGGGGCCGATGTGGGTTTTGAACATGAGGTTAAACTTACGGGTATCCGTAAGCGCCCCCCCGCATTCCGGGCATTTTTTCCCGGCCAGGTTCGCCTCAGGGATCTGGTCGGCCCGGAACCGAGTCTTGCACTGCTTGCAGTCCACCAGGGGATCCGTAAAATTCTCCACATGCCCTGAAGCCTCCCATACCCGAGGGTGCATCAAAATAGCCGCGTCCAGCCCCACAATCGAGTCGTTGAGTTGGGTCATCTCCTTCCACCAGTTCTGGGCAATCCGATTTTTAAGCTCGATTCCCAAAGGACCATAATCCCACGCGCCGCTTTGACCTCCGTAGATTTCTGATGATTGAAACACAAAACCACGCCGCTTGGCCAGGGACGTGATCTTCTCCATAGTTGCTTTTCCTTGATACTCGGTTAATGGCTCCGACATACTGACTCCTTCCTCGATAGGTACAAACTGATATTTTATATGAAAATTCCTGAATCTTCATGCTGTAAGTAAGGCGGGAGTGTTGCCCACATATACATTTTGAAACACCCCCATTTTTTACCCGTCCAACATACCCTTGTTTCTAAAACGCACACCGGTTCACCCTCGGACTCATGGGTCAGCCCTTAAAAGCTGATAAAGAGCTGCTCCTTCTCCTTAATGCCAAGGATAGTATATACACAACCAGGATGAAAAGCGAGAGGGAGGGCCCACAGGGCGCCATCCTGTAACAGTATCGTTCTTTATTACTCAGGGGGTTTACCTGTTGGCCTACCCAGGGTCAACAGGGTACGCAAGGGGACCCATGGCTTACCCGCTTGACCGTGATTAGCCTGCCGGAAACGTGAGGGGAAATGAAAACAGTGAATTCTTGCCCTGGGTCAACCGAGACCTCGCTGCCGAAGAAGGCCATCAATCATGGGAAGGATTAAGCCGTATTCTTTCAACGGCCTTGGAAACTGCCTCCTGCACACTGGCAATATAGGCTTCATCAGCCCTGGCTTGAGCCGTATAGAGGGTCCCTAAGAGGGAAAAGCGGTACAGGGGTTTGACCATATTCAAAGCTAAAGCGGCCATATCCGCCACGCAATCATTACAACGGCACAGTTCCTCTTGACAGCCTGCAAGCTGCCGTTCAAGTTCATCAAAAACTAACTTTTCCGCTTCGTTTTCCAAAAGTTCAAAATTATACTGATCGGTTAATGCCATTTCTTCTTTAACCCCTTATGGTTCTGCTAAGATAGTGGAAGGGTCAGCACAGATTTCCGGTGATTAGTTTCATATCTACTGATTATAACTGTTTTGAACCGGCGATACAAATTTCGTGTATTTTGCCATAAAGAGTAGCTCAATGGTGCCCACCGGACCATTCCGCTGTTTTGCCAGGATGAGATTCGTCTTCTTACCTACCTCCAGATCCTTATCATCCCCTCTCTGGTCTGAATCCCGTTCCCGGTGCAGAAACATAACCACATCGGCGTCCTGCTCAATGGAACCGGATTCCCGAATACTCGATAGGTTGGGCTTGTCCTTCTCCGCTTCCCGGGTGAGCTGGGAAAGGGCCACGATGGGAATCTTCAGTTCCCGGGCAAGACTTTTCAGGGAACGGGAAATTTCCGCTATCTGTTCATGCCGCTGGAGCCTTGCATTTTCAGAACTTATCAGGGTGAGATAGTCGATGAAGATGATTTCCACCTGCTGCTGGGCCCGCAAGCGCCTTGCCTGGGCCCGGAGATCCAGGAGCTTCATATTCGGCATATCCACGATGTACAGGGGAGCGTCATAGATATTACTCGCCGCTTCCAGGAGATTGGTAAAATCAGCGGCCGTGAGAAAACCGGTTCTGATTGCATTGGCATGGATCATGGCTTCACCAGAGATGAGCCGCAGCATCAGCGCCAGGTCCGACATTTCCAAGGTAAAAAAGGCGGTGGGAATTTTATTTCTGATAGCGATATGGGAGGCCATGGTTAAGGCCAGGGCAGTTTTTCCCATAGAGGGCCGCGCCCCAATGATGATGAGTTCCGATGCCTGAAAACCTGCGGTTAATTTATCCAGCTCATCAAACCCTGAAGGAATCCCGGTGATGTTCTTTTTCAGCTTATAGAGCCGATCAATGACTTCTATGGTCTGTTTAAGAATTTCCCGGGTATCTCTAAAACTAAAGGTATGGCGCTTGTCGTTGAGCTCAAAAATTTGCTGCTGGGTCTCTTCCAGGATACCCCGGGATTCCTGAGATTCATCGAAAGCTTTGGCGATTACTTCATTGGAAACCCGGATCAAGGCCCGCCGCAGGGCATAACTCTGGACGGTTTGAGCATAATATTCAATGTTGGCGCTGGAAGGCACGCCATTGGTCAGGGAGGCTACATAAGCAGGCCCCCCCACTTCCTCAAGCTTACCATTTTGACGAAGCTCTTCAGAAACAGTCAGGATATCCGCGGTGAGTCCCTTGTTAAAAAGATTCAGGACAGCATCATAGACCTTATTATTGGCATGGGAATAAAAATCATTCGGCCTCAGATACTGTATGGCCGTGGCTATGGCCTCCTTATCCAACAATAAGGCTCCCAGGGTTGCCTGTTCTGCCATAGCATCATGCGGAGGAATTTTATCTTTTAGTCCCGGAGCCATGAACCAATCGTTACAAGCTATGAATTACCGCTATACTTGTCCGGAAGGGGCTTCGGAGGATTCATTTGCGACCGGAGCTTGTTCTGGAGCGCCTTCCTCTGGGGAATTCTGCATTGTCTCAGGCGCTTCGTTCCGGCGGCGGCGAACACTACCCCGCTTGGAAACCGCTGAGCGGGTTTCGGTTTTAAGAACCTGCCCCTGCACCGTAAGGTTTACTTCAGCCGCCGCACTTTCATAGAGCTTAACCGCAACCTTGTATTTTCCCACACTTTTTAAGGTATTTCCCGTAAGTTCGATCCGTTTGCGTTCGATCGGGAAGCCCAGTCTGGTGAGTTCGTCTGCTATGGTCTGGCTGGTCACTGCACCGTAGAGTTTGCCATTAGCCCCTGCAGGCATGGTGATCACCAGTTCCAGGGCTTCCAATTTTTCCCTGATACTCGCCGCATCTTTTCGTTTATCTGCTTTACGAGCCTCAATTTCTCCTTGCCGGGATGCAAACAGTGCAATGGTCCGTTCCGTATAGGGAAGCGCAATGGACCGGGGAAAGAGAAAATTCCGCGCGTATCCCTTAGCTACCTCTTTTATATCCCCTTCTTCTCCCAGCGTAGGGAGATCTTTGTTCAAAATAACTTTCATATTACAAGCTCCTTGTTATACCAGCACGGACCCAGTCATGAACACGCCATGATCACATCCCCGGAGTAGAGGATGATCCGTCCGATTTCGGCGCCCGAAAGGACACCCAATGATCCGCAATACCGAGGGTACCCAGGGCTCCCAAGGCAAGCAGGTTAATTTTAGGACTGCATATCAGGATGACAAGCAGTATATTAAGGCCCACCCGTATAAGGGGAGGTAATCTCATCCGAGAGAGAACATGCAGTATAATACCCCCTCCTTGAGCCAGGTACAAGATGCCGCATATAGTTAGCATATTCCACGCCCCTATCTCAAGAGGACCTATACCGGTAATAGTCCCTCCCAAAACCCCCAAGAGGGATAGGGACAAAACCCAAATAAGCCCCGGAGCCGTATGAAAATGGATCATACTGCCCCCCACCCGTATACGACGGATAAACCCGACCCATACCAGGCTTATCTGCCGATTGATGAAAAAAATCACCCCGCAAGCAGCCAAACCACCGCCCCGAAGGGCCACGAAACCGAGCTGGGCGATGAGGACTTCAGGATCCACTTGCGGTTCCATAAGGGAACGCTCCACCACATCGGTTCCTACAGAAGTGATAACCAGGGAACGAAACAATTCCGCTTGGGATCGGAGGAGGGTCTTAAAGCCCTGGGTATCCCGGGTTGCCTCGATAATATACCAGCAGGTCAAAGCCCCGATCACCGAACCGATGATGAGCCGGTATGGGGTTGACCATGATAGAAGCCCGCCCCCTTTAGAAAAGGGAAAAACCTTGAAAGGCGGGGCCACTATCCACGTAAAGACCAGCAGCATCACCGTAAAATAGAGCATATTCAACCAAGAATATGCTGCCGCCTCCGACAAAACCAGGAACCATATACCGTTTCCCCCTACCACAACCAGGGCGCTCGCCCAGGTAGACCGGACATTATACCCATAGGCCATAAACCCCAGGGGAACTAAAAAGAAAAAGATGAGAAACCCGCTATGGATGGCCCCCAGGCAAATGCCTGCACTCACCAAGGCAGGTACCACCGCAAATCCCCGAAAAACCAGGCTTCCCTTGTTTTTCGGCGTTTGAGGAATACCTTCGGGTACCGGGGTTTCAGGGGTACGCTGAAAAGCCATGAGCGCAGAAAGCTGCCTAGTCAGCTACAAAGGGAAGCAATGCAATAACCCGGGCCCGCTTAATAGCGACTGCCAAGGCCCGCTGGTGTTTTGCACAGGTACCGGTAATACGGCGAGGCAGGATCTTTCCCCGCTCGGTAATAAACCGGCGAAGCACATCAGCATCCTTATATTCTATCTTTAATTTTTGGAGGCAGAATTTACAGACCTTTTTCTTAAAAAAGACCTTACCCTTACCGCCTCGGAGGATTCGATCATCCCCGTCCCGGCCTTCCATAGGTACCTCTCCCCGATCCGGCCGGGGAGGACGCTCTGTTTCATTGTATTTTTCATCAGACATGATTATCTCCTTGGATTACGTGTACTAGGTCAAAAGGGAATATCATCGGTAAACCCATCGGGGGACGCCCCGCCTTGGGGATCCCGGGTCGGCGGTTTCCGCTCAGGAAAACCCTCTCCCCTATGCTCTTGGTAAGTCCCTGGTCCATAAGAACCACTGCCCCCTACACTAGGCCCCCCTCCCGGAACGCTCCCAGGACCGCCGCCAAGGAGTTGTAAATTATTGGCAACGATTTCCACCTTCGACCGGTTTTGGCCATCCTGTTCCCAGCGATCCTGACGAAGCTCTCCATCCACCCCGACTAGTTTACCCTTGACCAGATACTGGTTGAGGGATTCCCCTTGCCTGCCCCAAAGGACGACATCAAAAAAATTCGCCTCATCCACCCATTGTTCGCCGTTCTTGCGACGGCGGTTCACGGCAATGGAAAATTTACATACTGCTTGACCATTGGTAGTATACTTGAGCTCTGCGTCTCTGGTCAGTCTCCCGATTAAAACCACATGGTTTAGATCAACCATTACTTCCTCCGTCTTCCTCGATCTTTACGAAGAGGTACTTAAGGATATGGGCATTCAGTTTAAATATCCGGTCAAGGATCGAAACTTTTACCGGATCAAGCATAAGGGTGAAGAGGACGTACCTGCCCCGCCTTCTTTTTTTAATGGCATAGGCGAGATCCCTATCACCGATTTCATCAGTTTTTTCGATCTCCCCTCCCTGGGCAGCCAGGTCTGCCAGTACTTGTTCTCTGCCAGCCTTATGCTGGTCTTCTTCTAAAGGAAAAATGACGGTAAGCTCATACCGACGCATGGGTCCTCCTTACGGACTAAAAAATGATCCATCTCTTTAAAGATAGATAAAGAGGTATTTTATCCTATAAATAAAGGGATCCTTTCGTCAAGAGGGAAACCGCCTTTTCTTAAGACAGCCGTTTCAGCATTCAAGCGTTTAAAATAAACCATCCCCTAGATATCATTTATATGCACTCACTTTGTATGTGTAAATATACCCCTCTTGATCTTATAGGTCTATTAAGAATATACTATACTAAAGCTTTTTCAGAACTGACCGAGCTTTGACAAAGCTTCATTTCTCATAATTTTTCAGGATACTCGTATGGTATATAATCGCCTAAGGGGTGATAAGGCTTTATTCACAGGGTATAAGAATGTGGAGCTTATCACCCTTTTGTACATTCCCAATTCCACTAAAAAGGCCCATAATCGGGATTTTTGTG
>JAITRH010000013.1 GCA_031288495.1 Treponema sp. | reverse complement strand
TTTAGTACTAAATTTTGTTTTGTCGATATTTTGAATTAAGCTGGACAGCAGTGACCGGAACTTATTCGACTTATTTGACTTGGCGGTTAAGATTTCTTCCAAAATTTGATAGTTTCCCGGGACATGGAAGTAAATGCCGATGCCTTTACCTGTTTTAGAGAAATTTTGATGCTAAAAAAGTAATGTCAACAAGTTAAGGATTGAGTTTGGGAATGTATTTGCAGATCTTGGTGAAGCACACTTTTTCATACCCTTTTTCTGGAAAACATCATAGAATTGGATACCAGGCAGCAGACGATTTTTAACTTGCGGCCCCTTGGGTTAGATTCTACGTGAGGCAATGCGGCGCATTGACTTTGCATACTAAGCATAGATATACTATATGCTATTATGAGTGATTATGAAAAAACGAATTCTGAAGGATCGCTTCTAAGAACTGTCGGGAGTCTTGGCAACGAGGCGTTTTTTGTCCCCAAGTATCAGCGTGGTTACCGGTGGGAAAAAAAGCAGGTCCGGGATTTGCTTGAAGATATCGATTCTTTTATGCCTGTAACGAAGGAAAACCAGGAAACATCATGGTATTGCCTTCAGCCGTTAGTTGTGTATCGCAGCGAAGATAATATCAATTATCATTTGATTGACGGACAGCAGCGGCTTACCACCATTTATTTGATTCTGCATTATCTTAATATGAGGCTTGTGGAAAGCGAGCGAATGAATTTATTCACCATAACCTATGAAACACGTCATGAGAATCCAATTAATACCTGGATAGACGCAATAATCGAAGATAAAACAAAGGCGGAAAAAAATATAGATTTTCTGCATATATATGACGCATACCAAGAAATCAAGGGATGGTTTTTAGACAAACAAACCCAGAAAGACCAATTCAGCGGTAAATTGCTAGAATCCTGCAAGTTTATCTGGTACGACGTTGGTCAAACCAGCCAAGTTGCGTCATCGGAAGAGGATGTCTTTATTCGCCTTAATATCGGCAAAATCCCACTTACCAATTCGGAGCTTGTTAAAGCTCTTTTTCTTAACAGGTCAAACTTTGCAAACTGCAAGGATGCGGAACTGTCTCTGCGCCAGATTGAAATCGCTTCACAGTGGGATGTGATGGAAGAAGAATTGGCAAATGATGAATTTTGGTATGCAATAAACGGTAGGCCGAATTCGACGATGCCGCGAATAGAATATATTTTCAATATTATCGCAGACAACCTGTCCGAAAACAAAGACGACGCCTATGCAACGTTCCGCATTTTTCAGAACAAGTTTGCCGGTATTCGCAGACAAAAATCAGCTGAGCTTGTCAATAAGGAATGGAAAGAAGTGTATAACACATATAATCTGCTGAAAGAATGGCATAAAGACCGATACTATTATCATCATATTGGCTATCTGCTCTGTGCAAAGGCAGACACGATCAATGTGTTGTTAAAAAATTATGCCGTCATGGAAAAGAGCGAATTCAGGAGGTATGTTGCCCAAAAAATTAGAGATAGCATAAACTGGAACGGCAAAGATGAAATTTACCAAAATGATGAGCGTATACGAAGAATACTTCTATTGCACAATGTCCTTACCATTCAGCAATACAACAATGAAAACGCAAAATTTCCGTTTCATAAATATCTGAATGAAAAATGGGATATCGAGCATATCCATGCCATAGCGGAGAATATGCCCGATGAGCCGCAGCACAGAGAGGACTGGATTTCCGAACTTGCAGAATTTATTCAAGATGAAGACTTAAAAAAAAGCGCCAGCGAGTTTACCGCATTTGACGACGATGAATTATTCAGGGAGTTGTTCGACAAGATAAACGATGATCTGTGCGACAAGGAACTGCTTGAATACATTAATACCATTGCAAATCTTACTCTGTTGGATTCGCGCACAAACAGAGGCTACAAGAACGCGTATTTTCCGATAAAACGAAAAACCATATTACTAAAGGATAAAACAGGACAGTTTGTTCCCGAGTGCACCAAGAAAGTATTTTTGAAGTATTATACACAGGAAACTACTCCGAATATGACCCAATGGGAAGAAAAAGACAGAATTCCCTATGTGGCAGATATTAGAGAGATATTAAAGGGTTATTTAAGACAGGAGACGCCATGATGGAAGAACAAACGTTTAAAAAAGAAAGTTTTTGGAGCCTGCTGCGCTCAAATAATATTACCATCCCCATTATTCAGCGTTCCTATACCCAGGGCGGCAGATGCGCTCCCGCCCAAAAGGATGAAACGAAAAACAAGGGGATTCTTTTTCTTCAGCGCCTGCTTGAGGCCTTGCTTCATGACAATCCCATCGAGCTTGATTTTATTTACGGCTCTTTCTCCGGCAATGCCTTGCAACCCCTTGACGGTCAGCAGCGTCTTACAACCCTTTTTTTGCTCCACTGGTACATAGCCCAAAAAGAAGAAAAGCTAACAAATGATGTTATAAAAATTTTACAAAAATTCTCCTATGAAACCAGAATTTCTTCCCGTTATTTTTGTGAAGCCCTTTGTAAATTCTCCATTAATAATTATTACAATGACAGTATTGTTGAAACAATAAAAAATCAGCCGTGGTTTATACTTTCATGGACCAATGATCCGTCGGTTTTATCTATGCTCGGGATGTTGGAGGAGATAGACAAAGGGTTGCGCAGTGAAAAAGTCGCGCTTTGGGAAAAAATTACACAAAACCAGGAATCCGCCCCGGTTACCTTTTTTTATACTCCTTTGGAAAGTTTTAATTTAACCGATGATTTGTATATAAAAATGAACGCCCGGGGAAAGCAATTAACCGGTTTTGAAAACACCAAGGCTGCCTTCAATAAAAGAATAGATGAAAAAGGCTGGGATGATGACAAAACGCCTCAAGAAAAATTTGGACACAAGATTGATACGGTTTGGACGGATTTATTTTGGAAATTTCGCGACAAAGAAAATAAAATAGATCTGTTCCTCTTGCGGTTTATATCCGCAGGTCTGGTATGCTATCATGCTCAGGAGAATAACCATGAACAGGCACAAAAACTGTTTGATTATCCTCTTGAAGTCAGCCCTGATTATTTAAATTCCGAATCGTATTCATATCTGTACAATTGTTTTGACGCATTCAACAGAAATGAAACAACTGACCATGGCGCAATACAATTTGGCGTTGTTTTTTGGTTTGGCGGACAGCGGCAGGCATACGCAAATCTTCGCGCCTTTTTTGAACTTTTTATATCAAAAGAAGATGTCTCTGTAAATAAATCAATAACATGGCAGGAAAGGGTTGTGTTTTATGGGCTTTGCCTGTATCTGGAAAATAACGATGTAATTGCCATCGATAAACTTGCAGACTGGCTTATATTTGCCAGAAATCTGATAACCAATGGAACCGTTGACAGTTTCGAGACCTTCCGTTCAGCACAGAACAGAATGTCACAATTCAACGACAGAACCGCTGATATATATGCTTGTCTTTTTGAACAACCGGATGGCATTTCGGGAGGATTTTCCCAAAATCAGATGCGCGAAGAAATACAGAAGGCAAAAATATACAAAAATTCGCCGGAGGCAAAAAAAATATTGCAGGAACTTGAAAACCACCGTTTTTGCAAGGGAAGGCTGGAATTTATTTTATATTGTCTTGAAATTACAGACAGTGTTTCTGACATTGAGAAATTAAAAAAAACTGCAATCGGTAATTTTGGCCAATTTTGGGGAAGACGATTTATCAAACGAATTCAAACGCGTCATGTTTACCATAGATGATTTTTGGATTGATGCGGGATGGTGCGGCGCCCTTGGAGAGCATAAATATTATATTATTTCCACTGTCGAAGATATAATAGAAAACTATGCTTTTAATCATAAAAAACGAGACAAATTAAAGGAAATTCTATTAAAACTTTTCGACAAAAGCGGTGATGACATAATCGCATCATTCAAGAAACCGAATGATATGCCCAATTGGAAATGGCGCCTAATAACAGAATCTCAATTACTTGATGAACATTGCCGGTCAAAGCATTTTACTGTTCCCTATGGGAATGAGGCCAAGCATTGTTATTTATTGCTGGTTCGTAACCCGTGGATAGGATATGATTATCACTATTTCCTTGTTGAATAATCATATGGGCTTATAGTGTAATTGTTAATATGATTGTCATTGCGGTAAAATCGAGGATATAAAAAAGGCGGTATTGTTTTAGGGCAAATTCATAGTGCCGAAAAACCATTTTTTGCTGTATGCTATTCTTGACTATGCAATGTTAACAAGCTAAGGACTTCACGGAAGTGAAAAATCGTGGCAGTATATAATCCAGGAAGGAATGATAAAATGGGGAAAACCGGTAAAATCAGACACAAAGTTCTGGAGGCGATAAAACATTTTGTCAAAAGCTTGGATTTTCTTAACCGGCTCTGGAAAAGCCCAAAGGATTTCACTTGGAGGCTAAGCATGATAAAAGAAAGTTCTCAGAATGTCCTGGTGCGGTATTTCTTGAAGACAGAGGAAATCATGCGGATGAGCCAGCAGGCGTTCAATGAAGCGCGGAAGAAGATACGATGGGAAGTGCTGAGGGAATCCTTAACTTGTTGACATTGGCTAAAAAGCAAACGCCGGATGCCCGGGCCCAGGTAGAAAAAATATGCGGAATTCGTTAGTTTTTTTATGAAAAAATGAATCGCCGCGCAGGACGGAGCCCTATATAAGGGGAGGGTAAATATGGCAAAGGTCAGCGAGACCGAAAAAACCAGGGGAGATCCCCTGGCCTCTGCGGAGGAAAAAAAGAAGGCTCTGGAAGCCGCCCGGCTTCAGATTGAAAAACAGTTTGGGGCCGGTTCCATCATCCAACTGGGGAACGCCTCCAGCGCTTCGGGAATCGAGGTAGTTCCCTCGGGCTCCATACTCTTGGACGAGGCCCTGGGAATCGGGGGCTATCCCCGAGGCAGGATCATCGAGATCTACGGCCCCGAATCATCGGGAAAGACCACCCTGGCGCTTCACGCCATCGCGGAAGCCCAGAAACTGGGCGGCATCGCCGCCTTTGTGGATGCCGAGCATGCCCTGGACCCGGTGTACGCGAAAAACCTGGGGGTCAACATCGATGAACTCTGGGTTTCCCAGCCGGATTCCGGAGAACAGGCCCTGGAAATCACCGAAAACCTGGTCCGTTCCGGGGCGGTAGACGTGATTGTGGTGGACTCCGTGGCGGCCCTGACCCCCCAGGCGGAGATCGACGGGGACATGGGGGACGCCCAAATGGGGCTCCAGGCCCGTCTTATGAGCCAGGCCATGCGGAAACTTACCGCCATCATCGGGAAATCCCGGACCATTCTGATCTTCATCAACCAGATCCGTATGAAGATTGGGATCATGTTCGGGAACCCGGAAACCACGACCGGGGGTAACGCCCTGAAATTCTACTCCTCCGTCCGTCTGGAAGTCCGCAAGACCGAGACCATCGAGGGGGGAAAAGACACGGACGCCGTGGGGAACCGGGTCCGCGTCAAAGTGGTAAAGAACAAGGTGGCCGCTCCCTTCCGCAGGGCGGAGCTGGAGGTGATCTTCGGCAAAGGGGTCTCCGCCTCCGCCAGCCTTCTTGACGCGGCGGTTAAATACGCCCTTATCGACAAGAAGGGAGCCTGGTACTCCCATGGGGAGGAGAAGATAGGGCAGGGCAGGGACAGCGCCAGGGAATACTTGGAAAAGAATCCCGGTTTCGCCCAGGAACTGGAGGTCAAGATACGGAAACTCATGTTCCCTGGCCGGGAATTCCCCGCCGCAAAGGCGGCGCCCGGCCCGGCTGTAAAACCTGCGGCCCCTGTTCCCCCGGCCCCCGGTCCTGTGGAGATACCCGTTCCCGTGGAGGGCGCGAATATACCCCCGGACCCGTCTTTGGAGGCGGTCCCTTCCCATGAGGCCCTTCCCAGGATGGAAGTCCCCCCCCAGGACGGTCCCCAGCCTCCCAGGCTGGAAGCGAATCCCCGGGAGGCTCCGCCCCAGACCGGTCCGGCCCGTTCCCCAAGCCCGGCGGTAAATCCCCCGGAAATTCAGTCCCGCCGGGGGCGGCCTCCGGCTAACGCCGCCCGGCCGGCCGCTGTCCCTTCCCGGCCAGTTTCCCCCCGGCCCGTCCAAGGTCCCGGCCTCCAGGTTCCCGGCCCGGGAGAAGCCTCCCACCGGGGACCCGGCAGGCCCCGGAAGGCCGCCCCGGGGAATGGAGAAGACGCGCTGTTCTAAAAAGATCGCCCCGCCTGCGGATTTTCGCGTATCCGGCTGTCTACAAAGCCGGTTACCTTGTGGGGCAGTCTTTAATTAGTGTCTGTCTATAAAGTAGTTTGTCGGGTATATGGATGTTTGTTTCTATTACCGTGCTGTCCTGCCTCACCTCACATCCTTTCCCAGGCCGCCTTCACCCAAACCAAAATAGCCGGACTCCACATCGGCGGTAAGGATTATCGTGTGATCCCCCGCTGCCTGCGATGCCTTAATCTTTTCAAGCGCCTGCGCAAAATCGCCGGTGGAAGAAACTGTATAATTCCGTAAAGTCGGCCCGCAGGCCGTCAACGCGGCGAGCAGCGGAACCAGCGCCGCAATCCATTGCCTCATGTTTTTCCTTTACCCATGGGGGGATGATATACTGCTTTAGCCATGGAAACGGGGTATTTTAAGGGGGAAGTCTCCCCCTACGGCTGGGCCAAGGTCCCAGCCTACCCCCTCTGCGGGCGGCCAAGCCCAAGCAACCGCAGGTTGTAAATTGAACTAAAGCGGCATGGCCTAGCGCCAGTGATGCCCCAATATTGAGTAATGCGGCGTGGCTAGAGCCACGCCGGTGCGCGCAGCATTTTCCAGCTCCATGCCGCGGCGCTCCCGCCCGGCTAAAGCCGGGCTTGCATTTATTGGGGGTAGATACTGCCGCTGTGCGCCGGGCGTGTGATACATTTGTCTAATCACAGCCCCTACCGGGGTTGCTTTACTGCGCCCCCCGCAACGCCCCCGCACATTTGCCAGTCAATTTCTCGTGTTGACCCGGATCCGGGAGGACCAGGGGCGGCCCTGCGGCAAGCTGCTTGCGGCCATGATACGGGAGATGATTGACTTTCTGGTTTCCTCAAAAGAGCAGCCTGCCCTTCCCCCTGACCGCGGGTCATTATGACAACGGCATGGAGTTCATTAACAAACCGCTGTTGGACTGGTGTCTCCAGCGGCACATCAAGGCGACCCGGAGCAGACCCTACCGCAAGAACGACAATTGTTTTGCGGAACAGAAGAATTACGGTGCGGTGCGTAAGAGGGCCGGCTATTTTCGGTTTGACACCCCCGCCGGGCGGGGGGCTCTGGCGGAGGTGTATAGCTACCTGTGCCCGCTCTATAACTACCGGTATCCGTCATTCTAGCTGGTGGACAAGATAACACAGGCTGACGGGCGGTATGAGCAGGTTCCGGCGACCCCCTACCAGCGGCTGCTTGGGTCCTCTGAGGTGAGTGACGAATGCAAGGCGGAGTTGAAACGGCGGAAAGGTTTGCAGGATCCGATAAGGGTAAATAACGGCTTAAACCGGGGGGTTGAGAAGCTCTTGAAACTAAACCGTGAAAAGGCAAGGATGAAACAGGTCCCCGCTCAGGAGGCTGGCCAGGCCGAAGCGGTCTGATTTCGGCTAGGTTTTTGATTTGAGAAACCGGCCCCCTTTCACTTAGAAAAATTATGGCGCAATGCGCATACTTGACGCATGAGTGGCAAGATGGTATTATAGATATAGTTACTGAGTAAAGGGAAGTCACCCTTTATGTGTAGAGCCGGGCAATAGCGCAGTTGGTCTAGCGTACAAGTCTGGGGGACTTGGGGTCCCCGGTTCAAATCCGGGTTGCCCGACTTAAGGGTTTTACCGTAAACGCTCCTTCTTTAGAGCATCAAGAAGGGGCGTTTGTTTTTTATAACGCCATGCCCCTACCCTGGGCAGGGCCCTGCATATAGTGCAGGAAGCCGGGCATCACCGGGAACCCTATGGTTGGTATGCCGGACTGCGGGCCGGGAAGATCCCTGCGCTATTCGGCTGCCCCAGGAGAGGGGCGGGGTTCAATACAAAGGGCCTTACCCGGGGCCCCGGGGCAAACCATACCAAGCGGTTCCTTATGCCCCCTGCGGCGTTTCGGTAAAAAACGGTGAAACTCCGGAGGGTTTCTAAGGCATTATCCTATATATGGAGGTAGTTGATGGTTGTATGTTGCGGTGAAGCCCTGATCGATATGGTTCCCGTGCAAGTACCCCTTGGGAAGAACCCGGATAGGGAGATGGGGTTTCTTCCCTATCCGGGAGGGAGCCCCTATAATACCGCCCTGGCCCTGGGGCAACTCGGCGTCGCGGTGCAGTTTCTGGGGCGGCTTTCCCGGGATTTCTTTGGGGAACGATTGATGACCGGGCTCATACAAAACCGGGTAGGGACCGATTTACTTGTCCGGTCCGGAGAGCCTTCCACCCTGGCCTTTGTACATATCGAAGCATGGAAGGAACCTCAGTACCTCTTTTATCCGGAAGGAGCGGGGGCCCATTCTTTGACGCCGGCGGATATTCCCGGCCGCCTGCCTGAAGCGACCCGGTGTATCCTGTTCGGCTCCATTGCCATGACCAGGGAACCGGCAGCTTCGGCCATTGAGTCGCTGATCTTCCGGGAACATACCCAGGCGGCTCAGCAGGGCAAAGCGGGGCCGCTTATCTCCCTGGATCCTAATATCCGGCCCTGTATGATCCCGGATCGGGAAGCCTATATACACCGTTTTGAAACATGGCTTAGGGCCGTGAGCATCCTGAAAACTTCCGCAGAGGATCTGGCGTATATCTACCCCGATAAAGACCTGAACGCATCCATGGAAAGGGCCTTGAGCCTGGGCGTCCGCTTAGTGCTGCTTACCCAGGGTTCTGCCGGGGCCTTGGCCCTGCTTCGGGGGGAGCGGGACGAGCGCCTCCAGGCGCAGGTACCGGGTTTCCCGGTTACCCTAGCGGATACCATCGGAGCAGGGGATACCTTTCACGGGGCCTTCCTCGCGTGGCTTCAACTCCACGGCCGGCTGTCCCCTTCCCGGGTGGCCTCCCTGACCCGGGGGGAACTCTCCGAAGCCCTGGGTTTTGCCAATAAAGCCGCGGCCTTGGTCTGTACCCGGCATGGGGCGAATCCCCCGGCCCTGGCGGAACTGGACGCCTTTACGGGCTAATCATGGGAGGAAATCATTTCGGAACCCTCTTTACCGTTACCACCTTTGGGGAATCCCACGGCCCTGCCCTGGGCTGCGTGGTGGAAGGCTGCCCTGCAGGGGTTCCCCTGGGTATCGACCTTATCGGCCGGGAATTACGGCGCCGCCGTCCCGGAGGCGGAGGCCCCGGGACGACGCGGGTTGAGGAGGATACCCCGGAAATCCTCTCCGGGGTGTTTGAAGGCAAGACCTTGGGAACCCCTATAGCCATCATGGTTCGGAATACCAACCAGCGTTCCGGGGATTACGATGCCCTCAAGGATGTCTACCGGCCGGGTCATGCGGACTGGACCTGGGAAGCCAAGTATGGGTTTCGGGATCCCCGGGGAGGGGGCCGGAGTTCGGGCCGGGAAACCCTGGGCCGGGTTGCGGCAGGAGCCGTAGCCAAGGCTTTCCTCGGGGAATACGGCATTACGATCCAGGCCTGGACCTCCTCGGTCGCGGGGATAGGGGTTCCTAAGCCTGAGGAGCCTGGGTTTGACCTTGCGGAACTGGAGAAGAATCCCCTCAGGATTCCCCACCGGGAAACCGCCGCTAAGGCCCTGGAGGTGATTGAACAGATCCGCACTGCGGGGGATAGCGCAGGAGGTACGGTGTCCTGTATGGTCCGGGGGCTTCCGCCGGGACTGGGGGACCCGGTCTTTGACAAGCTTGACGCCCGGCTTGCCGGGGCCATGCTCTCCTTGGGGGCTGCCAAAGGCATTGAATTCGGCGCAGGCTTCGCTGCAGCCGCGGGGCGAGGTTCAACCCAGAACGACCGGCCCGTCCCGGCAAAAGTCCGGGGGCTTCCGCCTGAAGTGCCTGGGGTAGGGTATCACAGCAACCACGCCGGAGGAATGCTTGGAGGCATATCCACGGGGATGCCCTTGGAATTCCGGGTGGCCTTCAAACCGGTTCCTTCCATACTGAAACCCCAGCAGACCCTGGATCGCCGCGGCGCAGTCCGGGAGCTTATCATCCGGGGCCGCCATGATGTGTGCATGGTTCCCCGGGTTGTCCCGGTGGTAGAGGCCATGACCGCCCTGGTTCTGGCCGACCTTATGCTCTTACACCGGGCTGATCGTATATAGATGGCATAAAGAAGCCGCCCCCGATGCTCGGGTTTGGGTCATCAGCGTACCCTGTGGATCCTGCCGGGCATACCCGCATACCGTCATGACGAATAGCCTCCATTGATTACCGGCGGTTCACCGATCAAGCGGGGTGTAGCGCGGACAGTCGGCGTAATCGGGGACCCTTGTACCCGGTTGACCCCGGGATGAAAGGGAATCCGGCCTCTGAAACGGGCTTCATGGGCCGGGACCCGTGGAACGCGCCTTACGGAAGGCCCCCGGGTGTGGCGAAAGGCTTTTCCCGGAGATCCTTAAGCCGTTTGATGATCACCTCTCCCGCATAGGCGATGTCCTCGGCAGTAAACGCAAAGGCTACATTATCATCAAACAAGATCTGCGCCGAGGGAGGAAACTCCTCATCCCCTGCCCAGATTAAAAAACTCATGTGCAGGCCGGTCATGAATTCAAACCGGTACCCGGCATCGCCCTGGGCTACCGGTTCTGCGTGTAAAGCCGGGGTTTCTTCCATGACGCGCCTAAACCCGGGCAGATCCGTTCCAAAGGTATGGGCCAAACGGGTGATACACCGGCCTTTAAAGTTTCGGTAATACACCTCCCCCCAAGGGATCTCCTGATAAGAACGCTGCTTTCCCTGGGGCTCCACATAGGTTCCTTCGCAAAGATAATGGAGGAGGAGTATCTTTTCCGCAGGATTTTGTACCACCCCTCCCTTAGGGTCTTGCAGTTCAAAATCAGGAAAGGCCGCCCGATAGTCCGTTCCCATAAAACCCAGGGCAAAGGCCGATGCCGCAGCATCAAAGGGCAAGGCGCAGCGCCGGGCAATGGCAGCAGGATCAAGGGTTTTATAGATCCCCAGGTAATGGAAAAAGGGTACGTCCTCTTTCGGACGGCTTCGTTTTTGCCCTTCAAGGCCAGCCGCAGGTGTCATAGGCTTATGCATCAAGGTTAAACAAGGTTCCATCGGTATGGGGGATGAAACAGGCCGCGACGAATTCATCCATATAAGAAGGGTGGGAGGAAAGTTCCAGATAGGTCATCCCCCGGCCTATTTCCAGCACTTTTTCAGCGGCTTTGCGGGACGTCAGCATGCCGTAGGCTCCGGAAAGGGAACTATTACCGATATAGTGGTACTGTTCCAGGGGAAGCTTGGGGAACATACCGATGCGGATGGCGTTTTGCACATTGATACCGCTGCCAATGCCCCCTGAAACATAGACCGTTTCAATAGCATCCATGGTAAAGTCCAGCATGGTGAGCATGGTCCGTATGGCGGAGAAGATCGCTCCCTTGGCGCGGATGAAGTTGTCCAGGTCCGTTTCAGTCAATACAATATCCCTGCCGCTTTCACTCCGGTCTGCATATACCAGGGTGTAGCTGCCGATGCCCCATTCGTCCCGGCAGGCCCGGTTTCCTTCTTGGACGATGCGGCCTTTGGCGTTAATAATACCGCAGCGAAAAAGCTCCCCAATGGTATCGATAAGCCCGGAACCGCAGAGTCCCAGGGGCTTTTGCCCGGGAGGACCGATGATCTTGAGGACCGGTTCCAGGGTGTTCTCGTCGATGCTGCAGGCTTCGATGGCCCCATCGGTGGCTCGCATACCGCAGCTGATGTCTCCGCCTTCAAAGGCAGGCCCTGCGGAGCACGCGCAGGCCATGAGGAATTCCCCGTTTCCAAAGACCAGCTCCCCATTGGTTCCCAGGTCGATGAGCAGGGACAGGGATTCTTTCTTAAAAAGCAGGGAGGAAAAGGCCCCGGCGGTAATATCCCCGCCCACGTAACTGCCGATGCCGGGGGCAATCTCCACTTCCGCATCAGGATGTACCCCTAAGCCCAGGTCCGCTCCCCGTAAGGTTCCGGTGTCAAAAAAAGCCGGCACATAGGGTTCAAGCCGCAGATGTTCCGGGGGGACCCCCAAAAACAGGTGGGTCATGGTGGTATTGGCCGCCACCGCCACCCGGTAGATCCGTTCCGGAGGAAATCCCGCGGTATGACAAACCTGGCTTATCAAGGGCTCTATGCAGGCATCGGTTACCGCTTTATGCAGCCGTTCAAGCCCTCCGGGCCGGGTGCTTTCAATGATACGGCTGATCACGTCCGCGCCGTAGCGGATCTGGCCATTACCTGCAGAGCCCACCGCCAGGGCTTCTCCGGTTTGGAGATTGACCAGGAGGATCGATACCGAGGTAGTACCGATATCTATGGCAAGCCCTACCAGCACCGGGGAGGCAGGTTCCTGTTCGTTTCCGGGGAACAGATCCAGGAAGGTGTATGTTTGGTCGACTTCCTGCCGGAGGACACCGGTACACGAAAAATCCGCGCTCCGCAGGACCTGAGGCAGCTTGCGTAAGGCGTGAAGACTAAAGCGGATCGACGCGCCGGTACCAATCTGTTCCGCTGCCGCCCGAAGCAACCGCTCCCGGTCTGCCATAGGATCCTCCAGGGCAGGGGCTTGGAGCTGAACCCTAACAACCATAAGCCCCTGGTCTCCCCAGAAGCCCATGTCCCGCAGTTCCCCCTGGAATGCCGTAAAGACCCCCTGTTCCCGGCTGGTACGCAGATCCGTCACCTTCATGCGGTTTTGATATGCCAAGGCGCTTGAAGGCACAAAAACCGTGGTATCCGAGCGGATGGTACTTGAACAGGCCAAGCGATACCCGTCGCGGTACTCCTCAGGGGCGATATGCCGGGTTTCCTTGCTGTCAACCGTTCCGCTCAGCAGTTTTACCCTGCATTTTCCACAGGTGCCATTCCCCGAACAGGGAGCGTCTATGGCCAGGTTCGCCTTTTTCGCCCCTTCCCAAATAGATTCTCCCGATACCATAGGAACCTTTAGATCCTGAGCCCCTGCAACCTTGAAGGTGAGGGTATATGTACATGCTTCCATGATTATCAGTGTATCACAGTCCCGGTGATTGGCAACTACGCGGTCACCGGATAAAGGCATAGCAAATCACCCGGCCCAATCGCCGGACCCGGCCCGTATCAAAGGCTGCCCATAGATTTAGGCGCGGCTCACACCTAAGCCTATGTGTGGGTTCCCCATAAGCCTATGTGCGGAGCCGGATATAGGCTATAGGGCCGTGTTAAAAAAGTACGCCCGGTTTTCCGGCGCGAGACGGGCCCATGGTTTTTTTGCCGCTGGAAACAGTACGGCTCACCGATACGTGGCGCATTGCCCCTGCTTACCCGCATGAAATCTCAGGGGGCATCGTGTTGCTATCGCCCCGGGCGAGGCCCGTGCCCATCCCTCCCCTGCGGCAGCTTTTGGAATCGGGCGGTTTCCTGCAGAGCCCTGTGAGTTTTGTCCCTCCTTTGCAGGGCCGCCGGTTTCTCGGGTATTCTGTAACCGCAAACCCTGAGCCCGAGGGTTTGAGATTATGCTTGAGACTAATGAAAGAGGTAGTTATGCAGATAACGGTTATTGTCATTGTGGTTCTCTACATGCTCACCATGTTGGGTATCGGTTACTATGCATCCCGCAGGATCCGTTCTACCACGGATTTCATGGTCGCGGGGCGGCGGATGGGGCCTGTGCTTATGGCGGGCACCTTGGCCGCGACGGAGATTGGCGGCGGCAGTTCCCTGGGGGTGGTAGAAAAGGCGAGTAACCTCGGCAACGCTCAATGGGGTTTAAGCGCGGCCTGGTATGTTCTTACCATGGGTATCGCTTTTGTGATCCTCACGTTCCTGGCGCCTAAAATCCGCAGTACGGAAGTGAAAACCGTGCCTGAATATTTTCGCCGGAAATACGGCCCGGTGGCGGGAGTATTCACCTCCATCACGATGTTTCTCCCCCTCATCGGCCTTACCGCGGGTCAGTTCATGGCCTCCGCGACGATCCTTTCGGTCATGCTCGGGATAGGCTGGAAGGTATCCCTCATCACGGTTGCCGTGGTGGTAACCGCCTACGCGGTGATGGGCGGGATGTGGAGCGTCGCCATTACGGACTTCGTGCAGGTGGGCCTCATTGTCACGGGAATGGCGATAGCCATCCCCTTTGCGGTACAGTTCTCAGGCGGCTGGGATCAGGTAGTTGCCCATGTTCCGCCTGAAACCTTTGACCTTATCAAGGGTATCGGAGGGCCCAAGGCGATCATAGCCCTGGTGATCATGTATGTGGCGACCTTTACCGTAGGGCAGGAAGCGGTGTCCCGGTATTATTCCGCCCGGGACGGCAAGGCGGCGCGGCAGGGTTCTGTCTTGGCCGCCCTGGTCAACGGCATCTAGGCGTTTATCCCTACTTTACTGGGCATCATCACCCTTGCGCTGGTCAACTCGGGCAAGGTATCCTCCGAGACGATTCTGTTTCAGGGCGCGCGGTATTCCCTGCCGGTGCTGGCAACCCTCACCATGCCGGCGGTTATCGTAGGACTGTTGTTTTCCGGCATTATTTCCGCCACCATGTCCAGTGCGGACTCCGACCTTCTGGGCGCGGGGTCTATCTTTGGAAACGATATTTACAAGCAGTACATCAAAAAAGACGCTTCCGATACAGAAGTAATGCGCATTACCCAGATAACCATGATAATCGTCGGCGCTTTCAGTCTGATTGTGGCGATGCAGGCAACGAGCATCATCGACTTGCTGATGTTTTCCTTCACCCTTCGGGCGGCGGGCGCGTTCTTTCCGTATGTAATCGGCCACTACTGGAAAAAATCTTCCACCTCGGGAACAATCGCCTCCCTTATCGTGGGAAGCGTGGTGTCGGTCGTGTATGAACGAACGCTCATCCCCGGTCTTGGGTTTTTTGGCTGGGAACAGCAGCCGGTTATCCCCGGCCTTGTATGCGCATTGGCGGTATACCTGATCCTCACGCTGCTCTTCCCGTCAAAGCGGGAATCCACCAGCCTGCCTCCTGTGGCGTAACTGCACAGGGGCACGAAGATCTCGATGGTGATACTAATAACCACAGCAATCAAGCGCCTCTGGCACCTGCGCAGTAACGGTACGAAGGCAGCTCTGTATTACGCAATGATCAGGGCTTTCCCAAGACCCGGTTGCTTCTGGGAAAGCCTTGATGCACATAGGTTTACACCGAATGAGGGCCTTTCGAGGTATGCCCCCAGAACCCATGATGGCGGCATAGCTTACGAGCGTTAAGTCCAGACAGGCCTCCATCATTTCTTATGAGATCTGCCCCTATACGCACTGTTTCAGGTAATGTCAAAAAAATAGCGTCTTTATTCACCAAGCCTGCTTAAGACAGTACCATATTCTTTATTAATCTTTCTTAATGATTCAAGAATATTGTTTTCTTCAGCAGCCGTATCCTGCGGTGTTAAGATGATATTTTCTCCATCGGTGCTTAATTCAAAAGAGGTTTCATCGGTTATATGCAACTGTTCCAGTATTGGTTCATCAATAACAAACGCGGCACTATTTCCATGGCGAATTAATTTCTTAACCATAACTATTCCCCCCCTGAATATGAAACTGGTAATTGTATACTATGCTTATACAACTCTCTATTTTTAGCGTACACCCGTTATATATATTTGTCAATGCTTGGGGGGCAATTATTTTTACTATTACTCTGTCGCGGTACTTACCCGCAGGAGGAAAGCGCGGGGCAGCGCAATATGCCGCCGCTGCGGAGCCGAGGGCCTTTAGGCCCGTAGCCTCCTCCGCAAGTCCGCACGGAAACAGGCCCCTTTACGCCGTGGTTTATGCCAGTATTGTTACTATATCCGTTACCCGAGGGCAGACATAGGTTGGCGAAGCCTGTTCCAGTTCTTCTTTACTGCCATAGCCATATAATACCCCGATACTGTCTATCCCGTTTTTATGCGCTCCCAGTATGTCATATTTCCGGTCTCCTATCATGATAGTTTCTGTTCTGTTTAAGGTATATTTTTCTATAATATGCCTTATGATATCTTCTTTTTCAACGAAGGTTCCTTCCATATTGCTTCCTACAACATCTTTGAAATAAGCGCTTATGTGAAAATATTCCAGTATGGTATACGCAAATATCTCCGGTTTTGATGTTGCCACCATACATTGCTTATTTTTACTGTTTAATGTTTTCAGAACATTTTCTACTTCATCATACAATGTATTTTCATATATGCCTTTTTCAGAAAAATATTCCCTATAATATTTGACGGCATTTCTGCTGGTCTTTCTATCAAAGGAATAATATTCTGAAAATGATTTTTCCAGCGGCGGTCCAATAAACAGTTTTAATGTATCAGGGTCTTCTTCATGGATATGCAATTTTTTGAGCGCATATTGTATGGCATTGGTTATTCCTGGATAGGGATTTGTTAAGGTTCCGTCTAAATCGAATAATAGGTTTATGTATTTCATAGGCATCATAGTATGGTATAAAAAGCGTTTTGACCATACGGGGCCTTCCCAAAACCCGGCTGCGGTGGCTTTATCCGGCGGGTCTTTTTCCCTTTTCCCCGGCGGGATGGCCGCGCTTGCCGCCATGCCGAGACGATCGGCGGCGGCGTTTTTCCCTGAAAACGCGGCGTCCCCCTTGACCAGGTAGGACGGCCCTGCTACATCACCATTGAAGGCGTACTATGCCGTTACAAACTATCGAGCGGGAAAATCCTCCGGGGCAGCGGTTCCTGATGTCGGCGGCAGGTGATAGGGACAGCCGCGGTGTTCATGCTTAAGCCGGCGCTCAAGCTGTTCGGGGG
>JAITRH010000224.1 GCA_031288495.1 Treponema sp. | reverse complement strand
TGACGATACATCAGAGCATGAACCTGTACGGTATCCGTGACGACAACCCTCTGAACAGGAACAACCGGCAGGAACAGGAAGAATGGGAAACTATAGCAGGGGCGGAACTTTCGTGGTATTTACAACTTTCTAATAGCTTGCGCTTTAATTTTAGGGGGGATATGCACTGGAGCGAAATTGCCGGGCGCTATAACGATACGGCGTTCCGTTATAACGACCCCCTGTTCAATGTGGATGAAGCCCTTTTGAATATCACTATCCATGGGGCAGGCAGCGTCATGGCGGGAAAGACCATGCGGAAGCATGGCGCCGCTTTGCTGCTGCCGGTTACCAATTTCCTGTATGATGAAACAATAGAAAACACAACTGAGAACCACGGGAAGTGGATGGCCGGATTTTCGTTTTATCGGGGCATTGTTTCTGTGGCAGGCTGGCACGCTCCCATAGCAGATTGGGTCCCTGACGCATACGCTCCCCCTGACCGGGACGGGTTGGACGCCATGTTCCTGCTTAATTCGACAGTTACGGCGGATATACACCGGATCGGGTTTGTGTATTACCATAACAGGGCGCATAAGGCGGGCGTTTATTACTCCGGGCAGCTTGGAGACAGTTTTATACCCTACGCTGAAATAGCGGTTTCCAATCGTCCGCTGGTTCCGTCATGTATGCCGCCGGACACGGTTTTATCACGATCCGATTCCTGGAGTTTTGACGGGCTTGTGGGCGGTTCCTATTATTTTACGAATATCAATACGGCGGTATACATGGAATACCGTTACCGGACATCAGGGTATACGGATAATGATTGGAATGTAGTAGCCGAAGGGTTATCAAACCCAGGGCTTACCAGCCCCGCTCTTATAGGAGCTATCGCGAATGCCCTGCCCTACCTTCATACGCCGGTACATACACTTGGGATGAGAATACAGAACACCCGGCAGATTGGGGAACTCTTTGACTACGGGATAAACCTGTTTTGGCTTGCGCCCTATGGAATGTATATACGGGGGGAAGGGGCTGTCTCGTTATTTGACCGGTTAAAAGTAAGCCTGGGAGCGTCATATATCCCTTCCTTTGGGAATAAAGGCGAAAGCCGGTGGTGGAATAAAACATGGCAGATTGACCTTGCCCTGCAATGGTCGGTACGGACGGCGGAATGATGAAAGCTTACCATGTTACTATTGCCTTCAAGAGTCTTGCGGCCCACCGAAGAAAGACCTGGGCTATTGTGCTGAGTATTACCGTGGGAATCTGTGCCCTGGTTCTGGTGGGAGGTTATTATGAATATAGCTTTTGGGGATTAAAGGAAAGTCTTATCAGAAGCCAATACGGACACCTCCAAATATACCCGGAGGGTTATCGAAAAAATCGGGACACCGATCCTTTTCTCCATGAAATCAAAAACCATGATGTTTTGATTTCACTGCTGGAACGGAACCGGGACATACGGGTAGCCGCCCCGCGTTCCAGGGCGCTTGCCCTGGCAAATGGCAGCCCGGTTGAACTATGGGGGGTTGACCCGGAGCGTGAACGTGAATTGTTTACTTTTTTTACCTCCAAACGGGGCAGCGGCCTTGCTTCCGGCGATACCGGGGTATGTCAAATGTCCCCTCTTTTGGCTGATGCCCTGGGACTAAAAATAAATGATATAGTAACCTTGGCCGGAGTTCGCCCGGATTCTCAACTCAATGCTATCACCGTAAAAGTACAGTCCCTTATGGGCAGTTATGCGGAAGAATTTGACCGTATGGTTGTGGTGGTTCCTTCATCTTCATTTTTAGATCTCTTTGGTACGGACATGGTACACGAGATTGCGGTCCTCTATCGGAATGACCGGGATTTATCTGCCCGGCGGTTTGCATTACAAAACCAGTTAATCGAACAGGGCTGGGAAACAGATATAGCGGTATGGTATGAACAGGCGGTTTATTATAGCCAGGTGGTGGAATACTATAACGGGTTTTATCGCATAGTCCTTACGGTGGTTGCGGTAATAGTTTTTTTTATTACGGCCGCTACCATGTCCCTTTCCTTGCTTGAGCGGATCCGGGAATTCGGGACCTGTTTAGCTATGGGGACAAGAAAGCGGACCCTTGTTGCACAGATACTTAACGAAGCGGTACTTACGGGAATTATTGGCCTTATGGCAGGGGCTATCGTTTCGTTTACCATTGCCAGGGTTATAAACGCCGCAGGCGGCATTGAAATGCCGGCAGCGCCGGGGATGACAGGTTCTATACGGGTATTTATCCGCTTTAGTATTCAGGCCGCCGCCTTTAGTTTGGCCACCGCCCTTGTTATTCCGGCGCTGGCGGTTATGGTTCCTGCCCGGCGGATTATGAGCCGGACTATCGTTGACTTGTTAAACGAATAAACCGGCAAAATACGGGGCATTTTTCGACTTGAAGCCAACCGAAGGTCCCCGGCGCCGTACTTTACATTTTTTCCGAATTCCCGTATCCTATGCCTATGATGTTATCAGAACTGGGGGCTCCCCTTGCGGAGCTGAAGGCTAAAATCGACGAAACCTGGGGGCGTCTTTGACTCCCCCGGCCAGGGGAAACCCTCTCTGGGGCAGCGCATAGCGGAGATTGAGGCAAAGGCGGGCGAGCCGGGGTTTTGGAACGATCCGGGAACCGCGGAAAAGCTCATGGGGGAGCTGAAGGCCCTCAAGGGCCGTTACGAGCCCTGGAAATCCCTCCGCGCGGAGATCGAGGACCTGGAAGTCCTGTTCGGCCTGGCCTCCGACGCGGGGGACGAAGCCGAAGGGGTGGTCATTGAGGCTTCCCTGAACGACCTAAGCGGCCGCTATGAAAAGCAGAATGTCTACGAACTGATGGGCGGGGAGGTTGACAAGAACGGCTGTTTCCTCACCATTCATTCCGGCGCCGGC
>JAITRH010000054.1 GCA_031288495.1 Treponema sp. | reverse complement strand
GGGTCCACATATCAACGTGATAAGCCGCGCCTCGTCTTCCCCAGTCAGGGCGCGAGGCCGGTGTCCCCGTGGCTTTCCTTCAAGAGTTGTCTCAAACCCATCCTCCACAAAGCGCTGCCGTAACCCCTCTAGCCCCCGGTAATGCATACCTACCCGCTCGGCTATCGCCTCATCGGTATACCCCTCGTTGGCAAGGAGCAATGCCTGTGCCCGTTTACGTTTTTGGGCGCCGTGTTTCCCCTTGTCCATGATTTCATGAAGGTGTGCTTGCTCACCCTCTGTCAGTGTCACCTTGTATTTTTTTGACATAGATCAGATCCCCTCCACTGTTTCTGGCTTCTCTAGCATAGAATACTTTAGCCACTGTTACAATCATGTCTGGATACTAGGTATGTACGTACAGAATAAGGAAGTATCTCAAGCGATAACAAGGGAACAGCAATTACTCATTTCTTATCTTTGTTTATTGTGGAAGGCGCTGCCAGGACCCTTGCCGGAAAGGGCATCTACCTTTTATGCGTGAAAAAACAGGGGCAATTTTACACGTTAAGCCGGGTTTCATGACTCTAATTCCGCTCTCCTCGTAAGAAGCTTATCAAAATGAACTTCAGAATAAGGAACGGTCCCTGTTCCTCTGATAGAGACTCGCGTCCTCATAGGCAGGGTGTTAGGGGTCAAAAAAGTACATGCTCTTGCCCTGGGTCTGCCGCACAGTACCCAGGGTTCGGAACCCAGGACCTTACTGATACATAATCACATAGGGCCGGGGATTGAGTTCAACGACCTGCCTGGGGGTGAGCAAGGGGTTGTCATATCCCGCCCCGGGGATGTGGAAGTTATAGAACAGTTTGAACCCCTTAACCGGCATATTGATGGCCTGGGCGTTAAAGGCATAAGAATCCCGTTTCAGGTGAGGCGGCCCAAAACCGTCCGCGCAGTGGACCAACCGGACCCGCTGGAAATTGGTTTTGACCCGTTCCCGATTCTTGATCATCCGCCAATTGAATTGATGGATCACCAGCATTCGTTCTCCGGGAATCTTGTGGGCCACCATATAATCTTCCATAAGTTTTTGAACCTGGTTAATCTCCTCTGCGGTAACCGTACCGATTTCCTGCATAGGCTTGGTGGTCCGCCATTCAGGGTCCAGAGCAAGATGGACATTGGGATAACGGAGAAAGGGAAACATTCGTTTAATGGCGTCCACCGGATTATACCGGCCGATCTGATGGTCTATAAAGACCAGCATATCATGGTCCAGCCCATAGTTTATATATTTCATGAGGAGTTGTTCATTGATGATCCCGATTTCCCCCTGGGGCCATACGGTACCAAAGATGATATAAAAGGCCTTACGGACGCCCCTGCCTCCGTTCACCCCTCGATATTCTGCGGCCAGCTTGGTAAGACGGGCGTCTAATTCCTCAATAGAATACCTGCCGAGGATGCCCATGTTCACCGAATTGGGATGGCCATAGAAGGCAAGCACATCATTATTGAGCAGGATAGAGAGGTCCTGCTCAGGGCCAGGGGCTTCCCCTTTCTGGAGAACCTCATAGCTCCCTCCCCGCTTCCCCAGGGAACGGACCGTATCCATAAAATAGAGGGATGGAAAGGGAAAAGACCTTTGAGATGGAATTTCCTGGGCACTTAGGGCAAAGGGCAGGATACAACATACCATATATACCCAGCATAACCTTAAAACACTCCGGTTCAACCCTTGAGAAACGCCCTGAGCCACTTTCATCATTAGGGTATAGTATAGAAGGAAACGCAAAAAAATAAAAGGGCAAAATCTCAGGTTTCCAGAATACACCGATAGAAATAAAAATCCCCCTAGGCTAGGCTCCATATGCTCCAGGGTTCTTTTAGGGATGCTATACTCAATTTCAGGGGGATGTCATTAAAGAGTTTGGTGCGCTTCGCCCATAAAACCGTATAACCATTCACGAATGTACATTGGTATACCTTGATGCAACAGGCTTCGAGCATACCATAAAACAGCCTGCGCTCTACTTCCTGTTGGGTACATCCGCAGATGCCCCGCAGCTTCGCTGCCGCAATACCTCGTAGCATACAATACCCGCAGCCACGGAAACATTGAGGGAATCGATCCTGCCCTTACGAGGAATCCCCACCAGGGCATCACAGCGTTCCCGGAGCAATCGGGATATCCCCGTCCCTTCGCCTCCCAGGATAAGGGCAAGGCGGCCCCGAAGATCCCGCTCGTATAGGGGCGCCCCCTGCATGTCCGCCCCATAGACCCAGAAGCGGGCATCCTGTAGTTCCTGTACCGCCCGAGGCAGGTTGGACACTTCTGCCACCGGGACCCAGGACACCGCGCCTGCGGAGGTTTGGGAGATACTCTGGGCATGTTTGGCAATGCGCCGGTGCCGGGTAATGACAAGCTCCACGCCGAAGTGATCGCAGGAACGGAGTATGGCGCCGTAGTTGTGAGGGTCGGTGATTTCATCAAGGATAAGGACCAGCGCCTGCTGCCGTTCCCCCAGATCCGCGATGAATCCATCCAGGGTGATTGCCCTATGCTGCCGGGAATCCTCTACATGCAAGGCTATCCCCCGGTGATCCGGGCTGAGCCGGTCCAGATCATAGGTGCCTACCCGGTGGATAGGAACCTTATGTTCCTGAGCAAGGGCGATACTTTCCTGGGCCCGAGGACCCGCTTTAGCGATCAGCAGGGGCCCTGTGGCCTTTCCCGACTTAAGCGCTTCTTCTATGGCATGAAACCCGGTAAGATACCCCATACTGTTCGCTCCTTTATGCGTTCATATCGTAGGTTTTGCCGTATTGGACAATCTCGGTATCAGGATAGCCCTGCTCAATGAGGTATTGCTTAAAGGTCCGCTGAGCCTTGGGTTCCCCGTGAACCAGCAGCACCTGTTTTAACCGGGACGTATCAAGGGACCCAAGCCATGCTGCAGCTTCCGCATAATCCGCATGGGCACTGAAGGCATGGATCTCTTCAACCTCGGCTTTCCGCTTAAACCACTGGCCGTGGATCTTCACCGCCGACGCTTTGTTACGAATCCGTCTGCCCAGGGTATTCTGGGCCATATACCCGACGGTCAAAATGGTGGTGTTCGGGTCCTCGATGTGGTGGATCAGGTGATGCTGGATCCGGCCTGCCTCGCACATACCGTCTGCGGAAATGATGATCAGCGGTCCAGGATGATCGTTTAAAGCCTTGGATTCGCTGACGCTGGTGGTAAAATGAAGGGCATTGAACCCGAAGGGATTTTTATGGTGTTTGATAAAGGCCTCATGGATAGCTTCATCGTAACATTCGGGATGCACCTGGAAGATGGTCGTGGCATTGGTGGCCATAGGGGAATCCACATAAATAGGAATCTCCGGGATGATGCCCTCATCCACCAGGAGATGAAAATAGTACACCAGCTCCTGGGTCCGTTCTATGGCAAAGGCAGGGATGAGGATCTTTCCCCTGGTTTTTACCGTCCGCCGGGCAATCTCCGCGAGCTTCTCCATAGCATCATCGGTACTGCCATGCCGCCGGTCTCCGTAGGTACTTTCCAGAATGATATAATCCGGCGCCGGGACCTGGTCGGGATCCCGGATGATGGGCTTTCCCTTACGCCCCAGATCCCCGGAACAGAGGATACGAGTCTCCTTTCCCCGTTTTTTGACGGTAAGGAACGCCATAGCAGAACCCAAAATATGACCGGCATCGAAGAATTCCAGAGTAATGCCATCACCGATAAAAACCGGCCGCTTATAGGAGACGCCCACTATTTGGTTTGTCGCCTGAATCGCGTCCTGTTCATCATAGAGCGGGGTCCAGGTGAAGGTTTCTCCTTTCTTTTCAGCGAGTTTTCGTAAGTACACCGCGTCCCGGGCCTGTATATTGGCGGAATCCATCATAATGAGATTGGAAATATCCCTGGTTGCAGGGGTAGCGTAGATATTCCCCTGATAGCCCTGTTTCGTGAGCAAGGGTAGGAGGCCGCAGTGATCATGATGGCCGTGGGTTAAGATCACCGACTCGATCCGGTCGGTGGCAATACCGAAATTCCGGTTCTTCCGATCCGCTTCGGCCCGGGATCCCTGAAAGGCACCGCAATCCACCAGGTAGGATTTCCCATCTATCTCGATCACATGTTTAGAACCGGTTACCTCCTCGGCAGCGCCGAGGGAATAGAAATTAATATCCATGAAGCATAGGATACCCTATTTTTCGATCTCCGCAACATACCCTAAGGCAGGCCCAGGGTTTTCATGGCAAAGCCGGTTTTCACCGGTGAAAGAGGAGTCGCCTTCTTTAGGAACTGGCTTCGGTCTACAAAATCGGTGGACCAATTACCCTATACCGTAACCATGGGCGACTGGAAGAGGATCGGCCTGAAGTATCGTAGAATAAAAAGGATTTTCTTATCGGTTATGTATCTTGTGGTATTAAGTGTTTTATGGACTTCGATCTTGCCCTGAGGGGCCTCATCACGTATACTGAGAAGTATCATGCGTGGGTCCTTGTTTTTTACCCTTATGGGGGTTGTTTTCCTCGGCCTTGGGGTTCCCTCATTGATACCGGGACAAGATAGGGAGGTACCTATCCCCGAAGCACCGGAAGCCCTCAAGGATGTTCCCTGCCCCGTGGGACCGGTCCTCTTGACCGCCGTACAAAAAGACATTGCCTGGCGTCCGGATTGGGGGACAAGCGTACCTCCTGATGCCTTTACCCTTACTGCGGGCAAGGCGGCTGCTATTACCCTGATCCTGGAGGGAGCGGAGTATCGGGTCTGTTGGAAAAACGGCTCCTTAGTGGAATTTCCGGTTTGTTTACAGGGATCTTTTGTCCAGGTACAGCGGATTATGAGGATTTCAAAAAAAATAAAAAGCCTTACCATCAAGAAAGATAGTGTTTGGAACCTTGATGTGATCAAACAGGAGGATCCCTATGGGTTTGTGGCACGGCTTACCGGAGGGGAACAGGTCTATTTCCTCGCCTTCCAATCGGATCACACGGGAATTACCGAAACCTGGTATGATGCAGCGGGAAATGCCGTGGGGTTCTTTAGTTCCCGTTCCCGATATGCCGGCGAAGACCTGCGTATCGGGAGCCTTGTGAGCTATACCGGAGAGGATGAAACCAGGGAATGGTATGAGTACGATAGTTTCGGTAATGTTTCAGAAATCGTCGCTCCTCAGGGCAGATTTTCAGCCCTCTATTATCAAAACAATTACCCAAAAAGTTATCCCCGTTATTGGGAACGGCAAGTCCTTGAGGGGTCTTCCCCAGGTTCGGCAGAGGAAGCGCTTCCGGTAAGCGAGGGCATTCAAAACTACACCTTGCAATGGGACGAACAGGGATTCCTGGTGAGTATGCTGGAAGAAACCGAGGGTAATCCTGAAACAGGGGTGGTCTCCCGATATGAGTATACCCTGGATAGGCGGGGTAATTGGACAGAGCGGCAGGAAATACGGATGGTTCGCCGTTTAGGGGCGCTGATGCCGACCGCGGGTTTGACCATAAAACGGCTCATTACCTATGAACCAGGATCATAAGCATGGGCGTATCCGTTGATTGGCGGGATATAACATACGCAGAAACCTTTGAAGCGGAAGTCCGAGGGCTCCAGCGCCGAAGAGCATCGGATCCCCGTTGTACCCTAGCGGATCTGGAAGGGGTCTTACGGCACCTCTACCACATGGACGGCGCTGATTGGGGAGGCCGGGGTGAAGTCCAGGATATCACCTTAGCAGCCACCATTGCCGCTTATGAACAGACTATTGCCCAATGGAAGGCGTCGGGTTAGTTTTTTTTATGGGCGCGGCTTGTGCAACAGGGCAGATTGTACAAAAGTTTCCCTGGAGAATTGACGATAAAATCAGCTTGGCTTGTTACTTTTTAGTCCTTCTATTGTTATTAACAATAGGTACAGCTATGTACTGTTTCATATTCCTCCTTCCTTTATGATTGCGCCCCGGGGTTACTCCTTTCTCCGGGGCCTTTTTATGGGCGGTAAGGTTCAGTGGTCCTTCCGGCGTACTACCCGAACGGCGGCGGATTTCCGGCGGGGTGATTCATCCCCTTGGGCAGGACGGGCTTTCTGTTTCACCAGTACCCGTTTGCCCCCCGGGTGATCCGGGGATTTGCCTCCCCCTTGATACTCCGGGTCCCGGGTTACCCGAGGCTTGGGCGGTCCCTTTCGTTTCCGCTCCCGGTTCGCCTTTTCAAGGACCCGGAGGGATTCGTCAAAGCCGCTGAGAAATGCCTGAATATCATCGGCAAAGAGGACCACCGACTGGCGTTCAAAGCCTTCGGTTTCCCGATTCTTGCTTTCCACGATGTTGAGGTACAAGTCTCCCATGCGGTTTTCTTTCACATTAAAGAAGTAGGTTCTGTTTTGTAACAGCACCTTTTTTGAAAATAATTCTCCCCGTATACCCATTTTTCTCTCCTAATCGGCGGCTTGATCCGCCTCAATAACCATACGCCGCTGCCACTGGATAAGATCCCGTTCCATGCTTGGATCAGCCCCTGCCGCGTCAGCCATAACCCGGAAAACCGGTTCGGTTCCAGAACCACGCATCCAGATCGATGCGATCTGCTGAGCCTCCGGGTTGGTAAAGGTGATTTTTAGTCCCCCCCGCCGGGCTTCTCCAAAACAGGTAAGGTTCCGCTTTTCTTCTATACCATTATAACAGGCCGCCTCCCAGCCTGAAATACCGTACCGGGTTGCAAGCTGTTCTTTCCGGGTTTCCCATTCCCTGAGAAATACCCGCTGATACCGGGTTTTAAGCGCTGCATGATCCCGGGTCGTAACCTGCAAGACCGCTTCCGGGGTATAGGAACCGGTCGTTACAAACGCGGGGAGGGACGCGATAATATCGGAGAGGGAAAAATCCGGTGGATACACCCCGGCCTGATTCGAACGATCCCACCAAATCGTACAGAACCCCGGCTTTTCCCCCTGATTCCGCATGGTAAGCAGCTTAATGATGGCCATTACCGTATTGATAGGATCCCGTACCGCCGAAGGGTGGGTGATGCTACCTCCGGCGGAACCTTCCCCGAGGATCCGCACCGTATATCCCTGTTCCCGGAGCTTCCGGGCCCGGTCCACCACATGGGCCTCCCCCACTTCAACCCGGAAAAGATCCACGTCAAAGGCCTGGGCGAGCCGGTCAATCCGCAGAGACGTCGGATCGTTTACCACCACCCCTACCTTCTGCAGCGCATGTCCCCGGGTATCATAGGTGAGTTCCCCGGTCCAAACCAAATGGGCAAGCTCGGCAACACAGGCTAAGGCAAAGACCTCTTGGACATCAAGACACCGGGCCCCCTGAATCCCCTCATCCCAGATCACGAGATTTCCCCGGTCTCCGTCACAGTCCGGCACATAGGCTACCAGTGCAGAAGGTTCCTGCTTATGCAGTTCCTCAAGAAACTGCCGGCATGGTTCGAGGGATTCTCCCTCGGGGACGATACGGTGGGCAATGAGCCCGGGGGTATCGTTAAAACTATAGTAGCCTATTCCCAGGGAGGTAAAAAAAACCCGGTCGATGGACAGGGTCCGAGCAGACCCGTTGAGATCCGCGGCAATACCCAGCGGGGCCGCTTGGAGGCCCTGGACCACTGCTTCCAAAACCCTTCCCGATTCCGGGCTCGCCGGAGTTCCGGCCTGGCCGCTCACCACTTCCTTGGTGAAACGCAGATAGGCTTCATAGGCTTCCGCCTTGATACGAGGCGCCGCAGCATACACCTGGGCCACGGTCTCGGAATCCGCCTTAAGGGCCAGCGCTTTTGCCCGGGCGATCCGGTCCGGAGAAGCCATGAAGGACCGAAACTCCTCAATCAGGAGATTCGCCTCCTGAGCAGGCAATACCCCGCCGTCGGTAAGGCCGAATTTGATGCCGTTATGACCGATGGGATTATGGCTTGCAGAGATATACACAAAACCCTGGGCAGCGCCGTAATTTTCGGTTTTGGGAAATTCCGGGGAGTCCCCCTTCCCGGCGTTGCGGGCATAGGCCATAATTTCCGGGGCCGCGGTAATAAAGGCAAAACGGATCCGGCAGCCTTCGCTTATGAAGGTGCGGATCATACTGTCCGCGATGGCCTCTCCGGTGGGCCGGGTATCCATCCCGACGATAATTACCGGGTGTTCCGTTCCCTGGGTTTTTTTTAGATAATCCGCAAAAATTTTGGCCCCGGCGGAAAGGATGACCCGGTTTACCGGCCCTATCCCCCCGGCTTTACTCTCCTCATCTCCGTCGGCGGCAAAGATTCCCCGCCACCCCGAGGCGGAAAGGATCATCCCCTCCAAAGCCCTATCGAAAAGGGCCTCCCTCAGATCAGGATCGTCTTCTGTCAGGGGGAGGGGATTTCCTTCTCCGATAACGAGACCGGAGTCAGGATGCCGTATCAGTGCCATGGTTAAAACTCCTTACTACCCCATTGGAAACCAATGGGGAAATAGTATATCATAATTATAATCTTTTTTGCTAGAGACAGGTGCCCGTCAAAGGGATGTTTTATATCTTTGTATGTTTATCGGAAATATAGGAATTGTCAAAAATAAAAAATTTGTGTATAAATATGAGTATATTAGTAATAAAGGAGCATAAAATAGTATGACAGAACGGCGGGTTTATGTGGATTATAATGCGACCACCCCTTTAAAAGAGGAAGTAAAGGCCGCCATGATTGAAGACTTTGGCATATATGGAAACGCTTCCAGTATGCACGCCTCGGGGCGGCTGGCCCATGCTCGGGTTGAGGAAGCCCGGCAGGCTGTGGGGAAACTCCTGGGGGCGCCCGCAGCGGATCTTATCTTTACCTCCGGGGGATCCGAGTCAAACAATACGGTTTTCCAGACCATGCGGCGGCTTGGTTCCGGCCCCGACGGTAAGGTTCTTCCCGAAGGACGGACCGAGATCGTCACCACCGCCATCGAACACCCCTGTGTGCTGAATTCCGCGACATTTCTCCAAACCCTGGGGTTTAAGGTGACCTTTCTCCCGGTGGATGAATATGGAAAGATCCTCCCGGAAAAATTAAAGGCCGCTTTGAATGAAAGGACCCTCTTTGTTTCGGTGATGATGGCCAATAACGAAATTGGGACCATCCAGGACATCCGGGAACTTGCCGCCCTCGCCAGAGACGCCGGGGCCTGGTTCCATACCGATGCGGTCCAGGCGGTGGGAAAAATTCCTGTGGATGTCCGTGAACTGGGGGTGGATTACCTTACCATGTCGGCCCATAAGATCTACGGCCCCAAGGGTATAGGGGCCCTCTTCGTCCGGGAGAAGGCCCCCCTGTTTCCCCTCATCCACGGCGGCCACCAGGAAGATGGTTTCCGGGCCGGTACCTACAACAACATCGGTATTTTGGGGTTCGGCAAGGCCGCGGAGCACGCCCTGGCGGATCTTGACGCCTATGGAAAAACCATAGCCCCCTTGCGGGCATTCCTGCGGGACGGCCTTTTGGAGAAGGTTCCCAACATCAGGATCAACGGACATCCCCAGGACGTGTTACCCAATACCTTAGATGTTTCCTTTCCCGGGGCGGAGGGGGAGTCGATCCTCCTCTCCATGGATATCATGGGCATAGAGGCTTCCACCGGCTCCGCCTGCGCTTCCGGGAGTCTTGAGCCGTCCCATGTGCTGATGGCCATTGGGGCGGGGCCGGAATGGGCCCATGGTTCTATCCGGTTCAGCCTTGGCTGGGGGCTTACCGAAGAAGATATACGGTATGTTATTGAGACCGTACCTCCCATCATCGCCCGGCTCCGGGCCATGTCATCGGTGCAGGTGTAAACCTGCCGCATAGGAGAAATTGTATGTCCGATTGGTTATATTCAGATACGGTAAAAGATCATTTTACCAATCCCCGGAACGTGCTTTTGGATGATGAATCCAGTTTCCCCGCGGATGCCCGGGGGCAGACGGGGAATATCCGTTGCGGGGATCAGATGTTGATGCTCCTTAAAATCAAGGATGATATCATCACCGATGTGCGGTGGAAAACCTACGGCTGCGCCAGCGCCATCGCTTCCACCAGCATGCTTTCCGAAGTCATCAAGGGGATGAACATACGGGACGCCTACAAAATTAAGCCCCAGGATCTGGTGGAAAAACTGGGGGGCCTCCCGGCTTACAAGATCCACTGCTCTGTTTTGGGGGACAAAGCCCTCAGGACAGCCATAGACGATTACCTGGCCAAGACGGGGAGGGTAGGGCTCCTTAAAGAAGAGACCGTGGAGATCTGCCATTGCCTGGGGATCACCGATAAGGATATCGAAACCGCTTTCAATCAGGGCGCCCGGACCTGGGAGGAACTCCAGCAGGCCACCAAGATAGGAACCGCCTGCGGCTCCTGTAAGACCAAAGCCCTGGAACTGCTCCACGAGTTCACCCATATCTACGGGTTTTAGGTATCCCGGCACAGGCCGGGATACCTGCCCGTGGTCCTCCGGGGCGGCTATCGCTCCGCCAGGGTCCCCCCGTCCAGGAGTACCAGGGAACCGTCGCTCCGGTGGGTAAGGATCGCGTCCCCGTTAAAGGTCACCGTCGCGAAGGGATGAACCGCTACCGTTGACCGGGCCTGTAAGACCAGGTCCGTATTAAACCGGGCGAGGTACAGGCCGCCCCCGGTGGAGGTGACGGCGTAGAGGTCGTTCCCCCGGGTCCAGAGGAGGCTCTCCGGGGCGATAGGATCACTCCCCTGGTTGTTCATTTCCAGGGTGTTGGGGTTAATTTCGATAAGCCGTATAGACCCGGCGCCCTGGTTTTCCCCGGACATGGCGATGAGTTTGCCCCCCAGGGAGATAAAGGCCCGGGCGTTCACGGCGTTTAGGTCTGAGGTTCCGATTTCCGCCCCGGAACCGGTATCCATCCGGACGATCCGGCCCAGAGGTGAATCGGGGGCGACGAGCCGTACCCCGATAATACCCGGCCCGGTCTCCCGTTGGGGGCGGTCGATGAGTTCCTGCTGATCCCGGGCGATATCCGCCCGTTCCTGCTGGGCTTCGGCTGTTTTCCGGCCGGCAATGTCCTCCGCCGCTTGGGCTTCCTCTTGTTTTTCTGCCAGGGCATCTTCCTGTTGGTCCAGATCCTGTTCCCGCCGGGATGCCTGGGTCTCTTCTCGCTCCAGGGCCTTTTCCCGCTCGGCCAATTGTTCCTCGGTCCGCCGGGTCTCTTCGGGGGTAGCCCTGCCTTCGGCCGCCGCATCCCGGGCTTGCTGCCGTTCCCGGTCTATCTCGGCCCGCTCCTGGGCGGCCGCGGTCCGTTCCCGGGCGGCCTCGGCCCGCTCCTCGGCGATCCGGGCCTCCTCCTCGGCGATGGCCTCCCGC
>JAITRH010000053.1 GCA_031288495.1 Treponema sp. | reverse complement strand
TTTTGAAACCGCAGCCTTAATTACAGGAAAAGGAGGCTGGAAGGCCGCTTTTTCGGAAGCCTTTTTCAGCGGACCCTAGGTCCGCCTTAACCGTGGTTTTGAAAAACGGCTTACCCTATATGAATTTGCGGAGGTAAGCGCCTTGGGGGAAGAGATAAACCGGATAGACTATAAGGGGATTAAGAGAGCCGAAGCAGGGAAACTCCGCGCCTTGGGAATACCCGGGAAACAGGGAACTGCCGCAGGACTCCTGGAAATCGCGGAGATCTGAGCATGGGAGGGACCGTATGGGGCAGGCCGTGGACCCGGGGGAAAAGGGGGTTCCGCTTTTGGTTCCGGGGCCTAGGAACGGTACAGATTGGGCTTCTCCTCTTCCTTTTTCTTGGGTTGAGCCCTTCCCTGTACGCTCAGGAGGAGGCCCCTGAGATTCAGGCAGCCCCAGAGACGTCCCAGGCTGAACCGCCGTCCCTTGAGGATGCCCAGGTTTCTACGCCTCCGGCGGAATCGTTAAGCCCGGAACAGCAGATCCTGGAAATGGATATTAAAACGTCCTCCTTGGCGGAACTGGCCGCATGGTGCCGGAGCCTCGGGTTAAGCGAAGGGGGAACCAAGGAGGAGCTCGCTAACCGGCTGCGCAGGTACTTTACCCTGCCCCTTCCCCAGCCGGATCAGGCAGAGCCCGAATCCGCCGAAGGAGCGGAAAAACCCAAAAAGCACACCATTATCACCATCGAATCGGCACGGAGTACCGAATACTTTACGTTGGAGGTGGTGGATGAGGAATATGCCCGGCTGCGGGGGAATGTGGTGGTGAGCCTCAAAGCGGAAGATGCGGTACACCGGATTAGCGCGGGGGAAATCCTCTACAATCGGACCCGTAATGTGATGAGCGCTTCTGGAGGGGTGGAATACCGAAAAGAAGCGGGGGATACCATCGAAACCTTTAAGGGCGCGTCTATCACGGTGAATCTGGATAATTGGTCCAGTATCTTTGTCGGAGGGCTTACCGAGAAATCCGTTACCGATAACACCACGGCCTATGAGTTTGCAGGAACCCTCATCTCCCGCAGTGACGAAGAGGTAACCATTATGACCCGGGCGACCATTTCAAACGCCAAAAACCCGGACGCCCTCTGGTCCCTCCATGCCTACAAACTCTGGCTCTTGCCTGGTTCGGATTGGGCGGTGTTGAGTGCGGTCTTGAAGGTAGGGGAAATACCGGTGTTGTATATCCCCTTTTTTTACTTTCCTGCCGACGAGATCATCTTCCATCCGGTGGTGGGCACCCGTTCCCGGGAGGGCAATTTTGTGCAGACCACCACCTATCTCTTGGGCCGGCCTAAAACCAACCCTGCATCGGAAAGTTCCATCTCCAAGATACTGGGCAGCAGCGCCGATATGGAAAAGACTCGGCAGGGCCTCTTCCTCCGCAGTACCGGCCGTAAGTCCCGGGATCCCAACGATACCCGGCTTTCCGTGCTGTTTGACGCGTATTCGAACTTGGGAACCTATCTGGGAACCGAATGGATCCTTCCCCGGAAGGGTATCTTTGGAGGTATGGAGCTCTCCGCAGGCCTTGGGTTTACCCGCACCATCTATCAACTGAATTCCGGGTATTCTCCCTTTCCCTTTACCCAGTATGGCGGCTCCGACGAATGGAACCAAGCCTATTTCTTTGCTCATGAAATCCCTTTCCGGTACCGCGTGCATACCAAGGGTTCCCTGTCAGGAAAATACGGCTCCTTTTCCTGGGCCTTCCCGTTTTATGCGGACCCCTATGTGGACCAGGACTTCTTGGACCGGAGTGAAGAAATGGATTGGGTGGGCATGCTCAAGGGGGACAGCGGGGATGAGGAGGAGGATACCGCTTCGGCATTAGGATCCTATGAATGGCGGCTGGGCGGCGCCATCACTCCTTCGGTTACGGTGCTTAATCCCTATGTCTCTTCTTTTTCAGTGTCCAGTTTGAGTACCTCCTTGTTCTTCCGCAGGAGACCCTCTGCTCAGGTGTCTGCGGCTTCTCCGACTTCTCCTCAGCGGGACTTTTTCTTTCCCGATAAATTGACCCTGTATTCGATTAGTACCTCCATCGCAGGCACACCCCTCACCATCGGAGGCACGAAGACCGGTCAAGCCCCCAAGACCGATACGGAAGCGGCGGATCCCTTCCAAGGCATAGGGACCCCCCGTTCCCCGTGGGAACCTCCGGAGGAATCCGAAAGCCCTGGGGATAATCCAAGCCCTGCGGATCAGGTGGCTCCCCCGGTACTATCCCAACAGTTTACCATCCCCCCAAGGGGGGGGCCCCGTTTTGCCCTGGATTACCGCTTGGCCCCTACGGGCACGTCAGAACTGCAATACCGCTCGTCCCTCCAAAATTGGCCTGAGCAGGAGGATATTGATTGGCAGGAAGTTTCTTCTATTTTAACTACCGTTGGAAGCAACGGGAGCCTGGGGTTTACCCTGAGCCAGCCGGAAACAGGGCTGTATACCGGCTCGCTGCATTTTTCCGGTAACGGTCTATGGCAGGGATATACCCATATTAATGAAGAAGCGGAAGAATTTAACACCCCCCAGGCCCTGGATAATGCCCGTTTAAGGGCCTATAACGCCACCTTTTTTACCACATCCTACGAGTTTTCCACTGCGGTAAAGCCCTTCTATTATAGTTCCATCTGGGGAAATACCAGTTTTCAGTACAAGTTCCAGGGTCTTTTGGTGAAGAGCGTTTTTGAGGGCACCGGTACGGATCCTTCCTGGGATCTGCAATACGGTAAGTGGGATAAAGAGGATCTCGCCGCCCATCAGGCCGCGGCGAACCTCGCCGCATCGGTTATGGATAAGGTCCAGAATCTGACGATTACCGCCGATATACCTCCGGAGGATCCCACCCTGGGAGGAAATGCGGTCTTTAGGGCCTGGCAGACCGAAACCACCCTGCAGGGTAAAATACTCGAACCCTATGATGCGGAGGACCGGAAATTTGAACCGGTGTATTTTACCGAAACCCTCCGGTTTGGAACGGATAATGCCAATTCCCTGCGGCAACAAATAACCTATGATCCGGAACTCAAGGAATTTACCAATTTTACCACCAGCCTTTCATGGGGGGGACGACTCTCAGCTTCGTATACGGCTATCCGTTCCCGCAGGTATACCCTGGAATCTACCGGCTGGGTCCAGTCTGCCGATGAAGAGGCCTTGAATCCCCGGGATTTCGGGGTAGTCTATACCAATACCTTTAAAAAGGACAAGCTCTGGAACAAACGGCTTTCCTTTTCCTTTACGGTTAATTCTAATGTATCCTTTGATTTGCAACGGTATACCTATTCCCGGTATTCCTTTACCATGGGGTTTACCCTGGGTATCTCCCATTTTCTTGATATATCCCTGAACACCACTTCGGAGAATGCCGTGGTCTTCCGGTATGTGCAAAACCTGCCGTTCTTTGATCTTCCCGTGGAGCTGCCGGGAGAGCAAAATGTCTTAGCGGATCTGGTTAATTCCTTTCGGTTTGATGATGATACCCTGCGGAGAAGTTCGGGGTTCAAACTTAAATCGTTCAGGCTCAATCTGGTCCATCATCTGGGGGATTGGAATGCCAAGCTCGGCATCACCCTTTCTCCCTATCTGGATTCGAGCAGCAGCAGGCCGGTATATAAATTCAACAATGAAATATCCTTTCTGATCCAATGGGTGCCTATCAGCGAAATAAAGACGGAAATAACCGCTAATAAAGACAAAATTGTCTTTAAATAAGGGTGAACTCAGGTAAATCGGGGGCAGGGAATAAACGCGCATTGCCCTCAGGGAGGGATGCGAATATGCGGGGGATTGTATGGCGGTCTTGCATTCCATCACACCCCGCCGGGAAAAGAAAGCCCCGAGGGGCCTTGAAAGAAAGACGCTCAAAGTCCGGGGGAAGGAGGCGGGGGGGGACTGCTTCGGAGATCCTCCGCGGCCCTTCCAGGACAGGCGGAAATAGGCGTCTAATTCGGAGGGTACATCTTGCGGCATGAGGGGAGCTTACCCTATTCCCCTGCATCTCCGGTATTTGTACGACCCCATACCACGAGCTCCTTAAGGTCATAGCATGGGCTTTTTTTCCGATACGATGAGGTACTGACCCCATAGGCCGGCGCAAAAGTCATATACGTTTTGAGCGTTCTCTATGGCAACCTTAAGGTCTATCTCATCCGACCCTAACGGTTTGGGGTATCTTGCGGCTACGGCATAGGGATTTAGGGCGGAACATATATGCATTAACGATAACAATTCCCTATCCATTTCAGCGCACCTTTTGTATAAAACCGGCAAAGCATGTATTTTTGG
>JAITRH010000048.1 GCA_031288495.1 Treponema sp. | reverse complement strand
TAGGGGCGAGTGATGAGGCGGATCGATTGGCATTGGAGTTGGATCGGATGAGGAGTGAGGTGATAGGGGAAGAGGCGCTTAAGGAGTTGAGTGGACTTGTGGCCTCTTTGGATTATGATATGGTAGTTGAGAAAGTTATCGCGCTGAGGAGGGTCTAGGATGATTCGGATGCTGACTGCCTATACAGAAGAGGTATTGGATACGGAAGCCGCAGGTACCCAGATTTTGGCGCAGTTGGATTTGAGCCGGAATTTGGCCCGTCATGCCGTGGGTATCATCTCGTGTATGACCGAATTTGTGCAGACCGGGGTGGTGAAGGCCCTGTGTGATCGATTGCCCTTTGATGTGGTGGGCTGTACTACTATGGGAACCACCGTGCAAGGGGTGATACGGCCCGTGGTGCTTACCTTGACGGTTTTAACCAGTGAGGAGGTGGCCTTTGCCGCAGGGATTACGGACTCCCTGGAAGGGGATCTCGCGCCGGTGGAGGCCCTCTATGAAGAACTGCTCAAAGCCCTGCCGGAAAAGCCCAGCCTCCTCATACCCTTTGCCCCCTTCATGTTCATCGGGGGTGATGAGTTCGTGGAAAAATTGGATGACCTCTCAGGAGGGTTGCCTTTGTTTGGGATGCTCGCCATTGCCCAGAACCTCCATGAAGGGAACATCTATACCTGCTATAACGGTACCTGTAAGACTAAGGCCCTGGGCCTGCTTGCCCTCAGCGGTCCAATAGACCCCCTCTTTCTGGTAAGTGCCATTCCCCAGGATCGTATCATCGGCCCCCAGGCCTTGGTAACCGAAGCGGACAAAAATGTGCTGCACCGGGTGAACGATATACGCGCCCTGGAATACCTCCGATCCTTTGGGCTTGCGGAGAGCGGTGAAATTGAAGGAATCGAAACCATGCCTTTGGTACTGGAGTTGCAGGACGGCAGCCGGGTTGCCCGGGCCTGTATCTCGATTACCCCTGAGGGTTCGGTGGTATGCGGCGGCGACGTACCGGTGGGCGTAGGCCTCAGCATTGCCACCATTGATTTTGATGATGTCATCGAATCCACGGGGCTGCTCATCCAGGAAGCGCTCAGGAAGGCTCAGGGCCGCAGCCTCTTCATGATATCCTGCGCGGCCCGCAACTGGGCCTTGGGTACGGACCTCTATGCAGAGATGGAACACGTGACGGCCCGTATCCAGGGAAGCATGCCCTATCATTTCAGCTATTCCGGGGGAGAAATATGCCCTATTCCGGACCGGAATGGAACACCGGTTAACCGATTTCATAATGATGCTTTGATTGTTTGTATTTTGTAATGGCTGTGTTCCGCCATGCAGAGAAGGTAAGGTCTTTTTATGGATATGCTTTAATAGTAGGTTCTCGTTTACGATGATGGAGAGGGGGTTTTTCATCATCGGAGGTGGTGAAAGAGCCTGGGTATGTTTTTAGTACAGGGATGTTTCTAGGATTATCTCAATAGTATAGGGAGAAGAAGCCGTGGAATATGATGCCCCTCCGGTGCCGGAATTATCCGTATATGAAGCTATAAAAGAACGGAATGCGGCCCTCACCAAAGAAAACATGGTTTTGCAGGAAGAGCTCAAACGCTTGCATATACAGCTTGAGGCCATGCAGCGGGTCATAAGCCGGGCGGAGAAGACCGCCGAGGCCCGGGCCCGGTTCAGCGCCGCGGTGATGGCTCAGAAATCCCGGCAAGAAAAATACCTGCACCTGCTCCTGGAAAACAGCCCCAATATCATCATATTGCTTGATAAGCACGGGTGTGTTGCCTATAGTACCCGCATTTTTCTCCACCGCGCCCGGATTCAGCATTTCGGCCTTATCACGGGCCGGCCCTTTCAGGAGATTATGGAACGGTGCGGGAATAAGGCCTTTGCCCTGAGGATGAACCGGATCTTTCAGCAGGCCCTTGAGGAAAACAAGACCGTCGAGATCGAGGAAGTCCTGGATATCGGCCATGAGGAGGATCCGAGGAACTATACGATTTTTGTTTCCCCGATGCTTGAACCCGAAAAAGGGGTCAATGGGTTTATGCTCTTCTTCCATGATGTTACGGAGATGCTCAACGCCCAGCGCCAGGCAGAGGACGCCTCCAAGGCCAAAAGCCAATTCCTCGCCTCCATGAGCCATGAAATCCGTACCCCCATGAACGCCATCATCGGCATGAGCGACCTCATGCGTACCGATAACCTGGATGTGGTTCAGCAGGGCTACTTCACGGACATCAAGAAAATGTCTAAGGCCCTCCTCCAAATCATCAACGATATTCTGGATTTCTCCAAGATCGAAGCGGGAAAGCTCGAACTTGTCCCGGTCCATTTCAACCTTATGGAACTCTATTACAACATTTGTTCTATGGGCAAATTCACCGCTATGACCAAGGAACTGGAGTTCCGCCATGACTTTGACCCGCAGATTCCCGAAGTGATTTATGGGGACGAGATACGGATCCGGCAGGTGATTACCAATGTGGTCAACAACGCGATTAAGTACACCCAGAAAGGACACATCCATTTCAAGATCCAGCGGGCCCACCTGCACGGCGCCGATTTCATTGCCTTCATCGTGGAGGATACGGGAATCGGCATCAAGCCTGAAAACTTCTCCAAGCTCTTCAGTACCTTCCAACAGTTTGATACCAGCAAGAACCGGGGTATCGTTGGTACGGGCCTTGGGCTTTCCATTACCCGGAACCTGGTGCACATGATGGGGGGCAGCATAGACTTCGCCAGCGAATACGGCGTCGGCTCGGTGTTCACCCTGTACCTGCCCCTTATCGAAGGGGATCCCCTCAAAACCGAGAAGACCAGGGCCCTTGAGCGGGTGATTGCCCAGGATGATGTGCAGGTCCTGGTGGTGGATGACAACTCTATTAATCTTACCGTGGCCCTGGGGTTTCTTGCCACCCATAATATTCATCCTGATACCGCCCAAAGCGGCTTCGAGGCCATTGAGAAGGTACAGGCGAAACGGTACGACCTGGTGTTCATGGATCACATGATGCCCGGTATGGACGGCACCGAAGCAACCCGGTACATCCGGGGTTCTGAGGATGCGTGGCTCAAGCAGATGCCCATTGTGGCCCTCAGCGCCAATGCGGTAAGCGGCGCCCGGGAGATCTTCCTTGAATCGGGGATGAACGACTTCATCTCCAAACCTATTGACGGGACCCAGTTAAACGCCATGCTGATTAAGTGGCTGCCCAAGGATAAGATAGATTCCATGGCCCACGAGTCCCCCGAATCTGCCCTGCCCAGGGATGAGCGGTTTTCGGCTTTGGCGGATGAGCTGAGTCAGTTAGGGGCTATGGATATTACCGTGGGCCTCTCCCATGTGGGAAACGACCATGCCACCTACGCAAAAATTCTGCGGCAATTCTGTGTGGAGTTGGACACCTATATCAGGGAGATCCGCTTGTTTGCCGCAGAGAAGAACTGGAAAGAGTATTCCATCAGGCTTCATGCGATGAAGGGGATCTTCGCCAACATGGGGGTAGAGACCATATCCAAATGGGCCTACAGTCTTGAATACGCTTCCAAGTATGGCAATTACACCAAATGTATTGAGGAAACGGAGGCTATTTGCGAGGAGATGCTCCAGTTCCGGGAAAAGCTGCGTACCACCTCCCTCATGGATAAAGCGGAGACCAGGGAAAAAGAGCCGATTGCTGAAAAGGCCCTGCGGGAAAAGCTCCATGTCTTAGCCCAGGCCTGCACCATTGGGGAGAGCAGCCAGGCGGACGCCTTGGCCCTGGAACTTGAAGGGTTTACCTTCAACGGGGAAGTGGATGAACGGATTGAAGTGATTTGCGAACTCGTGGCCTCCTTGGATTACGACGTGGTGCTTGAACAAATTCAGTCCCTGCTGGCACATGCCCTGTAAACCCCTCGTGGTACAAAGGCCCGGCTTCCGAGGTCTGGCGTCTTTTGAACCCTTTGCTAAGCGGCCGGATAAGGGCTCCTATCCATCCCCGGCGGGGGTCGGGAACTTTTTGGGAAACCCCGTGCTCAATAGGCTCGTTTATGCGCTCCACCCCGGTTTTGCCGGGCCTGCCTCCGGGAACACGGGTCTTGGGTTTCTCATAGACCGCCTTTGTACCGGGGATGTCCGCGGTGGTCTTGAGAGAGGTGAAAACACCGGGGCCGCATGGGAGGCTTCACTTCCGGCGGTCATTCCCGTATCGTTTCCCCAAACCGCCTTGTAGGGTTGACCGGCGTTCAAAACCCGTGAAAGCCCTGAAACCCGTGCCCAAGGCGTCCCTATTGAGCAAGGGCGGGCCCCAATTCGGGTTCCGTGGGGTACAACCCTATGCCCTTTCCTGGGATTCCGCTGCTTTTTCGGCGCGTCCTTAATCCATGGGCGAGGAGAACCCGGTACTTGGCAGCCGGTTCATGGGCGTGGAGACGCCTGGGAAGCGGACTTGCGTCTTTGAAGGGAAGTAATTCGGCTCCGAGATAAAGTATCGGGTCTTTGAGACGGGTTATCGGGTCTCTAAGACGGATTAATTCGGCTCCGAGAGGAACTATCGGGTCTCCGAGAGAAACTATCGGGGCTCTAAGACGGATTATCGGGGCTCCGAGAGGAACTATTGGGTCTCCGAGAGAAACTATCAGAGCTCTGAGACGGATTATCGGGTCCCCGAGATGAACTATCGGGGACCCGAAGGAAATTGGATTAAAAACGAAGGTTCGCGTTTGAGTGCCATGCAAGTAGCCCCCATTGAACCTTTTTAGGGAAGTGGGTAGAAGACTTTGATAAAAGCCCATACCGGCGTTACTATACTTATAGAAAGGAATGGGTATGTCATCTTTTTCCCGCTTTTTTACCGTAGTGCCGTATCTTGACCGGGAATTACCCCTGGAATTTCCTCAAGAAAACCTCCTGGCTGTGGCAGAACCGCAGGGGCTTGCCCTATCGGGAACACCCGAGGCTTTGGTACAGGAGGCCCTGGCTCAAACCCCGGGACGAGGCAAGCAGGAGCAGGGCCTTGCATTGGAACAGTTCCTTCACGGGGCTAAGCGCCTCCTCTGTATCATCAATGACGCCACCCGTCCGACCCCGACCGCCCTTATGCTCAAGGCCCTCCTCCCGGTGTGCCGCAAGGTACATCTTGAGACTGCACAGATCACGTTCTTGGTTGCCACCGGCGCTCACCGGGGCCCCACCGAGCAGGAATACCGCCAGATCCTAGGCAGCCTCTATACAGACATCAGGCCCCGCTGTGTTCATCACGATGCCCGAAAGGACGAGGATATGGTGGAGCTGGGATGGACCCGGAACGGTACCCCCATCGCGCTGAACAAAAGGCTCTTTGAAGCCGACCGGATTATCATTACCGGCAGTGTGGAGCCCCATTACTTTGCAGGGTTTACCGGCGGCCGTAAGGCGTTCCTGCCGGGGATCGCGGCCTACCGTACCATTGAGGCCAATCACCGCCAGGCCCTATCCCCTGCGGCCCGGTCCCTCGCTTTGGAGGATAACCCGGTTCATGAAGACATGATGGACGCGCTTCCTTTCATCACGGTACCGGTGTTTTCCTTGATGACCGTGTTGGACAAGGAACAGCAGGTAGCCGCCGCCACCGCAGGGGATCCCCTGACCTCGTTTTACGCAGCGGTGGCAAGCGCCCGGAAGATTTTCTGCGTACCCGTACCCGCTCAAGCGGATATTGTGGTATCGGTGGCCAAATTCCCTATGGACATCGATCTCTACCAATCCCAAAAGGCCATAGATAATGCCGCCGTCGCCTTAAAAGACGGGGGAACCCTCATTCTGGTTTCTTCCTGCCGGGACGGTATCGGAGACGAGGCCTATGCCACGCTTTTGGCTCAAGCCGCAAGTCCGGAAGATGCCCTCTCGCGCATCCAGGCCGGGTACAAACTGGGGTACCACAAGGCGGCCAAGATGGCGGCGGTTTCAGCCCGGGCCACCATCTTGGCGGTTACGGAACTGGATCCCCGGCGGCTTACCCGCATGTTCATAAGCCCCGCCCCTTCTCCCCAGGCGGCCCTGGATGAGGCATTGGCCCAGGCGAAAGCCCGGGGCGTGGCGGTACCGAAGATTCTTATCCTCCCTGACGGCTGTGTTACCGTACCGGATCCCCAAGGCCCGTAACCTCAAGGGACGGATGCAGGGGAATCCGGCTCGGCTGGAGCGCGGGTTCACGGTTCCCAAGCCTGCCTGTGGTATCGGGCCTGCCCATACTCCGGAGGAAGTTCCCCCTTGGATCCTAGGGGAAGGTCTCCCGCGGTCAACAGGGTAAGGAATTGTGTCCCCCGATTACCCGGCTTGCGGGCTAAAGCCCGGCACCGATGAAGAGGGCCGAACCTCCCGGCTTAGGAGGGTCGAACCTCCCGGCTTAGGGGGGCCGGACCCCCAGGCTTAGGAGAGGCGGACCCCCAGGCTTAGGAGAGGCGGACCACCAGGCTTAGGAGAGGCGGACCACCAGGCTTAGGAGAGGCGGACCTCCAGGCTTAGGAGAGGCGGACCTACAGGCTTAGGGGGGGCGGACCTCCATGCTGAGGGGAGGGGGGCGGACGTCCGAGCGGTGTACGCCCGTAGGGACCGCTATCCTCCGGCTGGAGGGGCGTACCGCCCCAGGACGGCGGTGCGCCCCACCTAAGCCTGGAGGTCCGCCTCTCCTCAGCCTGGAGGTCCGCCTCTCCTAAGCCTGGAGGTCCGCCTCTCCTAAGCCTGGAGGTC
>JAITRH010000241.1 GCA_031288495.1 Treponema sp. | reverse complement strand
ATATCGCCTGGTTTGGGGAGGCCCAAAAGCCGAACAATACCTTTATGCTCACCCGGTTCAACGGGTTTGTCTTTGACGAGACCTACCAGTTTTTCCTGGTGCAAGGGGGCAAGGCGGGTTCAGGGCCGCCCACCCTGCTGGCCGCGGGGCTGAGCGGTCCCACTTTTATTCCGAGCCATGCGGTTACGGAAATCGAGATTACCATGCACTGCATCGACGTAAAGCCCTCGTTCATATCCGGCAATGAGACAGCACCGGTGGAGAACGACGTCTTCCAACTGGATCCGGAGAAGACCTGGCAGGCGGTCTGGGAGATAAGCGGGCTTAAAGGACTGGACAAGGTACCCGAAAGTCCCACCGTAAGCGGCGGCGATAGCAGCACTTTTCAGTTTGACGGTACGTCCAAAGTAAGCACGACCGTATCGGGAACCGCGGGTACAGTCTACTTCAACCTGCCCTACAAGCCTCTCGCGGATAAGTCGTGGATCGGCTTTCCCGGGGTGCCCGAAACCCCGCCGGTGTGGATCATCAGGAACGGCTTGAACGATGAGTCCCAGGACGGGAATACGGATTTCAAGGCATTGGCCGGAGGGGACAGCACCAAGAACGGCAACGGCGCGGTCCGGTTTGCGATAGTGGACCGGTCCCTGTGGATCACCAAGCCCTTTAAAACGCGGGGAAGCGATACGGAAGCGAAGGTAGAGTTTACCCTTAACCATGCAGGGACGGTGTATTACGCGGTGGTAGATAAGAACAGCCCTGCCGCCCCCTTCACGTATACCACCACTGCGGGGACCTTCAACGGTCCGGGGACCTATGACATTACCCTACCCATGACGGATACCCAGGATGTGGTATGGCTGATTCTGATGGACACAAGGGGCGGGACCGTGGTAAGAAGCAAGCCCGTAGAGGCCCCAAGCCTGATGAACAAGACCGAAGCCGAGGCCTATCTCGCCCGGGCCCAGGTCGGCAGAGAGGCAGTGGATCTCCCGGCCGGCAAGGAGGCAGCGGATCCCCCGGTCTACCTGCCCCTGGATAAGACGGTAAACCCCGGCGAGGCGAATGCCTTGATAGGTACCATGCAATACGTGGACCCCTATCTGGACTATGCAGGGGAGATCTCCGACAAGGCCTTCGCCGGAGTACATTATTACTACCCAGACAACCATCTGAACTCGTTGAACGCCCCCAATGTAACAAGCATCGGCAAGGAGGCATTCAAGGCCTGTAGGTCCCTGATATCCCTGGACCTCCCGCTGGTAACAAGCACCGCTTACTGGTCCTTCCAGGATTGTACAAGCCTGGTAAGGGTGAACCTCCCCGTGCTAACAAGCATCGGCGAGGAGTCCTTCCGCTACTGTCTAAGCCTGACAACGGTGAACTTCCCTGCGGTAACAAACATCGGCCTGAAGGCTTTCTTTGAGTGTTATTACCTTACAACGCTGTACCTCGGCGAAACCCCGCCCATCTTGGATAAGGTGTTTCAAAATACCATCGACCCTCGCCCCGGCGCGCCGAATCCTCCCCCGACCCTGACTATCTATGTGCCTTTGGGCAAGCTAAACGACTATTTAGCCGAATGGAAACTCAGCAGTTCAGACGACAGCGATACAAGCAAGGAGGGCATCCAGATCCCCGCCGGGGATACCTGCAGTACCCTATTTGGCACCAGCCATAGGGCCATAACCATTATGGCGGGGAGCCCTCCGGCAGCCCCATGAGGAAGTAAGGGGGAAGCCTGGAAACCGGCCCGGACGCGGCAGCCTCCGGGCCGGGTGCAGGGACCCAGGATTGTTAGTGGGGCAAATCCGATTGTGATGTACCTCACTACGGTTTTGATTTGACCTAATAGGGTAATTGGTTTACCCCTGGGGGTAATACTTCCACCCCTGGGGGTAATACTTCCACCCCCAAAGGTTTTGATTTGACCTCATACGATGTTGATTTGACCCCCTGGGACTAAGGGGCATAAAAAATCCCCGCCCCAGGGGGGGGTATTTTAAGATGGTTCGCTAAAATCTTCTATGAAATAGCCCTTCATTGACCTGCCTTATCCATTATCCCTGTTTCATAGGGTGTATCTTTTTAACCGCCCCAGAGGGTATTAAACCCCACGGGAATACACCTCCCCTTGCCGGGTGGAACCGCTCTCCGGTCCGGCGGACCCCTTTTGATTTCCAGCCCCGTACCGGGTTGGCCGTGGGAAGCATCCCCCGCCTGCGCGCGGCCCCGGCTGTTCCCTCAGCGGTTGACCGTAACCATACCGTCCGTGATTCTGAAATTCGGCCAGGTAGCCCGGGTATACCACCGCTCAGGCAGGGGAATATCCCCGTTGAAATCAATCTCCACAAAGTACACATAGGTTCCTGCTTCATCATCCAAAAAGATGGGGAAATAGGTTCCCTCCTCAGTGCTTATCACCTCCGGATGCAAATAAAAATCAAAAATCGACCAGGGTTTATCCAGGACAATTTCCACCGCCGGCCGGGTATCCGAGGATCTCCGGTAAAACTTGAAACCCATGTTCTTGTCAATCGGGGTACCCTCGGCGAGGCTGATTTTTTCATTCATATAGGTGTTAATGGATTTGGGGGGTTTCCCCAAGGTGGAAACTTCTATGTATCTGAAACGGCTTACCGCAAGCAGACGGCTGCTGTGGGACAGTTTTCCCTGGACATCAATGGGCGGCTGGGAGAGGGTCCAGAGCAGCGGCTTTTTGGCGTCCACTGCGGCTACGGCAAACCGATAGATAGTCTGGGCCCAGGCCTGGGCAATGGCGCCCCTGAACAGGATCGGGTGCAGTACGGGTTCCAGGGGATCCGCTTCTTCCGCAGCCTGTACCGGTAAATCACCGGCTCCCATGTCCCGTAACAAGAGGGCTATATCTTCCAGGGTATTAAGGGATAAGACCTCGTCCCGAAGCCCGTCGGCCAGGAGCGGGAATACCCGGAGACCTTCCAGTTTTTCGGAAAAGGCCTCCACCTTGAGGCGGCAATAGGTGCTTGACAGGATACCGATACCGTTCATGATGAAATCATTCCACCAGCCGATGCTGATGTTTCTCGTATCCGAATACACGGTCATGTAGGTGTCTTTGATTTCATCCAGGGATAAAGACCGGATCTGTTTAAAGGCCGGTTCTACTTCGGCGGGCAGTTTGCCCCAGGCCGTAAGCATACGATCCGCATCGGCGCTGAGGAAAGCGGAAAGGAGCTTTATCCGGTCGGTCAGGGAAGTGATATAATCGTTTTTCTCCTGCTTTAACACATCGGATAACACCACATTGTTGACCCCCTGTAAGATACCGATACATTCGGTGTAGAGGGATTGCAGGACGGAATTGATCTGGTAGGGTTTAGTTTGATTTACCCGTACCCGGTATTCCCGCCATCCCGGGGAGGGAACATAGGCCTTATCAGGGTAATTTCCCCAATAGCTCAGATACAGCCCAAGGTAGGCGCTGAAAGACTCGGTCTGATAGAATCGGACCTGGTTTTGGAGAAATTTCGGCTCTTCCTTCAGCGCCGTATAACGGGTAAATAAATCGTTATACCCGGCAATACCGTCGGTTATCTCTTTCACTATCCACGGATCATAGCTCTTATCAAAATAGATTCCCCCCAGGGCGCTTTGAATTGCCCGGCCGGAAAGGGAAAAAACCTCCCGGTTAGCCGCTTCCGAACGAGACGCTACCATGGCGGCGATGATTTCCCGGGGACTTGAGAGAAAGTCATATTCGACGTTGAGCATGATGTACCGGTTAAGATAGGCCTGGGCCACCAGCATGATTCTCCCGTTGCTGATAAGGGTGGAAACCTTTTCATTTTCCACAAAGGGTTTGACATAGGTTTCGTAATTATCAAAGGCCGCAACGATGTCGTACTGTCCGCTCATCCAATTTAAACCGGGGGTGTTTCTCAAGGTTTGCTCATCCGGTATATCCACCGCCCCGGCAAGATTCACAATTTTCTCCACCACCATAAAAAGAGAATCCCCCTGCTCTTCTTTGCTTATTTTCTCGGACAAGAGTTCATTGCTTTTAAGGCTCAGGGCGCTGGCCCGCAGACTTTCAAGTTCCCGGGTCAGATTACCGGCGAATTCACGCTCCAGGGTGCTGACGGTCCCCAGGACTCCGTTCCGCATTTCCTTGCTCTTTATGCGGATAAACTCCATATCTTTCTGAAAAAGCTCCCGATACTCTTTTACCGCATAATCGATCACCAGGTCGTTAAAAAGATAGTCGTTGATCAGGTTGTTTCCAAAGGCATCCCCCGTCAATTCAGCGGGCAGGGGTATAGTAAGCTGTACCAGGTCGTTTTTTATTTCTTCAAACAGCGCTCTGCCCTGGAAGATGAACCTATTTTGGGCGGCGCTTACCTGTTTCCATTCGGTAACCAGGTTCTGCACATCCCGCAGGGAAGCGGCGTCCCCGGCCTGGCGCAGGAGGAAGTTAATCCGCGCATAATTGGTAACGATATTCTGCGAGATGGATAGGAGGTTTTTTATTTTCCCGTACAGCGAATCGGGATAAACCGAAAGACGCTGCCACGCGGAGAGGATGATCTGCAACGCCGCACCTTTGGCCCGGAGAAAATCATCGGAGTAGATATAGGCCGCTTCTTCCGCAAAGGTATAACGCCGATCCTTTCGGGAACTAAAGCTATGGAGGAGCGAACGGGAATCGTTAGAAAGTTCCGGCAGCAGATAGCCTATCATCGCTTCAGAAATATACTGATTGGACAGGAACAGGCGATGGAAATCTTCCGGGTTAAGTTCATCCAGCAGGGTGAAGGATTGAATCACCGAGCGTAATTCCCGGTCAAGCACCGGGGATACAAAGGACTGGTCCATCAATTTGGAACCCACATTTTTGAGCAAGGGGGTCCTGATGAGGCTTCCGTAGAGCTGATTGGCAATAAAAACCCGGTCCCGATGGCCCATGTTGAGTTCCTGAAACACCAGGAGATCCGAAAGCAGAAACCCAAAAGAAGGGCTCAGGTTAACGTTCCGGTAGGCCAGGGCATTGTAATAGAACTGTACCGGAGAGGAACCGTTTCTTTGCAGCCGGGGATCATTATTAAAGGCAAAGGTAGCATCTCTGTTTTTTATGATGATGGGCACCCCCGCGCCGCTTTTTGACTGGAGCGTGGACGTAAGGGAGCGGTAATAATTGGTAATTTGGACCAGGGACTTGGTAAGGTCATCGGCCCTGAAAAGGGCGGTGTAGAGGGCGATGAGCCCGAGGATAACCACCACCCCGCAGAGGGCAAAGAGCGGTATGGCCCGGTTCAGGGCTTCTTTTCTGACAAAGGCCGCATGGGGAGAAGGGTTGAAGATAAATTTCTGCAGCATATCCCGAACAAAATAGGATTGGGAAACCGGAACCGGCTCCTCGGTAAGAAAAAAATCCTCGGTCTTTTTCCCGGCCAGGGCGGCAATGCCGGGACTAAAAGAAACCCCCATATCCATGGAAGAGGTAAAGAAAAGACCGTCGAAAACCGTATCCTTGGTGCCATGGAAGGTATCTTCGCTGAACAGGGTCTCAAGATAAATATGAAGATTGGGATACAGGCCGTCGAAATTTTCAGGAAACAAAAACAACTTCCCCGTTACATCCATCCGGTTTGACTCGCCAGAAAGGCGCAGGTGCAGGTCCCGGGAATTCATCCTTTTTTTATAACCCGAACGGAGCCGCTGCAACAGGTTTTTCCAAAATGCTTGAAAATCCTCGCTGTGGTACGAAGTGGTTTGATTTTCATACCCGAGGATCTGATGCCGTAATTCTCCTGCGAGCTCCAGGGCATACTCCCGGAACCCGTTGACCATATCGAGTTTGGTAACCACCACATAACAGGGCAGCCGCATACCGCTCGTATCGAGGAGGTGGGCCAATTCATTGGCCATGAGGGTGGCTTTTTTGCGGGTGAGGTCCCCATCGTCTGCCAAAAGGGCGTCTGCGGGAATAGTCAGGATGACCCCATCCAGGGGTTTACGGTAATGCTTGCGGCAGATCTGTTTGATGATGTAGGTCCATTCCGCGCTGCTGCCTTCAAGCCAACGGTCAAAAAAAACGGCCCCGCTTACATCACAAACCACCGCCTTTCCCCCAAGCCAGAGCCGCACCGGGAGGCTCTTCCCTTCCCCTGCCGCCTCTGCTCCGGCCTTCTCTTCCATTGCAGAGGGGACCAATTCCAGTTCGCTTCCCTCAAGCAAAGATGATTTTCCCGAATGGGGCTCTCCCAGGAGCATAAACCAGGGCACCCGGTAAAGCCCTCTGCCATGGAGGGCGGCCAGATGAAAGCCCTGCTTCAGTAATTCGTTTATTTTGATAATAGTATCCGAAAGGGCCTTCTTGGCTTTGCTATGTTCATCTCCCCCCTGGGTAAGCTGGGCTACATGGCGCCAAATCATCAGATCCTTAAGCAGGTCCCGGGCTTCCCGCTCCTTGAGCCGTTTCCGCCGGACTTTTCTAATCAACGGGAGGATCACCACAAGAACCAGGAACAACAGGAGGATAACCACAATGACCTTGGCCAGGGTACTCTCTTTTATAAGATTGATAAGCTTAGGAACAAAGGAAAAAAGTTTACCCTCCATTAGGGAGCCTCATAGGGGATCGTTTTGATTTCCCGGGCCTGCACCGCGGCGTCGGATACCTGCTCCCGGAATGGGTAGGTAACCTTAAAAAAGACGGCAAAGTTAAAGATAAGGGAAAAAACCAAAAAGAAGATTGAAGAAATCAGGGTTATTCGCAAGGGGCGTAGAAGCCGTGCTTTTCTTGAGCGGGCAATCCGCTTTTCCGTGGGGACCTCCACAATGGGCTCTTCCCGGATATCCAGCTCCCCGGGGAATAGGGCCATACACCGGTTCATGATCTTATCGATATACCCCGGATCCTGCATATAGGCCCCTTCAAAACCCAATCCCAGCATGGTATAAAAGAGGGGGATCCTGTGGCGGGCCGTGGTGTCCTCAAGGGCCTCAGAAAGGAGGTTAAAAAACTTTTCATCTCCGGAAAGTTCGTTGTAGTTCCTGCCCAATTCCCGCCAGTTCTTATTAAAGGGAAAACTGCTTTCCTGAACCATGAAGTCAATAAAAAAAACCAAAGGCCGTTCTAGCTGCTCATAGTCCCGGCTCAGCACCGGGTCTGCGGCGGCCTTATGTTTAGCCTCTGCCAGGGAAGATTCGATGTCCACCCTGAATGTTTTCAGATCGAGGGGAATTCCCGCCTGATTCAACTGCCAGTAATTACAGAAACAGGTAAAAATCGGACGGCACAGGTCTTCAAGCCTTACCGAGGTGCTCACATCTACCTCCTATTCTACGACCGTTATGAAGAGGGACAGTTCCAGATCGGGAAAGCGTTCCCGAACACAATCAATCACCATGCCTTTTTCTTCACACATATCCCGCCATACCTTGGATGATTCGGCCAGATCCAGGCGGAACCACAGGGTTCCATCCAGAACCGGCAGAAACCGAGGGGGATACCGCATCCAGGAAAGTTTCATGCCTCGGATCCGCAGGGACTTTGCCCGGGGATTGATAAGTTTAAAGGTATCCCCCTGCTCCAGAGCCCGGATCACTTCATTGATCTCCCCACTGGTCCGGACCGCGAGGTATATCTCATGCACATCGGCGATGTCTTCGGTTTTGATGGCCACGAAAAAATAGCCCTCCCCTTGGACCGCCGTAAAATTGAGCTTAATGTACCCCGCCCCTCCTTCGCTTTGAATAAAGGAACGGATATCCTTAAAAAGTTCGGTAAACACCGGCAGCCGGTCATCATGATCGTAGGGTTTGATCCCCCGGATTTCGTTTTTGGGGCTAATCCCTACGAGTTCCGACAAGAACGAGGCGAGTTCCAGGTACAGGGTAAAGGGGGAGATAAAACCGTCCACCAAGAGGGAAGCCAGCCGGATGTCATAGTAATTCAAGGTCCGCAGCAAGAGGACCGACCGGGCATCATCCAGCGCGTCGGTCCGGGAAAAAGTTTCATCTTCCCCTCGTGGGGTGATTAAGGTATTTTGTAGTTTATCCCGGCAGCGACGGACATCCGACATAAGGCTTTCGGCCATAGTAAAGAGGGGATCCTCCGCGGTAAGCATCATGAAAGGGGGAAGGTATTTGTCATCCACCTTGACCAGGGGCTGGTTTATTTCCCGGGTGAGGACAGTCAATTTAAGCAGCGGCAGGAGCTGCATATCCTTCGTATCTTCCCGATCCGTTACCAACCGGGCATTGATCCTGCGGGTAATGAGGGTGATTTCATTGTCCCCGGAATTTTCGTCCCGGACCCGCTTTTTTTGGGTAAGATAGAGCCTTTTTTGCTTGGAGTTTTCTTCATCGGCGAGATTCGCCTCAAATTCGGACCAATAGGGAGACGCCACATACACCGTAAGAGCCGTGGGATTTTCCCTGAGGGCATTGCTTAGATCCAGGGGATTTAAGATACAGTTCCCCGGCATGGAGAGTTCCAGGCCGTCGACCATGACCGCGGAAAAACGGGTCACCACCACCCTTCCTCCTTTCAGGGATTGCAAGTCAAACTCAAAATCCAAAAGCCCGTACGTAAAGGGCAGGGAAAAGGAACGATTAAGCCTGATATATGCCGAGACAATCCGCTGTTGATACTGAAAATGATGGGGCTGTAAAAACTGACCGTCGTTCCAATGCAATAATTCTTCAAAACGCATAGACTATCCTTACTATAATGTGCGGCTTTTTCAAAATACCGGATTTTGAAAAAGTACCCTTAAGCGGTATCAGGAAAAACCAGTCCTGGAACTCGTTTTCCCGAGCCTTTTTCATCAAGTAAGCACCCCTTGAAAAAGGCTCATGGTGCTTATTTTTCTTTTTCTGCATCCCCATGAACGCGAGGGTTTGTTCCCTGAGTATCCGGCTTTTGGTTTGCTGCAGGAAGATGGGTTCGGGGATCTGTGGGTTTATCAAAAATCCTGGTAATTTTTTGTGGTTCAATTTCCACGTACACCGGCTTAGTAAACAAACCATCCCTTTTTTTTAAATCGATATACAAAACCCGGGGGTCTTCCTCGGGCATGTCCGGCGAATGGGGCAGATCCGCAATAAGCACCAGGGTGACGGGTTTTTTCTTGAGCCACCGGTCCCAATAATTCGACCGATAGGGCAGGGTCTCAGGCTGGGTATGCTCCTGGGAAAAATAGACCGTAAAGGGATCGATGCGTTTCCTTAAGGAACTGGCAGGGGCAAAATACTTGTCTACTCCGTCGCTTTTGATTTGATTCGCTTCTTCACTGGTAACCGCGACCGCGTCAAATTCTATCGAAGGATACATGGCGTAGTAGTCCTCCAAGTCCGGGGAAAGTCCCACCACCACCTGGCGCTGGCTGGCGCAGCCTGCAAGGCAGAGGACCATCCCCAGTATCAAGGGCCATAAGCTTTTCAAAAGACCATTCCCTTTGCTCACTCGTTTCTCCTCATGGTTTATTACCAATTAGGGCAGAACCGTTTTTCCGCGCTACCGCCCCAGTCTACACAATCCCCCCGGACCTCGGTAAGCTCCCCTTCGGCGCCTTCTTCCATACGCACCGCCAAATTCGCGGGCCACTGCGTCCGGTGATGCAGGGTAATTCCCGTAACCAGGGCGGTAATAAGCTCCCGGTCCTTCATACCGTAAAAATGCCGCAGTTCGAGGATAAGCCCGGGACGGAGGGCCAGATTGGCCGCCTCTGCGGTCCACCGGGACTTGGCTTGTTCCGCTGCCCTTTGTTGCGCTTCCAGGATCAACCGGATATCATCGTCAATCTCCTGGGGCTGGGCGTTCCGATCATAGCTGTGAAAAAGGCGATTGCCGGTGATGTACCGTTCCCCCTTGGCGGTCTTGCCCCATCTCCACTGAGCCGATCCGTAATTAGCCTGGGGATAGGTGGCATTGAGATGGAACCCGTCAACGCCGATGGTGTTGGTCATAGTCCAGCCGTCCATCTTCCAAATGTTCTCGTCTTCCGCGGCACTTAAAAAATCAAAGACCACCACGCGGGGTTCCTCCCGTTTATCCGAGTATTGTATATCGGAAACGGGGAATTGCTTACCGTCGGAAAAATAGAGGACATCCGCACCCAGGGTATCGGGCTGATTTTTCGGATGCACAAAAACAAAAGAAATGCCGTAGAGACTTACGATGCTTTTTAAAAAATCCAGATCCGATGTCTCCGATTGATCAAAGAGCAGATACCCGCTGTATTTTGTACGGGAAATATAGTTCTGCTCTATCCGGGCTTTAAAGCCGTACTTGCCCAAAACAGCCTCAATAATTTCGGGCGGGTTCATCCGGTAATAGGGGGTGCTAAACCGGGTGAACCTCATCCGGGTAAGCTCCGGTTCGATGACCAGGGCATAACTGTAACAGTCCTTTACCTTACCGTTACTGAACACCCCGGCGTTTCTGACTGCCGTAACAACCCCATGGAAATACCGGGCCCGCTGGATTTTCGTGTCCCCCAGCCGCTGGCTTAGGGTGAGGGAAATTCCCTTGTCCAAAAGGCCGGAAAGCTCCGCCATACCATGCTTTGTTTCAGACAATACCGTCAATTCTCCCCGGTAGAGCCGGGAGATGCCCTCCTCCAGTTTCAGTTCGTAGGGGTAGAGGTCTTTAAAAACACCCCCCGCCAGGTACAAGGTTAGGATAGTTTTTGCCATACATGTTCCTTACTATACTATGTAAGATTGTTTCAAAAACTCCGGTTTTGAAACAGCCTCAGGATATTCAAAATCATCATCCCCGGCCATTGCCCGCGCAATAACGGGGGAGCCGCCATGCGAACTCCACACGTTTGTTCACGTTTGTTCGTGTGGTCGAACCGAAGGTTCTTTGGGGTTTTTCCACTCACCAATCCCCCGGCTTCCAGCGTTTGTAAGCATTGCTGTTCCTGTTCTCGTTTTTGTTCCCCTTCCCATCCTCGTTCTCCTGAACAGGGGCCCCTTCCGGCACACCGGGTTTCCACCGCTTGTACGCAGAAGGTTTTGCCTCCTGTCCGTTCCCGGCGGTACCGGCCTGTTCGGGTTTCCACAGCTTGTACCCAGGGCTTGCCCCGCTTCCATGTTCCCGGGGCGCGGCTCCACCGGCCGGTGAAGAGGGAAGCAATCCCCCGCCTCCCCCTGCCTGGGCGATAAGCCGCCGTATAGCCTTTTCTTTCTCATCTTCCGGCAGCTCCGCTACTCCCGCCTCGGCCTGCCATTCCACTGCGCTTTTGTCAGACCCCCGGGTCCAGTCCGGTTCGGGAAGCTGCTCGTGGGGCATCCTGCTGTCCGCGAGGGACGCCTCCCAGTTATCCGCGCCGGTGAGGACCTCCACGCCCAGCCTGAAATAGAGGGCGTACCGTTCCGTCACCTTGCGGGCCCCCCCCGGAGAGAGGGCGCAGAGGAGCAGGGTCTGGGTAAGGCCGTTGGCCGCAAGGCCCGGCGGCGTGGGGATCACCTGGTCTCCGGCGGGCATCAGGTTGCCGAAGGCCCAAAACGCGCTGAGGGCGAGGAGGCCCCCGGGCTGATCGGGACATTCGTTGCCCACGTCGAGGCAGCGCCGGGCGTTTTCCTCATCCGGCGCCGCGATCCAGCGGTACACCGCAGAGAGGGCGTTGTCGGAGAGCTTCTTCTGGTGGGCGGGCAGCTTGGCCGGCAGCACCGATTTGATCGTTGCCACCGTCTCTTTCTGCACCGCCGCAAGCTGGGCCTTGAGCTTTGCCGTCTCGACCAGGATCGGGGAAGCGGGGTCGATCTGGACCCTCGGCTGGGCGAGTTGGGCCCCGACTTGTTTCAATAGATCGACGGGGTGGATGCCGTGGACCCGTTTAAACTCCTGAAAGGCCACTTCCACCGCTTCTTCCAGGAAATGGAGCATATCCTGATCCAACGCGGCGTTTGCCTCTTTTGCTTTTGCCCGGGCGTCGGCAAGCACGGCCTCCACCTGGGCGAGGGCCGCGGGGTCCGGTTTGGGCAGTTCGATCTTCGCGAATTCCGGCACCTCCGGCTCCATGCTGGCACCGATGGTGGCGATGTCCCGTTCTACCGAGGGGTTGAGGATGGACTCTTCCATAAGGGAGATCACGCAACGGTAGAGCCACCACACTGCGGCCCTCCGGTGGGCGAGATAGGCCATGAGTTCGCAGGCGTCCTTCCATTTATCCGCCTTCGCGAGGTTATAGATAATCCTTTCCGCGTTCCCGGGGCCGGCAAAAAACGGCTCCAGGCCGGGCTGTATTTTGTAGTTTTCCCTGGCCACAAGATCGGCGAGCTCCGTGTACCGCACCACCACAAAATGTTTGTTCATCCATTCAAGTTTATCCGCCATGATCACTCCTTCATAGTAAGTTCCACGGTGCGCGCCGCACTAGGACATCACCAGGCCCTTGGTCTTGACGTCCAGGGCCCCTGCCTTGGGCATGGCCGCGGAAGCCCCCGAATCCAGGGCCTTGGCGTCGGTCTGCAGGGCCTTGGCGTCGGTTTGGGCCGCGGAAAGGTCCCCGTCCTTGGCCTTGACCCCGTCTTTGGCCAGGGACGCCTCGTTATCCTTCGCCGAGGATTCGGTCTTGCTGATCGACGTGTCGTTGTCCGTGGGATGCATCCCCGTGTCCCCGGTCATGGTACTGCTTTTCATGTTGACCGCCACCAGTTTAGATATGATGGCCGCGATCCCCCCTATGGCAAGGGTGGCCCCCAGTGAGGCGATCAGGGGAGTGACTTCCTCTACAATAGCGGCCTTTGATTCCTCATCCAGCCCTGCGGTTTTCTTTGGGGCGGCCGCGTTCGCCTCCGTGGTTTTCTTTGGGGCGGCCGCATCCGTGTACGCATCCGCATCCGGCATTTTCTTTGCGGCAGCCGTGTCCCCCATTTTCTTTGCGGCATCCGCCTCCGTGGTTTTCTTTGCGGCAGCCGCGCCTGCCTCCGCCGGTTGCTTTGCGGCGGCCGCGTCGTCCTCGGCCTTTTTCTTTTCCATCTCCAGGTTCCTCCTATAGTTCCTCGAGGGTTTTTTCCGGTTTTTTACTGTTGATCTTATCAAGCGAACTCTTCGCGTTTAAGACCAGTTTGGCCAGAGCACTGCCAAGGGGCACGGACTGCGTGACCGTGCCAACAAAGGTCAAGGCCGGCGTGGGGCCGGCAACATCCATTTTCTCAACGGGCGTACTGGTAACAATCTTTTGCCCCTCTATCAGCACGGTACCGTCCGATCCCAGAGTCAACTGGGACGGCGTGATGGTCTCGGTCAGGGCCATCAAGGCGCTTACGATTTCTATAAGCCCGTTATCAATCGCCAGCGTACAAAGGTCAAACATATCTCTGTCGTAATCCGGCTTCACCTTAGGCAAGATGGTATTGGAAACCGTACTATACACCTTGCCGGTGTATTGCAGTATCTTCTTCAGGCAGAATACGAGTTTACAGGCCACATCCTGAGTATGTTTGAGCGTCATCGTCATATCTTTCCTCCTTAGGGCGTTTTCTTTGCGGCGGCCGCGTCTTTATCCGCCTTTTCCTTTGCGGCTTTCGCCTCAGCCTCGGCCTTTTTCTTTGCCGCAGCCACGTCAGCCTCGGCCTTTTCCTTTGCGGCTTTCGCCTCCGCATCCGCCTTTTTCTTTGCGGCATCCGCGTCAGCCTCGGCCTTTCTCTTTGCGGCGTCCGCCTCCGCGTCCGCCTTTTTCTTTGCGGCATCCGCGTCGTCATTCGCCTTTTTCTTTGCCGCCGCCGCGTCGGCATCGGCCTTTTTCTTTGCGTCATCCGCTTGGGTTTGCGTCAGCTTTCCTGCGGCTGCGTCATCATCGGCCTTTTTCTTTGCGGCATCCGCAGCCGCGTCGGCATCCGCGGTTTTCTGTGCGGCGGCCGCGTCGGCATCCGCCTTTTTCTGTGCGGCCGCCGCATCCGCCTCGGCCTTTTTCTTCGCGGCGGCCGTGTCCGCCTCCGTGGTTTTCTTTGTGGCAGCCGCATCCGCCTCAGCCTTTTTCTTTGCCGCCGCCGCGTCGGCATCGGCCTTTTTCTTTGCGGCGGCCGCATCCGCCTCGGCCTTTTTCTTTGTGGCGGCCGCGTCCGCATCGGCGGTTTTCTTTGCGGCAGCCGCATCGTCCTCGGCCTTTTTCTTTGCGGCAGCCGCATCGTCCTCGGCCTTTTTCTTCGCCGCCGCCGCGTCGTCCTCGGCCTTTTTCTTCGCGGCATCCGCTTGGTCTTGCGTCAACTTTCCTGCAGCCGCGTCCGCATCCGCCTGCTGCTTTGCGGCAGCCGCGTCGTCCTCGGCCTTTTTCTTCGCCGCCGCCGCGTCGTCCTCGGCCTTTTTCTTTGCCGCCGCCGCGTCCACGTCCGCCTGTTGCTTTGCGGCAGCCGCGTCCGCATCCGCCTGCTGCTTTGCCTTACCCTCGTCCGTGTCCGCGTCTTTCTTGGCCTTATCCGCGGCTTCATCCGCCTTTTCACCTTCCACTTCCGCCTGCGCATCTATGGCCGCGTCCCTCGCATCCTTATCCAAGAGTTCATCGGCTTGCTCTCTTTTCTGCGCCGCATTACTGGACGCCGCATCGCTTACGGTTTTGGCCTTTTCCGTGGCCTCCTTTTTGACCTGATACTCCTTCTCGGTTTTGTCCTTCTCGATGCCGGTCTTGATCTTCTTTTTATAGGCATCCTCCATCTCTTGCTTTTTGGTATCCGCATCGGGATCGCCGTTTTTCAAGGCATCCTGATAGGCTTTCTGCTTCTGCGCATAATCGTCCTCGGCCTCCTGGGCATCCTGAGCGGCCTTATCCCGTTTTGTTTTCGCCTCATTCTCTTCATCCTGCGCCTGCTGCAGTTCTTTCGCCGCTTCCTCCGCCTTTTCTTCGGCGTCCTTCGCCACCGTTTCCGTAATCACCGGCACATTCTGTTCCTGATACTGCTTCCACAGCCGTACCACGTCAATAAGCTTATCAATAACATCCGCCCCGTCCTGCAATAAGCGAGTGGCGAATCCAACATAGCCCTTAATCTGCTCGCTGTCCGGATTCCCGTTTATCCCGAGGCTCCCCGCGGTAATGCTCTGGATGTATTGGATCAGGGCGTTGATTACCAGCATCCGGTACTTCGCCGCGCCGTATGTTTCGGCGGTGATTTCCCTGCCGCCGATGGAGACCACCCCCAGATCGCTTGCGAAGGAACCGCCGTAGGTGTCCCCCAGGCCCAGGGATATGTCCGCGTTTATCGTTACTTCGCGGCCAAACATACTTATGCCGTCTCTGCCGGACATGGTGAAGGTGGCGTCATAGGCGTTGGTAAGATTTGAGTTTACCAGTTTGCTGATAAGCTCCAACCCGCTGTCGCTGATTTTTACCACGGTTTTTCCCACTTGCAGGAGTATCTCAGATCCCGCTTTAATCACCACCCGGTTCCCCGCGCGGATATGGGCATCCCCCCGGTGGAGCGTCGAATCGTCCCCTATGTTGTCCCCCAGGGGTAGTTCGCCTTTTGATAGCTCCCCCTTGGTATGATCCGGGTCATCACAGTCCACCAGAACCTCAAAGCGCTTCGCCTTTAAAAGCTGGTAGTTCTTCGCCGCCGCCCGCATATCCCCGGCAGACTGGATGTTAAGCCGGTCGATTCGGGGAAACACCACCGCGTCGCTTATCCGCTTGATGTGATCCCCCGCGGCTTCGCCCTCCGAACTTTTCGGAAATCCCCCCTCGGCAAGCCGCTCGCTGTAGGCGGCGTCGCTTTCCCCCTCGGCCCGCGGCGGCGGAACATCCCGGTAGGCGGCGTCGGTGCTGCGCCACTGGGTCTCTTTCCGGTAAAAGCCGATCTCCGAATACCCTTCGTCCTTGCCGCTCTCAGGAAGCCTTTTCCCGGTCTGCTCATACCGGAGAACCAGGCCTTCCGCCTCCCGCAAAGCCCCGGTTTCCGCCGTGAAATACCCCATTTGGGTGTTGAAACCCTCCGTAAGGGTCTGGTCGTACCCCTCCTCCCCTTCGGCGGGAACGGAAACCGGTTCGGTGTTTGAAAGAAAATTGTAGGCCCCCTTCTCCGTGCTGGGCAGGTAGCCCATGAGGTAATAGGAGGGGGATGCCGCGCCGTCGTCGTTCACCACAACCCGCTCCCCGGGTTTGGGGTAGCGGTACAAGCCAGTTTCCTTGCCCCCCAGGGGCATAACCAGGTTTATCACCTTTGTCTCGGCATCGGTCTCGGTTATTTTCCCGTAGAACTGATAGGGGAACTTCGCCTCCAGGCTGCTCCCGCCGCCCTTGGCGGAGGTCACAATCATTGTCTTTACCGCCATTACACTACCTCAATCCTCATCATACGTACAATCCTTATCCTTAGCTCCACAAAGGCTATGCCTTACCGTGAGGGTCCGTTCCGGTCCGCAAAATCGTTCCGGTCCTCTGTCAGCAGGTTCTCATAGAGCCATGCCTTAATCGTGTGTAATACCGCCATAGTTTTCCCTATACGATCACGTTTACGTTGGGGCACAGCAGCACCGCGGTGGTCACCGGGATGCCTATGACACTGACCCCGGAGACAAGACTCCCCAGGCATGCTTGGGGCCGTCCCTTAGCCAGCTTGTTCAGCGCGGTGGTCATGGTGATGACCCCGGCCACGCACAGGGGGCCTGCCACGACGTCCCCCATACAGGCCACGGGGAGACCCTTGACCATAGTGGTAAGCCCTCCGGGACCGATGATCACGTCCCCGGTGGCGGTTAGATTGGCGATGGTCGCCACAGGCGTAGGCATCTAC
>JAITRH010000216.1 GCA_031288495.1 Treponema sp. | reverse complement strand
GGGCCGGAAAACCGGGCGGGGCAGGCGGGAAAGGCCCCCAGGTCTTCATCCGCAGCCTGCATGGCGGCGAAAAAACCAAGCATCTGCTCAAACGCGGGAAACGCGGCGGCTAACTCCTGATCATTCATGGTGAGATGAGCGAGCCCCGCAGTTTCCTGGAGATCTTCCATGTTCATGCCCTGATCTTCCCATAGACCCTCCCCGCCTGTCAAGTAGCGGGTATATTGATACCCCAGTTTCACCGGGAACACTATCCTGTATACCAGGATAAGCACATCTCAATTCGTTCCATATCACCATACCCCTGCCTGGATATTGCGGAAAATCGCACTATCCAGATATATTTAAAAGGAACAAGCCTTTAAGGAGGATCTATGCATGGGTAAAGCCCGGCTTAATCCCCTGAACGATTACATGTTTCTCAAAATCATGGGTGAAAAGGGGGACGAGGAACAGCTTTGCGCTTTTCTCAATGCTGTTTTGGGACGGCATGGGGAGGACGCCCTAGTATCGGTAGAGATCCTCGAAAACAGGAGGATTACCGCTGAGGTGCTAGGGGACAAAACCAGCATCCTGGATGTCCGGGCCATAACTGCCGGGAAGGAGCGGATCGACATAGAGGTTCAGCTTCAGAATCTGGGAAACATGGACAGGCGGAGCCTGTTTTACTGGAGTCGTGAGTTTTCGATGGGTATGGCAGCGGGGCAGTATTACGAGGACGCGCCGAATGTGATAGCCATCAATATCGTGAACTACGAGTTTATGGCCGAAGCCCCGGCGTTTCACCTGTGCTTTCATATACGGGAAGATACCTACCGGGACCTGGTATTGACGGACGCCCTGGAGATACACTTTATCGACATGGTAAAGTTCCGGCGGCTTGAAAGAAAGGAACCGGTAGTTCCCACGGAGCCGCTGCACCGGTGGCTGATGTGGATGGACAAGGACAGTTCTGAAGGGCTTGTGAAGGAGATAATCAAGATGGACAGTGCAATACGGAAGGCCGAGGAAAAGATGGTTCATGTATCTATGGACAAGGAAGCCCTTCGGGCGTATCACCTGAGAGAGATGGCCTTGTCCGACTGGGCCAGCGGGCTTAACCATGCCCGGCAGGAAGGCAGGAAGGAAGGCCGGGAGGAAGGGATGAAGGAAGGAATAAAGGAAGGAAGGAATAAAGCTAAACGGGAAGTTGCCCGGAACCTCAAAAGCAATGGCATACCGGTTGAGCAAATTACCCTATGGACCGGCCTTTCCCTTGAGGAAATAGGGCAACTCTAGGGATGGATGCAGGGTCTCCGGTTCCTCTGAGCTTCCCCCCAATTCCTATGCCGTATCGTGGCCTAAAAATTTTCCTACTTGAATTATCCTCTTTATGGTATAATGGGGAAAATAGGTTTTTTCTAACCTGGGGTAAAGTGGAAAAAGAGGGTGAATAGGCAGGCTTTTTTACGGTATCAGGGTAGTTCTCCAAGGGATATGCGGGAAGGCGTTTCTCCTTATACCCCCCATTTAGGGTATTTTATCTCCATTCTTTACCATTTACCGCCTTTTACGATCATTTAACTGCACAAAGATCCCTTTTTATGCCAAAAACCGAAGGTTTTAGGGTATATTCCCCGGGTTGGGGCCCCGGTTTAAGGGTAAGATCTCACGGTTCTGTCGCAGACACCCCTCACCCCCTTGGGGGAGCGCGGTTCCTCCTCGGAAATGGACGGCTCCTATTCACATACTGCATATAACGGGAGTTCGACGAAGAAGAAAGATTACGCTGATTGCGAACTAACCTTCACCGCCACCGAGGGAAACGGGCGGGGCGCGTAGCTCCACCGCCGGAGCACCGGGGTACGAGCATTACAGGGCGCCCATACCCGCCCCCTATTCCAAACCAAAATGTTCCAGGATGTTCCGGGCTTTCCGGGCAAGGCCGGTGTTTTTTGCGTCGCTCAGCAAAGGGCGGACTTCTTCGGCCAGGGAACGAAGCTCGTTCCGAAGGATCATATCCAAGGCATAGGATTTTTCTATGACCCCTCCTGAGTTCAAGAAGCGGCGGACCAGATCTTCCACCTTCCCGGTTTTTACCTCGCTGAGGACCTTAAGCAAACCATGGTACAAACCGGTTCGATTGGTCTTTTTTGCATCATCCAATTCAATGACTACCTTTTCCGTGTACCCCTCCGGGTCGTTGAGCAGGAGCATTTCTGCGGCCCGTATTCGGATCTGTTCGGGATACTTCCGTTCAGCCAAGAGGCGTTCCAGAATAGCCCGGGCTTCGGCGGTTCCTATGGCGCCTAAGGCTTTGACGGCCTCATCCCGTACCGTCGGCACCTCGTCCCGTTCTGCCCGGTACTGGAGGTAGGGTATGGCCTCGGCTAATTTCCTGGTCCCTGCGGCGCCGGCAGCCCCTATACGGGTCCGGTAATACGAATCCCTGAAGCTCTCCAGAATCGCAGCATCCACGGATTTCCCTGAAAACGGCCCTAAAGCAGCCACTGCGGTGGAACGGACATTGGGGTCTGTGGAGGATAGAGCCTGAAGGATCGCGTCCAAACCGGAACTATCCCCGATTTTTGCCAGCCCCTCCAAGGCGACCATACGCAAGACCCCCCGTTCCTGGTTATTTCCGGCAATTTCGATCAGCAGGGGAAGCCCTCCTTGGGAACCGGTTTCTCCCAAGGCCACAAGGATATCCCGGCGACTTGCATCCGGGGGATTCCGGTTGGTATAAAAATCCACCATGTATGCTGCCGTATCATCTTTGTCTTGAGCGCTCCCCCCGGCAGCTATCCGGCCCAAGGCCCTAAAGGCGGCGCCCATGAACCCCTGTTCCTGGGCGTCCAGCAGGTTTCTCAAAGGCCCAAGCCCGTCCACGGCTTTAACCTTTCCCAGGTAACCAATGGCCGCCATGACCGTTTCATTGGCCTCATCCTCCCGTTCTTCTATGGCCTTGATGGCCCGTTGTTCCAGGCCTTTCTTGTCCCGGTCTGCGAAAAAGGACAATACCCCGGACAGGATATTCTGATTCCGGGTGGTTTGGGTTACGGCAATGAGCGCATCGTCCAGGGTAGCGTCACTTCTGGACTGCGGGGATGCCTGATTGCCGGTACGCTCACTTTTTAAGGTCTGGATTAAGGCGGCGATCTCCGTTTCGGTGCCGTACCGAATCGTATTAAGCCGCTGCTCGTCTTCCGATTGGGTAAGCGCGCTTTCCGCGGCGAAGATCCGGTCCGGGGAGAACAGAAACATCCCGGAAAAGCAGCGCCCAAAGAACAGCAATACACACAAGGAAACCCTTGAAGGGGCGTATTTCACTGAGTATCTCCATCATAACAGGTTAAAAAGGCCTGTTTAAATGATAAAAACCGATCCTCCTCAATGGCTTTGCGGGCATTCCGTACCAGTTCATGCAAAAAATAGAGGTTATGGTAACTTGCCAGCATCGCGCAGAGGATCTCCTGGGTTTTAAAAAGGTGCCGTAGGTATGCCCTGGTATAGGTGCGGCAGACTTTACAAGCACATGCTTCATCTATCGGCGTAAAGTCCAGGCGGTTTTCACTTTTTTTGAGGGCTATAGGCCCCTGCCGGGTAAACACATGCCCGATCCGTCCGGCTCTGGTGGGAAGTACACAATCGAAGATATCGATGCCTTCTTCAATAGCCGCCAGGATGTAGCGGGGCGTGCCGATTCCCATAACATACCGGGGTTTTTCCCTGGGTAAGCGGGATGCGGTATAGGCCAGGTACTCAAGAAACACCCCTTCCGGTTCCCCTACGGAAAGGCCCCCGATGGCGATCCCCGGGGTTCCCGAGGCAATCACCGCTTCTACGCTTTGTTCCCGGAGGTCCTTGAAAAAATTACCCTGGACAATGGAAAAGAGTTTCCCCCGGTATCCTGCGCGTACCCTGGCATCCCAGGCGTGTTTTGCCTTATCAAGCCACAGCTTGGTAATACGCAGGCTTTCTCGTGCCTTTTTATACGGGGTTTCCCAGGGGGTGCATACATCAAGCTGCATCTGTATGTCGCTGTTGAACACCGCCTGGATCTCCACCACCTGTTCAGGGCTCAACATATGGGAGGACCCGTCAATATGAGAACGGAATTGGACCCCTTCATCCCGTATTTTTCTGAAAGGCCCCAGGGAAAAGACCTGGTACCCTCCTGAGTCGGTTAAGATATTCCCCTGCCACCCCATAAACCTATGGAGATCCCCTGCGGCGGCAATCACGTCGGTTCCCGGTCTGAGGTAGAGGTGGTAGGTGTTGGAAAGGATAATCTCAAAACCGATTTCCTTAAGGTCCTCTCTCGTGAGGGCCTTAACCGTTCCATTGGTTCCCACAGGCATGAATGCAGGGGTTGAAACCGGACCGTGGGGTAAGACCATACGCCCGGTCCGGGCATGACAGGAGGGATCCCGATGGTACAAGGTAAAAAATGGTTCCTGCATAGTTTTTTTACTATACGTGATAAGGGCCTTATTGGAGAAGGCGGCATAGTCCGTATGCCCGAATGACTACGGCATACTACGCATCCGGCGGTACTGAAAGCGTGGCTCCTTCCTTCTGCTCCCTTTCAAAGCCCCGGCCACGGCGTAAGTCCCTCAGGCCACGGCGTAAGTCCCTCAGGCCATGGCGTAAGTCCCTCAGGCCATGGCGTAAGCGGCTCAGGCCACGGCGTGAGCCCCTCAGGCCACGGCGTGAGCCCCTCAGGCCACGGCGTGAACAGCTTAGGCCACGGCGTGAGCCCCTCAGGCCACGGCGTAAGCCCCTCAGGCCATGGCGTAAGTCCCTCAGGCCATGGCGTAAGTCCCTCAGGCCATGGCGTAAGCCCCTCAGGCCATGGCGTAAGTCCCTCAGGCCACGGCGTAAGCCCCTCAGGCCATGGCGTAAGCCCCTCAGGCCATGGCGTAAGTCCCTCAGGCCACGGCGTAAACGGTTCTTGACAGGTGCGGCCCGGTAATACCGGACCTTCGTGCAGTAGCCGGGCACGTTCCGATGCCCGGTTCTTCCCGCCGTAGGGATGCGTATATCCGATAGTGCGGTCTTGGGGTAATGGCGGCATAGGCGGAGGCTTGGTAAAAACCCTTCGCCCCTGAAGCGTTAGGGTAACCAATAAACCCGCAGAACCGCGTATGGGCCGGGTCGATTCTGTACGGGCTCAGGGAGCCGAGCCGCCGAGCCGCTCCCGGTGCGGTAAAACCAGGTACCATGGTATTTTCTTACTATACTATGGATGTACCCATTGACCGCTAGGGTATCCGGGGGAACGTATTTCCTTGTTTTACAGGAAATTAAAAAAGCCAGGGCCCCTGCCTGCTCTTTGCCCGGGTAAGCTTGTTTTTTCAGCCCCTCTATAGTAAGGTTATAATGATTTGATGACCAATGATATGAAAAAGAGGGATTGGAAACAGGGGTATTCATGGGATGGTACCTTCCGGTGTACCGACTACAACCGAGGGGGAACCTTTTACCCTGTTTCGCTGATCCCTGTGTATTATAAACCGCCTGAGGGCGGTTTTTTTTTGCGAGGAGGTTTTCATGTGTACGAAACGGCATCTGGTTGAGCCGGGAGATTTTACGATTGCAGAAATGGATCGGCTCTTTGATCTGGCTGGACAGATCGAGCAAGACCGGGGATACCTACGGGAATCCTGCCGGGGGAATATCCTGGCTACCCTGTTTTTTGAACCGAGTACCCGGACCCGGCTGAGCTTTGAGTCGGCCATGTTGCGCCTGGGTGGAACATGCCTTGGCTTTTCCGAGCCCAATTCCAGTTCAGTGGCCAAAGGCGAGAGCCTTGCGGATACCATCAGGACCGTTTCCTGCTATGCAGATATCATCGTCATGCGGAACCCCAAAGAAGGGTCCGCCTTGCTGGCATCCCGCTACGCTACGGTGCCGGTGATCAATGCCGGAGACGGCGGTCACCACCATCCCACCCAGACCTTGACGGATCTCCTGACCATACGACAACTCAAGGGTTCCATTGAGAGGCTTACCGTGGGATTCTGCGGGGACTTACGGTTTGGCCGGACCGTTCATTCTTTGGCCAAGGCCCTTTCCCGCTATCCTGGTATTACCATGCTCTTCATTTCTCCCCAGGAATTGGGGGCGCCTGCCTATATCACCGAAGGGATCCTCAAAAAAGCGGGAGTACCCTATCGTGAAACCCACAGCCTTGAAAAGGTGCTTCCAGACCTGGACGTCTTGTATATGACCAGGGTACAGCGGGAGCGTTTCTTTAACGAGGAAGATTATATCCGCCTCAAAGACAGCTATATCCTGAACCGGGAAAAGATGAAGCAGGCCCGGGATGACCTCATCATCCTCCACCCGCTACCTCGGGTGAACGAGATAGCCCCGGAAGTGGATGAAGACCCCCGGGCGGCTTACTTCAAACAGGCAAAATACGGTATGTATGTGCGTATGGCCTTATTGGCGTCCATGTTAGGAAGAGGTTAAAGCGCCGTGCCCTTTCAATTCCGTAGTATAGGATATGCACAAGCATGGAATGGGTGGCTTCCAAAGGAGGCACGGGTATAGGGGTATCCTGGTGGTATTGTTTTTTTTTCTGAGCGCCTGCGCAGGGGAAGGATTCGATCCGCTCTACCAGGTGGAATTCCCCCCGCTCCCCCCGACCTGGCAGCGGATCCTGGGCCCTCCCCATTGGCGAGTTACCTGGATAGGTCCTGAAGGAACCTGGGAAACCCTCGAGACCACTCAACGGCTTCTTCCGATTAGGCTCTTATCAACGTGGACTACTCCGGTGATCGCCTACCCCTATTGGCCTGAACGAGGTATAGCTCCTGATATACTGCGCCCGGGTGGAGGGCTGTTTCCTTTTGACTGCGAAAACACGCGGATTAGGCTGAGCTGGCGGGGCGGCGTTGAAGCCCTGGTGTATCGGGAATTGGCGGCCCATGCTGCAGCCCCTCCCCGGGGAACCCCGCGGCTGCCGCATTACTTCAACTGGCCCCGGTTTAGAGCCTTGCTGGAAGGGCCGGAACTGCCTGAAGTGGTGCGGCAGGATCTGTGGTCCGCAGATTGGAAGGGGATATGCCTTAAGATAGCCCAATCCGGGTTTGATCGGCGCCGTATTGTGCCCCGGTCCCGGGCGGAACTCCCGGTGCCGGTACCCTATAGCGGTCCCTGGATCGGGACATCCCCCTTTGGGGAACCGGTATATGAGGAACCAGGAAAAGTACTCCGTCTCCTGGTTTCCGAGCAGGGGGATACCTACCTTTCGCCTGAGGGGATGCTCCGCTGCACTCAGGATACCTGGATGTGGATACCTTTTCCTGAATAAGCCCGGGCTCGGGGCACGCTCAGCAAGGGGTGGATGGCGCAAGTACTGGGTGTGGCGGCAATGATTCTATGTGCGTTACTGAGGGGGTATACTTCTTGGCCAAAGGGACAAGAAGTTTGAAGACGCCGCCCCTTCAATCCCAGAGAAGGTAAGGGTTGAACTGGAATTCAACGGTTCGATCCGGCCGGTTGACGGCAAGGGGGTGGCGGACAGCCTGGCCGATGCCGGTTTCAATAAAGAGGGGGCAAAAATCGGGGTGCGTTATGAAGACGCACTGTGGGCTGGGAGTACCGCCCTTAAGTTTGGAAAGGAGAATCTTAGCTTCTTGCATGGCGAGATGAGGGAAATGGTTAGCAGCGGTTCCCCCTGGGGGATCGACGAACTATAGGACTGGGTAAAACCCTTTGGCGGGCATGGTACGTTTACCGGCGGTATCTTCGAAAACAAAGACGGCATTGCCGATTATACCGGCGATATTGACGATTTTGCTAGGGGCCTCTTTCTTCATGGCGAAGACGGCGAACCCTTCACGGATCCGGTTGAGTACACCAACACCGCCCTAACAAAGGGTTTTCTGACCGACGCCATATTCGGCCCCGTTACGCTGTAACTGCTCCTAGCGTCCAATTACAGCCGCGAAAGGGCATCGGCGTTAGCCTCTGCCTTACCAGCACAGATGGGCATATCCCTACCCATTGACACAGATCAACGCTTTTTCCGTGTAGGAGGACGGGTCATCATCAATGCCGGGGTGGGAACCTTTTTCGCGCTGTACAGGGGGTGCCAGTGGCCGATGGACAGGGTAAACGCGGTGGCACAGGCCACATTTCCTGGTAAACCGGACCACCTTCGGCGCTTACTTTGACCTTACCGCCGGGGAAAACCTCGACGTCTCCCTGGGTTATACCGGCTTTTACCCCTGAACGATGATTCGGATGTTGACAGTGGGCTGTACAGCGGTATCGGCCCGCACGCCACCTGGACCGGCATTGCGGGCTTACGTCTTTCCACCCACAACACTATTTCCTTTGTCAAGGGTGTGGAAAAAGACGGGATGTAAGAACTGGGTAAAGATGCATCCCTCCTCAGCCTCTCCGATGCCATTGGCGGAACAAAAGAGTTAACGGACCTATTCAGCATTAACGCGGAAATCTCGAACCTTTTCTCCACAACCGATCAGGGGGATTCGGGTAAACTTGCGTATGACGGCTTTGGCGTAGGGGCGAAGTTCATTGCCAAGGCAAGGGAAAACGCGGAATTCCATATCGGCCTGCAGGTGGATTTCACCACGACGACCACGAGCGGCGACTTTGACGACGACCATGACCGTTTGACCGTATGCAGCATCCCGGTGGGCATGGTCATTTCCTTCTGATTTCATACGAAGGAGGGCATGAAAAAAGACCGGGCCTTCCATAAAGCATAACTCCACAAGCGGTGGGTTTCGCCGCTTGCGGATCTTGTACATTCCCATGTGTAAATGCATTAATCATCTTGAAGGAATTACCGATTTACCCAAGCCTGGGCACTTTCCGTAACGAATATACCAGTAAGACAAACAACTATACAGGAAGCGTACTATGGCTCATTACTTCCCGGAAAAGACCCGGATGTTCTTGAGCCCCTTGAGGACTTTCTGACCAAGCCCTCCTATTTCTCTATGAAGCTCGGTTCCCAAGAACGGATTGGCATCCGATACTATAGACCTTAGACGGCTAAACCGCCCTTCCGGTACTTGCATAGCTGCACCTCTTCAGGAAAGAACCCTGTACCGCTTAGTCTTGAGCGGTTTAGAATCGGATTGAAAAGTCCGAGTACCTCCCGGTGGGATTGCGGGGTTCATAACGGAGCGAATCTACCCGGGCGCCTGGAGGTCCCCGGTGAAGCCATTGAAGAAAAGGAGTCTGTTTTTCTGGCGGCCCTTCAGACCAGACCTCCACCACCCCATCGCTTCTATTCCGTACCCATCCTGAAAGACCGAGACGGCGGGCTTCATGGACGGCGGAATACCGGAATCCGACTCCTTGGACCCGGCCCCGAATAAGGACCGAGAACGCAAAGGCCGCCACTTCTTGGGTTTCATCCACCGGCTTTATATGCATAGTTTTTTAATCCTTTTTTTAATACTGCCACAGGTCCGGTATAGCAAGCAAGAATCCATACCTTGTTATAAAAAATAAAACCCCCCGGGAAAAGGAGGTGAGGAAACCCGGGAGGCAAACTGATAATACGGGTATTATCTAACAGATGCTAACAGCAAAACACGTTGTATGTCGGTGATGAAAAGGCATATAATACCGTACCATCAGTACTTTTAAGTTACCCAAATTTTTCCATAGGGTCAAGCGTTTAGGGTTAAATATTACTATTTTTGTAATAAATTAGCCTCCTACAACATTCCTGATTTTGAAGCACCGGCATGATCCAATCTTATTCCGGATAATTGAGATTTTCCGTGGCCGGATGCCGTAGAATGTCCGCATACCGCCGAACTTCCCATTGGGCCATATGCAGGTTCTGTTCCTGCCAGTTTCCACATTCTGCCGGAGCGGCTCCGGGGATGGCCCCCTCAAACGTGAGAATCCAGTCTGTCATTTCTTGCAGCAAGGGAAGTATCTCTGGAGAACTGCGGTCCCCTTCCAGAATGAGATAAAAACCGGTTCGGCATCCCATGGGGCCGAAGTATACCACCCGATTCCCCCACTCCTTATGGGAACGGAGGAAGGTGGCTCCCAGGTGTTCAATGGTATGCAAGGCCGGCATATCTATCACCGGCTCTTTATTCGGCTCCTTAAAACGGAGATCAAAGGTGGTGAGTACTAGAACCCCGAACCGATCCTTTCGAGAAACAAACACTCCTGGTTTTAATCGAAGATGATCCACTTGAAAACTGGCAATTTTTTCCATACTAACCGCTCCTATCAGGTATACTTAAAGGACAAAC
>JAITRH010000040.1 GCA_031288495.1 Treponema sp. | reverse complement strand
TCTTGATGGCCTCCAGTTTCCGGGCAGCCTCTGCCTTGGCAGCGAGTATACCCTCCCGGCCGACCTCAGTGCAACAACTGGCATAAAACTTGATCTTAGGCTCAGTACCGCTGGGACGGGCGCTCACCATGGTTCCATCCTTGAGGTAAAACTGCAGCACGTCACTTTTGGGAAGGTCCACCGGGTCCAGGCGATCCGGCTGGGCCGGGTACTTCCATACCGATTCCCGGATATCCCTGACTTTCTCAACCTCGATACCCCCCAGCATGGAGGGGGTTTGCTTTCGGTATGACTCCATAATTCCCTGCATGACGGCAGGGCCTTCAGAACCCTGGAAGTATTTGGATATGCCCAGCTCCTGCCAGTACCCATTGGCCTGATACAGTTCATCCAGCCGGTCCAAGAGGCTCTTCCCCTGACTCTGCCAGTACAGGGTCATCTCTGCGGTCATAGCCGCTGCAGAAACCCCGTCCTTATCCCGGACTTCGGGTTCCACCAAATACCCATAGCTCTCTTCAGTACCGAAAACCACGGTGGGCGTACCGGCAGCTTCACTTTTTCGCCACACATCGGCTATCCATTTAAAGCCCGTAAGACACCCGATACAGCGGGCCCCGTAGGACGCGGCCACTCGCTCCTGCATTCCCGTCGTAACTATAGAATTGACCATCGCGGCCTTGGCGGGCATCTTCCCGGTCTCTTTTAGGGAAAGAAAGATATAGTCTGCCAAAAGGGTCCCCAACTGATTCCCTGTAACCAAGGTAAACTCCCCCGCACTATTCGGGACTGCGATGCCTAAACGATCTGCATCAGGATCCGTCGCCATGACCACATCCGCCCCCACCGCTTTCCCCAACGTGAGGGCCCGTTCCAGGGCCGGGGCTTCTTCAGGATTGGGAAAAGACACCGTGGGAAAATCCCCGTTTCCCTCCCGCTGTTCCGGCACGGTGATGACCTTGAGGCCCAAACTACCCAAGACCGACTCCACATGCATAGCCCCGGTACCGTGCAGGGGAGTATAGACGATCTTGACCTCGGCGGCCTTTTCCCTGATCAGATCCGGCCTAAAAAGGCGGCTCCGTACCATAGCCTGATAGGGTTCATCGATTTCTTTATCGATTATCTGGAGAAGCCCCTGGGCCAGGGCCTCGGGTTTCTCCATTTCCTTAATAGCGGTAACCCGGTTTACCTCGTCAATGATTCCGGTATCATGGGGGGCTATCACCTGAGAACCGTCGTTCCAGTAGGCTTTGTACCCGTTGTATTGGGCGGGATTGTGGCTGGCGGTAACCACGATCCCCGTGTCGCAGCCTAATTGCCGTATGGCAAAGGAAAGCTCCGGGGTGGGGCGCAGGGATGAGAAGAGGTATGCCTTGATATGATTAGCCGCAAAAATCAAGGCCGCGGCTTCGGCAAACGCCGCCGAATAATGACGGCTGTCAAAAGCAATGGCTGCCGCAAGGGTCCCCGCCGCAGCCTTATCTGGAAAGGCCTTCCGTACATAGGAGGCAAGGCCCTGGGTAGCCCTTTTTACCACCAGGGTATTCATGCGGTTATACCCGCCGCCAATCACCCCTCGCAGCCCTCCGGTACCGAATTCCAAGTTCCTGTAAAACCGGTCTTCCAGTTCCCTCCAGTCTTCTACAGCCAAGAGCTTTTCCACCTCGGTCTTGAAATGAACATCCCCTTCTTTATGGATATAATCCTGCGCCTGAGCAAGGATGGTATCTTTATCCATTACAGTCCTCCGCATTGCCGTATACCTTGTAGTATACCGGGTCTTGTCAGGATGGGCAAGGGATCCCATTCCCCCATAATTTTTCCAAGCCAGACAAGGTCATGCCTTGAAATAACAATCTCACCTCCATAAGCTTCTCCGGAGGAATAGCTGCGGTTAACCGTGCAAACAGACAGGCAGTGGCCTGAAAGACCGGTTCCCCACTATGGGTAATCCGGCAAAAAAACGAAACCCCAAATCCCGGATGCCTTTGTGGCGGCCACCGGGTACCCTGGGGGAACGAGACCTTCGTGGACGGGAAGCCGGTCAAACTGCAAGGAGGAACAACCAAACGGCGGAAAGAGGGCGGGAGAAACCCCCGCTACGGGCATGAGGTCATGGAATCGCTCAGGCGCATTTAGGCCTTTTTCTGGTACCGGTGCGGTCGGACCTGCGGTCCGCAAATACTTACCCCGCTTATGAGGCAACAGATGAGGTATATAGCCGGCTGGCCGGCGTTTCACAGCACGGAGGAAATAGCGGAAAAGTTTAAAACGATACGTCCCGCGTCCATAGACCGGTATCTGAAAAAAGACAAAGCGACGCTCAAGGTGAAGGGGAAACATCTCACTAAACCCCTTTGTTCCCTGAAAAGTCACATCCCTATACGCACATGTTACACCAGTGAGGAATGGAAAAGGTGTGGTTTCCGGCAAATTGACACGGTCAGACTTCAGTCTGCCACCACTGTGGAGAACGGAATTCCGGCGAGTTTGCAGACCTCAGGCCCGGCCTCACCCTGGACGAGTGTACTGGTAGACAGTCAAGAATTAAACTGAGGGTAAAGATGTTTCAGTTTTATCCGGGCATCGGCAGTCCTAAACCACCAGGTGATCGTAC
>JAITRH010000035.1 GCA_031288495.1 Treponema sp. | reverse complement strand
GGAACAGGGGCAATCGGTGAACGCCAGCGGGATACCGGTAACGATTGCCATAATAGACTACATCTACGCCCAAGACTTACCCCTCGTTCCGCAAACCGACGGGCGGGTAACCCTTATCGGCGGCGCGGTAAAATAGAGAGCCCTGGGCTAAGGGAGCTTCTCCGCTCCCTGCCCCCTATAAAAAACCGCCCCGGCAAAAAGAGGCGAGCCCTATGGCGCCTTCCCCTTTGCCGGGGCGGTTTCTATGGTGCCCTTTTACCCCTTCTTCTTCCGCCGTCTCGTTGCCTCAAGACATTCCCGTTTAAAGATTACCACCGAAAGACCGGGGTAGGTAATTTCCGCCCGCAGCCGGGCCGCGTTCTCCTGGATGAGGGACTTTTTCGCTTCCAGCTCGATAAGATGTTCCTCCCCAAGCCCCAGTCCCCGGATGAGTTCCCGGAGCCTTGCAGAGGGAACCATGGTTTCCTGACAACCGGTCATGGCCACAATGGCGTTGTCCAGGATAACCAGGGTCATGGGGGTATTGGCGGCCACCGCGTCAATGAGGCCGGTGATCCCCGAATGGAGGAAGGTGGAATCCCCGATAAGCCCCACCACATGGGCTATGCCCGCGTCCGCGGCTCCTTTGGCCATACCCACCGAAGCGCCCATGCAGACAATGGATTCCGGCACTTCATAGGGAGGCATGGCCCCCAGGGAATAACAGCCGATATCCGCAGTAACCGCGGTGTTTTCAAGCCCTGCCAGGGCGTGCTTAATGGTTTCGTAACTATCCCCGTGGGGACAGCCCCGGCAAAGCTGGGGAGGACGGTTCGGCAGCGGGGGAAGGGTAAGCCCCCCGGATAAAACCGTGGGCCGCGGCGGGAGGCCCAGGCTTATCCGCACCCGATCCGGGTCCAATTCTCCGGTACGGTTTACCCTGCCGTCCAATTTCCCGGAGATGCCGCAGGAAGCAGGCAAAAGCCCCCGGAGTTTGGCTTCGATAAAAGGCTGCCCTTCCTCAATGACCAGGACCTGGGCGGCGTCTTTACAGAGCTTCCGTATTAACCCAAGCGGCAAGGGATAGGTCCCGATGTGGAGCCGGGCCGGCGCGTTCCCCCGGTACAAGCGGATCAGGTCTTCCCGGTTTTCTTCGTAATAGTTTCCCCCCAAACCCGCGGTAATGATGCCGAAGGAACCGTCCCGGCCCTCTTGTTCCAGGATATTCTTGGGATGCGCCGTGGACCAGGCAAGGATGGCCCCCTGCTTTTCGATAAGCCCCGCATAGTTCCTGCGGGCAAAGCCCGGAAGGAGCATCCACCGGGTCTTGTCCGCTGCTTTGGACAGGGGGTTTTGCCCCTGGGCTGCTTCTACAGACACCCCTGCCCGGGCATGGGACAGCCGGGTAGTCAGGCGGAGCAGTACCGGAACCTGAAACTCCTCGGACACCGCGAAGGCTTCCCGGGTCATCTCATAGGCTTCCTGCTGGTTCCGGGGTTCCATACAGGGAACCAGGGCAAAATCCGCATAAAACCGGGAATCCTGTTCATTCTGGGAGCTGTGCATCCCCGGATCATCCGCCACGGCAATCACGAGCCCTCCCTTTATCCCCAGAAGGCCGCTGTTGATGAAGGGGTCGGCAGCCACGTTAAGCCCTACATGCTTCATGGTAACCAGAGAACGGCGGCCCGCGAAGGACACCCCCAGGGCCGCTTCCAGGGCGGTTTTTTCGTTGGTACACCACCGGGCAATGGGCCCTCCCTGGGTATACGCGTCCAGGAGATATTCCATGATCTCCGTCGAGGGGGTCCCCGGGTAGCCGTAAGAGGCGCTTACCCCTGCGTGGAGGGCTCCCAAGGCCACCGCCTCATCTCCTAATACAATCTGTTCCATACTACAATAACCTTCCTCATAAAGCCCCAAAGGGGACTATAGGGTACGGGATAAACCGGCAAAAGCCCGATCCACCACGGCTTTACAGGGAGCCTGGGTGCAGCGGGAAACAAGGGGCACCACGGCGAAGGGCGCCAGGATGGCGAAGGAGGCGGCTAAGGGTGAATTGGCCGCGCCCAGGATGAAAAACAAGCTGATTTCCGTTACCAGGCCCGCCACGAGTCCCGCGTAAGCCCCGGCCTTGGTGGCTCCCTTCCAATAGAGGCCGTAGATATAGGGAGCGGCAAAGGCTCCTGAAACCGCCCCCCAACTGAGGGACATGAGGGTTACGATAAAGCTGAACTGAAACCGGGATATGAAATACGAGATAATCACAAAAAGGGCGGAAAGAAAGCGCATCATAGCCACAGACCGGTCTTTACCGGTTTTGGGGTCTATCGGGGAAGGATAGAGATCAATGGCCACCGAAGAAGAGGATACCAATACCAACGACGAAAGGGTGGACATGGAGGCCGAGAGAACCAGGAGCAGGATCAAGGCCATGAGCAGTTCAGGCAAGTGTTCGGTGAGCAGGGTCGGTACAATCGAATCGTAGAGGATGCCGCCGGCAGCGTTCTTAGGCAGGCTCTCAGGGGTGAAAAAGACATGGGCAAAGATGCCCGTGAGGTATGCGGCAAACCCGATGACCAGGGCGAAAACCGTGGTAACCACCGCGGCCTTAGGGATAACCTGTTCGTTCTTTATGGCGTAGAATTTCTGGGTCATTTGCGGCAGGCCCCAGGTACCAAAACTCGTCATAAACACCAGGGACAGGATGGTGAGGGCCGAGGGCTGCTTTTCCAGGGGAATATGCCGGGGATACTCCTCGCCCACATCCCGGAGGATCTCCAGGAGGCCCCCTCCCTGGGAAGCCAGGACCGCCACCATGGCTATGGCTCCAAAGAACATGACCATGCCCTGGATAAAATCCGTAACGGCTATGGCAAAGTAGCCCCCTAGGATCAGGTATACCCCGGTAAAGGCGATCATAATGAGCAGCGCCATGTCATAGGGGATGTGAAACACCGCTTCAAAGAGGTGCCCCAAACCCTTGAACACCGAAGCGGAATAGGGAAGCAAGAAGAAAAAGATCACCGACGCGGCCAGGGGCTTGAGGTGTTTGGCTCCGTACCGTTCCTGGAGGTACGCAGGCATGGTCATGGTATCGAGGTTCTGGGTCATCCGCCGGGTGCGGCGGGCCAGGACCACCCAGGCCGCCAGGGCGCCGATAAGGCCGTTTCCCAGGGCAATCCACAGGGCGTTAAGGCCGAACTGCCAACCCTGGGTCCCGGCAAAGCCGATAAAAAGGACCGCGGAAAAATAGGAGGTTCCATAGGCCACCGCAGAAACCCAGGGGCCCATAGTTCTGCCTCCCAGAAAGAAATCCCCTAAGGTTTTCGTTTTCCTCATTCCCCAGATGCCGATACCGGTCATCAGGATCAGGAACAGCACCAGAAACAGGATACCGTACATAGCCTTTTCCTCCTCATGGTATAATTGGGTCAAGTCTATCACGGGGGAGGCCCTTATACCAGATGGATGCGCGGGGGAGGCCCTTGTAAAACGACGGGCGGGGATCCGCAAAACCCGGGGGCTCACCGCAGCTTACAAAGCATACCGGAAGGGTGAAGACCCCGGGGCGCAAAACCGTACCATGCCGGGGTTTCCGCCTGCAAACCTCTGGGGGATTGCCCTTTCTGGACACATCCCTGCAAATCGGCTTACAATGCCTGGGTACATTGTAAACCCTATACATACGGAGGTTTCCATGAGCACTATCCTTGATTTAAGAGAAACCGCTCCCAATCACTGGCAGGCGAAATACGAAGGCAACTACGGGGTGTATACCGTAAAGATACGGACCGATGGAAAACGCCGGATGAGTTCTTCCTGTTCCTGCCCCAGTGCTTATGATCCCTGCAAGCACATCCCCATAGTTGAGGAAGCCATTGCGGAACGGATAGCAAAAAACGCCGGGAACCGGCAGGGTACGAAGCTGAGGGTGGAGGAACTGCTCAAAAACTGTACCCATGAAGAGCTGTATACCTTTATAGTCAGAATGGCAAAGAACAACCCGGACCTGACCAACGCCGTTTTTCTTGAGTTTGCGGAGAAAATCGAAGACGAAGGGGGCAACAAATACGTTGCAATCATACGGAGAGGGCTTGAGAACATAGTCCTTGGGGAAGACGGGTATTACGATGAAAAGGGGATCGACCTTGATGTGTTAGACGAATGGGCTGAAAAAGCCGAACAGTTCCTCCACAAGGAAAAGCCCCGGGAAGCGGTACTGATTGCCCAGGCGTATATTGAAGCCTTTGTCCGCTGGCTGCAGGAAACCGTGGAGGGTGATTTCATCGACCGGATACCCGAAACCTATTGGTCCTATCCCTTTAAAATCCTGGAAAAGGCCGCCGCAGACCCAAAAGTGGAGGTGAAGGCCCTCTATGAGTATGGCATGGCCGAAGTTGCAAAGAAAAAGTACGCCGATTTAGGTATGGAGGACCACTTTAACGACCTGCTTATGATCCTGTCGGTACGGGTAAATCCACACGCCTTTATAGCGCTGCAGCGGCAATTACTCGACCGGGTTACGGACAAAAGCTCCTACGAGGCGGAAAAAATTCTGCGGCGGATCATCCATTGTTATACGCAGTGTCAGGAGCCTGAAAAGGCATGGAACTATGTGGAAGCCCATATACAGATAGCACGTTTTCGAAGGATGGCGGTGGAAAAGCGGATCGAAGAGAAACGGTTTACCGACGCAAAGAAACTCATCCATGATTATATTGCTACGAAACAGCATACGGACCGTTCCGATATCTGGGACGAGTACCTTTTGCGGATCGCCCAAGAGGAAAGGGATATTCCCGCCATACGGAGCATTGCCTATGGGTTTATCCGCCAGACCTTTAATGCCCGCTATTACGGGATCTATAAATCGGCCTTCAGCGCCGGCGAATGGGAGGAGGCATTTGAGCGCCTCTTCGGGCATTATACCTCCTTAAAAAGCCCGTGGCATGATGCCGCCGCGGATCTTTTGGCCGCCGAGGGAAAGGCGGAAAGGCTCCTGGAACAGGTGGGGAAACACCCTGCCCTGGAAAAGCTGGAGAAATACCACCGGTTCTTTGCAGGCCTTTTTCCCGAAAAGACGCTGGCGCTTTTTCGGAGGGCCCTTGACCGTTATGCGGCGGAAAATACCGGACGCACCCATTATGAACACATCCTGACGGTATTTGAAAAGATGCAAAAAATACCCGGCGGCGATGTCCTTGTAGGGGACATGAAAGCCCACTACCGGGTTACCTACAAAAACCGGCGGGCCATGGTGGAAATACTGAACCGGAAATAGGGGGAATACCCATGGCGTATCAGGGTATACCCGCCGCAACGGAGCGCCCTGGGGCGAAACCGGGAAAACCGCCGGGAAGGTCCGGGTCTTTCCAGGCCGGACCGGGCTTGAAGAAGCCGGCTCATCAGGGTAAGCGAGGGTATGTTTCTCCCGCCCCCGGATAGGGGGGCTCATTTCACCAGGCACACCACCTCATCTCCGTGGGCCCCCTTTAATTCCCGGGTCCCGGGGTCTACCATCAGGTCCATGTCCTCAAGGGGAATCACCCCCAGGAGCATCTCCTCTGCGCCGGGCAGCACCAGGGCCCGGCATACCGTATCCCGGTTCTTCCACCGGACTTCTACCGGCTCCGTTATCTGATAGACCTGCCCTGCACCGTCCGCCGGTTCCGCCCGGCGCAGCCCCTCGATCTCAAGGCCCACGTGCTGCCGGACCGCCTCGTTGATGACCAGGGTCCTCACACCGGTATCCACCAGGGCCCGCACCGTGGTTTCCCGGACCTTTGCACCCCCCGGCATCCCCTCCCGGGCTTTGATGCGGTCACCGGCATTTTGTAAGGTAATTTCCGCATAAACCCTTCCCATAACATCCTCCTGTAGCCCACCCTAGCATACCACAGGGCGGAAAGCAAAAGCTCTCTCAAAACAGCCGGAGCCATAGGCTCTCCCGGAGGGAGCCTTGAGCCTATCCTTCCGGCGGCCCCTGCTTCGGGCTTTAGCCCGAGGGGACCCCGCCGAAATGGGGTCAGGGCTGTTCCCCAAGGCGGAGCCCCCCAAGGCCGCGGCGTTGCTTCCTTCCATTCCCTGTGGTATGCTAAGGCTTGCCATAAAGAAGGAGCAAGGCCCCATGAGCCCTGGGGGGCGAGCCCTTGGCACGGAGGCATGATCCGGCCCTCAGGGTTTGAGGGCGGCTCAGGCCAGGGCGTGAGGGGCTCAGGCCACGGCGTGAGCGGCTCAGGCCACGGCGTAAGGGGCTCAGGCCACGGCGTGAGGGGCTCAGGCCACGGCGTCAGGGGCTCAGGCCACGGCGTAAGGGGCTCAAGCCACGGCTCAAACCTCTTGGGGGAGTATACCATTGCGGGGCCTTCGCCGCAGGAAAGGAGCTTGAAAGATGGCAAAGGATTACATCCCTCCAGGGGACGCGGATTTCGACCGCCGGTTTAAAAATCTCAAAACCCGTGGGGCCGCCAAGACCTCCTGCCTTACGCCCCATTCCCGGGGAACAGGCTGCGGCCTTCCCCGCCGGGTATACCGGTGGGCCCGGGGCCTCTGAAAAAACCCTGAGTCTCCCCACCGGCGTGGATAGGGAGGCCGAAAACGCCGTGAAAAAGCAGGGCCCCGGGCTCATCCGGCCCCGGGTCAGGCGGTACCTGCGCTTACCCGCGAGGACCGCAGGGCCATGAACATCCCCAGGGCCTCCGGGTTCCAAGACCGGCCTCCGGTTTTGGAACCACACCGGCCTCCGCTGCCCTGTCGGTATCTGCTGCAAGGACGAAAAGCGCAGCCCCCGGGGACATGGAGGAACCCATAATCCCATACCCCATAGACAGCGGTTAGGGAGGAGGGGGTGATGTTCTAGACATATTATTATAAATGCGGATATACTATACCGAAAACTTTATAAGGGGGAAGTTTATGGTAGCTGTAGCATTAACATGTCCATTTTGCGGAAGTGAGGATGTC
>JAITRH010000207.1 GCA_031288495.1 Treponema sp. | reverse complement strand
CGGCAGGCCCGCACACATCATCGATAAACCTGACCTCTTTCCCCAGAAAAGACGACAGCGCCTTCGCGTGAGGCGCCGTCGTATAAAAGTTCTTGTACTCGATGTCGCTTCCCTGATGGGCCAGGATCACGAGTTTCGCCCCCTTGCCTGAAAGCTCCCTCAGCGTAGGGATGCAGGCTTCGATACGGGTCGTATCCTTCAGCGTCCCCTTTTCCCTGTCCACCGGCTGGTTAATATCGACCCTGCACAGGACTGTCCTCCCCTTTACCTCGATATCGTCCAACGTGTTTATTCCGAATCGCATTACCGTCTCCTATCCGCATAATTTTTGGTAATATAAGCCGTCCCTGTTCATTTAGAAAAGAGACGGCGGTCTGGACCGGTTTCCAAAGTGAAACCACAGCTTAAACCTCGCGGAATCCGAAGTTACGTGAAACCGGCCTGCAAAAAATTAATTGTAAAATAGTGAGCTACGCGAAAATCACAGATATTTGTCCACGTTGATTTTGTCGACAACTTCTCCCTCAACAAGGTTCTCTGCTGGAACGGTTTCGCCCCGGTAGAGTTTCATCGCGATATCAATAGCCACCTGGGACTGGCGCTCGGTGGCCTGGGAAACCGAAACCTCCAGACGGCCCTCTTTTACCGCTTTGAGGGCATCGGGTACAGCATCCAGACCGTATACCTTGATCTGGCCCGAAAGTCCCTTGTCTTCTATCGCCTTAACCGCCCCCAGGGCCATACCGTCATTTTGGCAGACAATGGCGTCAATTTTGGTTCCCGTCTGAAGCCAGTTTTCTACCAGCCGCAGGGCTTCCTCGGTTGTCCAGTTCGCCGTTTCCTCAAACACCACCTTTACATTGGGGTTCTGGGCAATGACATCGGCATACCCCTTGGAACGGCCCAACTGTCCGTCTGAACCCATCGGCCCCAAGAGGAGGGCCACATTACCCCTGCCCCCAAGATCCTGTACGGCTCGCCGCATTTCCAGTGCGCCCAGGGTATCGTTGGAAACCCCCACAAAGGTAGTAGCCTTGGATGGCTCGCTGATCTTCTGGTTAAAGATAATCACCGGGATACCAGCTCTTTGAGCGGCCTCTACTGCGGGAATTACCCCATTTACGGAAACCGGTTCAATAATGATGGCGTTAACCTTCTGATTAACGGCGGATTCTATCTGGCTAATCTGCTTGCTGATGTCGTTTCCACCCTCGTTAATGATGAGTTCCGCCCCGGCTGCCTTGGCAGCCGCCCCCATGCTGTTGGCCACCGTCGTTGTAAATGCGTTGGTCATGTGGCTGATACAGAGGGTAAACACCGGTTTACCGCTGCTCCCTTGGCTTCCACCGCTTCCATACGCCGTGGTTCCGCAAAGTACCAGAATCGAAAGAAAAACCGCAATTTTTTTCACAATGTTCCTCCAAAAAAGTTTATTTTAACCCGCAAAAGCCGGTTAATTTCGTTTTGTTTTACCGCGAACGTCCAGAAAAACCGCCGCCACGATAATGGTCCCCTTAAAGAGCAGTTGATAATACGAGGGGACCCGCATGATATCAAGGCCGTTGCTGATAACGGCCAGCATCAGGGCACCGATCATCGACCCGTACCACTTCCCCGCTCCTCCCTCCAGGCTGATTCCCCCGATTACCACAGCAGCAATGGCGTCCAGTTCATAACCCTGGCCGGTAACCGGAGAACCGGAGATAGTCCGGGAAGTAAGGAGACACCCGGCAACCCCAGAAAGAAGGCCACAGATGCCATAAACCGAGGTCTTGATAAAGTTGACGTTTATCCCCGACACTTCAGCGGCGACAGCGTTTCCTCCGGTCATGTAGATCCTCCGTCCGTAAACCGTTTTGGTCAGGATAAATCCGAAACAAAGCACAATCAGAATATAATAAACAACCAAGAATGGGATGAAATCCAGAATCAATCCCCCGGCGATTTTTTCATAGGCCTTGGTTACGCCGAAAATAGGCATTCCTCCGGAAGCAAGATGGGCAAGCCCCCGGACGATTGATTGGGTCCCCAGGGTAACGACAAAGGCGGGAATGGCCAACCAGGAAACACAGACTCCGTTTATCAAGCCGATGACAAGGCCGCTCAGTACCGAAAACAGAATCGGTACACCAATGGGATACTGGCCCTGGGCAAAGATGGCGGCAACCACCCCGGTAAAGCCTACAATCGAACCCACCGACAGATCGAACCCGCCGGTCAGGATGACACACATCATTCCCGTCGCCAGAATACCGTTAATTGCCGCCTGTTTAAAAATGTTTACAAAATTCTTTACGTCCGCAAAGGCGGGGGAGAGGATGCTGAGGATGATAACGATCAGGGCCAGGATGAAGAGCATCATGAATTCCCGAATAGCAGTGATATGTTTAACCGGATTAAAAACTTGATGATGGCTCACGTCTATCCTCTGCCAGTAAGCGGTCGCCTCCGGCGGCGCACCACATAATATCCTCTTGGGAAAACCGTTCCCGCTCAAATTCGCCGGTAATTTTTCCCTCAGCTAAAACAATGATCCGATCGCACATACCAATGAGCTCCGGCATTTCCGATGAAATCATGATGATGGATTTGCCCTTTTCCACCAGATCGCCCATAAGCAAGTATATGTCCCGCTTGGCCCCCACGTCAATTCCCCGGGTAGGTTCATCCATAATGATGATATCGGGATCCCCTACCAGCCACTTGGCAATAACCACCTTCTGCTGGTTCCCGCCGCTTAGAGATAGAGTCTGTGTCTCAATCCCCGGCGCCTTGATCCGCAGTTTGTTCACAAAACGGTCCGCGCACTCCTGTTCCCGCTGCCGGTTCAACAGTCCGTGTTTGGCAAGGTTTTTTATAGAAACAATGGTGATGTTGTTGCCGATGGATGCCCGCAAATTGAGACCCGTCATTTTCCGGTCTTCCGTGATAAGGGCAATGTTCTGCTTGATAGCGTCTCTGGGACAACGGATACTTATGGGGCAACCATTTATTTCTATCTCGCCGCTGTCTTTTTTTCGTAATCCAAAGATACTCTCCACCATTTCGCTTCTACCCGCGCCCACCAGCCCAGCTATACCCAGGATCTCCCCCTCGCGCAGTTCAAAGCCGGCCTGTTTTACCTTGTTTCCCAGAGATATGCCCCGGGTGCGCAGAACCACCCTTCCCGCGGCTACGTTTTTTTTCGGAAATACATCGGACAGTTCCCTGCCCACCATCATCTTGATGAGTTCCCCCTGATTAAGCTCCGAGGCGTCCCTGGTACCAATATAGTTACCGTCACGCAGGACTGTAATGCGGTCGGATATTTTGAATATCTCCTCCATCTTGTGGGAAATATAGATAATTGACACTCCTTGGGAACGCAGCCGATGTATCTGCTCAAAAAGGAGTTCCGCTTCTTTTTCCGTAATGGCCGAAGTGGGCTCATCCATGATGATGATTTTCGCGTTACAAGAAATAGCCTTGATAATCTCGATAAGCTGACATTGGCCGACACTGAGTGCCCGCATTTTGACTGCGGGGTCCAGGTCGAGGCTGAATTGGGCCAGCAATTCCGCCGCCCGGCGCCTGGTTTCCCGGATATTCACCAGCAGCCCCGACCGGTCCCGAATTTCCCTGCCGATAAAGATATTTTCCGATATTTCCATGTCCAGCACCGGAGAAAGCTCCTGGTGGATCATTGCAATCCCGTGTTCCAGGGCCTGGGCAGGGTTGAAAAAGACCCGTTCTTCCCCGAAAATTCTGATGATTCCCTGCTCCCCATGGTATATCCCCATAAGTATCTTCATCAATGTCGATTTCCCCGAGCCGTTTTCCCCTATGAGGGTATGCACCTCTCCCGATTTCAGGTTAAAGGATACCGAATGTAGCACCTCGTTGCCTGAAAAAGACTTGGTGATATTTTCCATGGTTAGGACGAAATCTTCCATGAAGTCGAAGCACCCCTTCCTTAAATCCCCGCCGCCTTTCTGATGTACGAGCGGGCCTTTACCGCGTACTCCAGCGGGTTGGCCGTGGCGGGGTCCTGCTCGGCCTCCACCACCCACCAGCCGGAATACTTTGCCGCTATGAGCCTCTGAAACACGGGCTTAAAGTTGACGGAACCGTCTCCCGGCACCGTGAAGACACCGGCCTTTACCGCCCGGA